>NZ_JBHJUO010000036.1:0-37111 GCF_042268445.1 Streptomyces sp. NPDC056169 | reverse complement strand
ACGGCCCGATCACTTCCCAGGCCTGATCAGTCAGTTCATGACGTCGCACCACGAACGGAGTAACGACCGACCGACATTGCGGACACGCCCTAGGACGTGCATCGTAAACGCTGCCCGCATGACTCATCAGCGGCTGCGGGCAGCGCTGGATACACGAGCCGGGGGGCGACCCTCAGTGGCTTGACGGTGGTTGCGACTGTTCCGACGGCGCGTGCCGGCCCTTTCAGCACTACGAGGGAACAGGGCTCCACGACGCCACGAAGGCCGAAGTCGCTGGTCGTCGAGGGGACCCGCGCAGTGCTTCAAAAGGACGGAACGACGCTTCTCGAGAGGCTGAACGGGAAGGACTTCGACTTCGAGGACGGCCGGCGCCTCTCCCGTACGGGAAGCTGGGCCGATCGGGGGGCGGCGGCTGGTGGCGGTGCGCCATTCGTACCGCTCGTACCGCGCCAGCGCCGACGCGGCCTGCCCCGAGGCGAGCGGGACGGCGGCCGCCAGGTGTCCGTCGGCCGGCCGACAGGCCTCCACCTGGGCCGACTCGGCCTCGACCAGGGCGTCGACCGCCTGCTGCAGGTACCGGCGTGTGCGGCGGGTTCGGAGCGCTCCCTCCGTCGATCACGGCACTCCGACCCCGCGCGAAGAGTCGCGGCCTTCACTCTCGCCGCCACGACTGGTGACGCACAGGCAGGTTCAGCCATGGAGCGACGAACGAGCGCAGTACGTCCTGTGAACAGTATTGAAAAGCCATGTGACATGTGCAATTTTACTCAGCATCCGTCGCGGACGGGCCCCTCCAACTCCCCTCCCCAGGAGTGCATCTTGCGCGCCATGGCCATCGCCACCGCCCTGCTCATATCGGCCTTCGCGGCCGCTCCCGCCCAGGCCGCCCAGGCCGAGCCCAAGCCGGACCACGTCTTCGCGGACCCGGGCCAGCGCCCGGCCCACGGCAAGGTCAACGGCGCCCCCGGCGCAACCGCCGGCGGCGGGCTGGAGTCGCGCATCCTGCCGATCGTCCACGACTGCAGCCCGTCGCTGCGGATCCGGGCCCAGGAGATGACTGCCGCCCAGCTGACGGCGACCTGCGCGAGCCTGGCCAACCAGGACGCCTACTTCCACAGCGTCGCCAAGGACTCTGGGCCGGTCACGAACGACCACAACACCACCCTCGAGGTCGATGTCTTCAACTCGAGCGCCGACTACAAGGCCTACGCGAGGAAGATCTACGGCATCGACACCAACAACGGCGGCATGTACCTGGAGGGAGACCCCTCCGTGACGGGCAACCAGCCCCGGTTCATATGTTACGAGCGCACCGACGTCAGCCCCGGCTGGCAAATCTGGAACCTCAACCACGAGTACACCCACTACCTCGACGGCCGCTTCAATCTCTACGGCGACTTCGGCGCCAGTCAGACCACCCCCACCGTGTGGTGGGGCGAGGGCATCGCGGAGTACATCTCCTACTCCTACCGCGGCGTCACCTACGCCAACGCGGTAGCCGAGGCCGGCAAGCACACGTACTCCCTGCGCACGCTGTTCGACACCACCTACGCCAACAGCGACGTCAACCGCACCTACAACTGGGGCTACCTCGCCGCCCGCTATATGGTCGAGAAGCACCCGGCCGACGTCGCCACCGTGCTCGGCCACTACCGCACCGGAGACTGGACCGCCGCGCGTTCCTTCCTCACTTCACTGGACTACGAGAGCGACTGGAACGCCTGGCTGACGAGCGTGGCAGCCGGCGCCTGACCCGTACTCCTCCGGTAGGTCCGGGGCAGCGACTCGTCCGCCGCCCCGGATGGGCGGGACGCGGTAGCGATGAAGCCCACCTGCGCCTGACGGCTGCGTCGTCGCACGAACGCGCTCGGAGCGAAAGTCAGAATCGATCTCGATGACGGCCGCCTCACCAGTCATGGTCGAAGCCCTGCGGACGGAGCCGCAGGTCAGCGCCAACGAGGGAGCCATCGGGCGGCCCGGTTCAGGAGGCGAGGTGGCAGGATGACATGGTGTCCGACTCTCTCCGTGAACTGTGGCTGCGCGGCATCGCCTTCAACGCGGCGGCGCCCGCCGACGTGCTGATACGCCTCCTGGACGAAGCGGCCGGTGAGGCCGGCCTGCTGATGTGCGAGGGCCGCGACCTGCCCGACGCCGTCATCGACGCGGCCCTCCGCCACCCGGTCGAGCCGATCCGCCGCGCCCTCGCCCGCAACCTGTACGTCGACCCCGCACGACTCGCTCCCTTGGCATCGGACCCTTCGGGACTCGTCCGTGCACATCTCGCCCGCGGCACCCGGGTCCAGCCCCGATGGGTCCGGCCCCTGCCGGACGACATCCTCGTCACCTTCCTGACCGCCGAGGAAGGAGGCGAGGACGGCAGGGTCTCCGAAAAGGACATCGTCGGGGAGCTCTGGTCCTCCCGGCACGTCCCTCGGTCCTTCCCGCGGGACATGGCCGGTCACGACCACCCCGCACTCCGTCTGTGCGCCGTCTTCCAGTGGCAGTCGCTCACCGCTGCGCAGCGCAATGACCTGCTCGACGACCCCGACCCCGCGGTGCGGAAGGCGGCGCGGAAACGCAGATGGGTGCTGGACCCGGAGGCAGTGGAGGCAAAACTGCCGTCCCTCGAACCACGCGACACGTGGTTCGTGCTCGGTACCTGTGCCCTGTCACCCGCGGTCGTCGAGCAGTGCTTCGCGGACGACGAGGTGCGCCCGCTGGCCGGGAACCGCCATACCCCGGCCGACGCCCTCGCCCGGCTCGCCCGCCACCCCGATGCAGAGATCCGCAGGCTGGTCGCCACCCGGCCCGACCTGGGACCGGCGTCGACGGAGCTGAGGCAGGATCCGGACGAGGACGTGCGGATGCGTGCCCGCCTCCAGCCCTCCATCCGTACCTGGGCCGAATTCGAGGCGGTCCAGAGTGTGGTCGATCACGGTCCCGACTGCACCTGCCCGATCACGGAGCCGGCCACCGAGTCCTCGCCCGACTGGTACGCCACCTGCGCGACGTCCGAGGAACCGGTGCTCCGCCGGGTTGCGGCGAGCTGGCCCGGCCTGCCCGCAGAGCTCGTCGGGACACTGGCGCTGGACGATGACGAGGAGGTACGGATCCAGCTGGCCTGCCACCACCCACTGGCTCCGCCGCACCTTCTCCTGGACGTCTTCGTGACCCGCCCGGCCCACCGGCCGCACCTGCTGACCCTGCCCGCGTTCCCCCGCACCGGCCGGACCCACCTCATCGGCCACCCGGACCCCGAGGTACGCGCCCTGGCCGCGGCCGACCCCACCCTGCCCGAACCTCCGCTGGAAGACCCCGACGATGCAGTACGCCGGGCAGCCGCCGCCAACCCGGCCCTGACACCGGAGACCCTGGAAACCCTCCTCACCGACCTCCGCACCGCAGAGGGCGCCGCGGCCAACCCGTCCCTCCCCGTCCCCCGCATGCACGCACTCTTCGACCGCTGCCTGAACGGCGCCGCCACCCCGTTGGCGGCGGCCCGACGCCGAGAGACGACGCCCACGTAGCGATCACGGGCAGGCAATCGCCGTCGGCCATCCACTGAGGCCAACGCGCCCGGCAAGCGATTCCACATCTCGGTTCTGGCACAGATCTTGGGGAGCGGTCGCGGAGGGTGTCCAGATCGCTTGACGTGCGCTGACTCGTCATCGAACGGGTGAGATTGGCCCCTGCATGCCGGACGGACGGTCACCCGTCGGCATGCCTGTGCTGTGCCATCGCGCGTTCGATCACCCCTCGCTGATCCTCTGGCTCCACGAACCAGCCAGCTGATCATTTGCCAGACACCCCTAGAGCCTTTCTCTTTGATGCTCTGAGGAGTGTCGCGCCTGGCTGGGCTGGGTGGTGGACAAGCCCTCCGCCGGTCAGGCGTCCCAGGCACGAGGACGGTTCAGCTCTTCCCACTCGGGGCGGAGTAGCGAGAACACGGCGAGGTCGTGGCGGCGGCCACGGTGCAGGCAGGCGGCGCGGCTGATTCCTTCCTGGGTGAAGCCGGACTTGGCAAGGACGGCGAGCGCGGGGGTGTTGTCGGTGTGCGTTTCCGCCGTGAGCCGATACATCGGGAGTTCGCCGAAGGCTAGGTCCACCACAGCGTCCAGGGCAGCTGTGCCGTGGCCGTGCCCGCGATGTTGAGCAGCGAGCAGCAGCTCGACCTGGGCTGTGCCGTTGACGATGTTCTGGCTGGTCAGTGCAACGTAGCCGACAGGAGTGCCGCTGGAAGGGTAGATAAGGAAGTCGTCGCGATCGTCGTCCTCGATGTCGCGCTCGATGCGCTCGCGCATGGCGGTGAGTGAGCGCGGCCAGATGCCTATTTGGTGGGCGGCTACGGGGTCGGATCGCCAGGTGTGTATGAGCTCGGCGTCGTCTATGTCGAGTGCTACGAGGCCGACGGACTTGGCCCGCCAGGAAAGCTCTCTTTCAGCCCCTGAGTCATGCTCGTCGCCTGCAATCCTGATGCTTTCCGTCATAGGCGGATGTTATGGGGGCCTTCAGGCCGGGACCACCGCGTTTCTCCGCTCCGTGGCGCGTCGCCATGCCTGGTCAGCGACGAGCCCACATAGGAGGTGTTGCGCTCCTTGTATGTCTCGGCGTCGAAGCCAGGCGGGCGGCCTCCGGCGCGGCCTCGCCGTACGCGGTGGCCGACCTGGTCCGCGGGCTGCGGAATGACGGCCCGGATACCTCGGCGACCGAGATGCCCACGGATCGCGCGGGAAGAATAGGCGCGATCAGCGAGGACAACCGCGGGCCGGGTTCTTGGTCTGCCGACCCCGCTTCGTGGAATCCGGATTCCGGCCATGCCCGCCTCGAAGGCCGACGCGTCACCGGCCTGGCCCACGGTGACATGGATGGACAGCCAGGTGGACCTTCGTGCTCAAGCCACCACGTGGGCGTCCCGAGCGTGTGGTCGTTGGGCTCGGACCGGCCGGGCGCCCTCTTTTCCTAGCTCCGGTGGAATGCTGGTGAGCCCGGCAGCCGTGGACTCCGCAGAGACCGTCCAGCCCGCCTCGTCATCGGCATCCACCACTGCAAGTACCGCCGCCAGAACCCGTGCCCAAGTGCCGCCCATGGATGACCTGATCAGGCGTTTGTGCGCGGTCCGGAAGGGCCCGAGCTCTTCTGGCAGGTCGCGTCAGGGTGAGCAGGTGCGGTACTTCCACGCGATGGCTTCCAGGCTCCGGTGGTGGTCGGCCCACGAGCCGCTTGGCGATGTCGCGCAGGCTCATCTTCCGATCGCGCAGGTGGAGGGCCGGTGACGCTCGCGCTGCCGGTGGTCTTGCCTCGCTTGCGGGGGCGCTCACGGGCTTCGAGGGTGCGGTTGCGGATGTGCTCGCGCTCCAAGCCGGACATGGTCGCGCGCACGGTGAACACGACCTCGGAAGGGGCGTGCGAGGCCTTCGGTTCTCCGGCGAGGCAGTCCAGGCCTACGTCGCCGGCCTTCAGCCCTTGCGTGAGCGCGGCGAGTTCGATGCCGCGGTTGAGCCGATTGTGCTCGTGGCGACAAGGGTCACGGCGGCTCCGGAGGAGCGGATCTGCCCGGCGAGCTTCGCGGCGGCCTCCAGCTCGGGGCGCCTGGGGGCTTAATATTCCTTGACACGAATATTCTCTGTAGAGAATGATTGTGTTCATGGATGCACTCCTCACCGCACTGGCCGACCCGGCCCGCTGGCGGCTCGTGAGACTGCTGGCCGAGCGGCCTCGCCCGGTCGGCGTGCTTGCCCAGCTCGCCGAGGCGCGCCAGCCGCAGACGACCAAGCACCTGCAGACCCTTGAACGTGCCGGCATCGTCACCTCGCAGCGCACCGGCCAGCGCCGTATCTACGCGCTTCAGCCCGCTCCCCTGCGGGATCTGGCAGCTGCGTTGAACCGGCTCGCCGACACTGCGGACCAGGTCGGTGGCTCGCGTACGACCTACGACAGCTACGGGCTCAGCCTCCGCGCGGAGCGGCTCGCCGCAGAGGAGTCCGGGTGGGCCGATGGTCGCTCGTTCAGGTTCCACCGGTCGCTGCCTGGGCAACCCGAGCTGGTCTGGCGCCATCTCACCGAGGCATCCCTGCTCGCCCACTGGTGGACGCCGGACGACCTTCGCGTCTCCGAGCTCGTCTTCGAGGCGCGACCGGGTGGGCGGGTCGTCCAGGAGTACCGCGATGCCGAGGACTCCGACGGCTCTGACCTGGTCGCCGGTCGCGCGGAGGGAGTCGTCGAAGACGTGCGCCCCGGCGAGAGCCTCAGCTACCGACTCTCTCCGGTGCTGCCCGATGGGCGCATCGCGTTCACTGCCCACGTCGACCTCGGCCTGAAGCCCAGCGGTACCGGCACGGACCTCGACGCCCACTGGCGGATCACTGACAGCACGGTCGACTCCGCCGACTTCATCGCAGGCATCGAGATCGGCTTCGGCCAGAGCCTCGACAAACTCCTGGCGGCCCTCGCCGCAGACCCGAACGACACCGACAGTGCCGATAGAAGGAGCGCGAAATGACCGACTCGACCGGCCGCAGGGTGACCGCGAACCTGGCTCTCAGCCTCGACGGGCGTTACAACGGTCCCGGTGGGGCGAACGATTTCAGCGCATTCGCCCCGTACGTGACAACCGAGGTCGCGCGAAACCATCTCACCCGTATCTGGGAGGGCGCGACGACGGCGCTGCTCGGCAGGGTCAACGCCGAGGGATTCCTGGGGTACTGGCCATCGGTCGCCGCGGACGAGAACGCCGATCCGCGTGATCGTGGATATGCGAAGTGGCTGGTCGACACGGAAAAGGTGGTGTTCTCGACCACCTTGGCCGAGGCGCCGTGGGCACACACCCGCGTGGTGAACGCTCCCGCTGCGGACATCGTCCCCGACCTCAAGGCCACCGGTGAGGGGGACATCCTCGTCAACAGCAGCGCCAGCGTCATCAAGGCACTTCTCTCGGCAGACTTGTTGGACCGGCTGTATCTGATGATCTTCCCCGAGATCGTCGGGGGCGGGCAGCGGCTGTTCGACGACGGCCTGCCGAGCACGAAGTGGACGCTCGCCCATCAGGAGACCGGCGATCTGGGTGAGATCGCCATGATCTACGACCGGGTGCGCTGATCCGACCGATCAGCACACTCAGCGCGCGAGGCGGCCGGCCCGGCTGGTTGGGGGGGGTGGCACCGCGACGCTGCTGGGTCCGCCATGGGTGAAGCGGCGCAGCACCTGCTCGGCCTTTTGGCGGTGCCTAGCCGGAGCGCGGTGCGTACTCGGCCGTCTGGGCGTGCTGCTGCTCGATTGGCTCCCAGTGGATCGGCCGCGTCAGCGAGGCGCCGAGCGATGGCCAGCCGGGCGGGGTGGCGTCCGGGCACACGCGGATGCTGCCGATGTTCTTCAGCCGCGGCAGCCTCCGCCGGATCCTGAACGCGGCCGCCGGCCCCACCGCCTGAGGGGGCGCCGTGGCACGCCCCGAAGTTGCCGTCGGCTACGCCGTCACGGAGCGGGGCGAGCGCGGTGAGCATCTCCGCTCCCTGCGGAAGAGCGCCGGCCTTACCCGCGACCTCGCCGACGAACCCGACGCCTACGACCCGTACCTGGACGTCGACTTCACCCCGAGTCGCGGCGGCGGTCCGCCGACCGACGGATTCAGCCAGGCCGCGTACGTCGGCCAAGGGCCGGGGGCCGAGCGGGGCGGGCGGAGCGGGCGGGTGTCGGCGTGCACCTCACGGTGCCGTGGCACCGCGTTCGGGGGCTGATCCCGGGGACCGGGTCGAGGTCACAGCAACCGGTCGACCAGCCCGTCGATGTAGTCCGGGGTGAGCGGGCCCATGCCGAACAGGACGCGGATGTACATCGGGGCCAGGATGTGGTCCAGCACGTCGAACGCGTCGGGTGCGTGCTCGCCACGGTCGCGGGCGTGATCGAGCATGGACTGCAGTTGCCGCATGCGTTCGGCGCGGAGGTCGTCACCGGCCTGCAGGCCCTGCTGACCGTTGCTCGACAGGGCGACGGCCAGGTGCAGCACCGCCGGGCCGTCGGGTCCGGTGATCTCGCGGGCCACGTTGGCCGCGTATGTGCGCAGGTCGCCGGCCAGGCTTCCGGTGTCGGGCATCGGCGACCGCGTGTTGAGGCGGGTGAGCGCCACGTCGGTGAGCAGGGTTTCCAGGCTGCCCCACCGGCGGTAGATGCTGCTGTCGGCCACGCCCGCGCGGGCTGCGACCTCGCCGACGGTGAAGTTGCCGTAGCCACGCTCGCTGATCAGGTCGGTGACGGCCTGGTGCACCTGCGCGCCGACGCGGGCGCTGCGCCCGCCGGGCCGCCGGGCTCCCTGTCGCTCGTTCATGCCCCCACCTTAACGCAGTCAGTACTTGCGTTTGCGAGGCGGGCGTCCGTATGGTCTCCTAACGCAGTCGCTGACTGCTTTAGAGCGCTCAGGCGTATCGCCACCCGTGTCGACCACGGCCGGGCGCGACTACCGATCGAGGGGGATCTCCATGGCCGCATCGCAACCGACCGCAGGCAGTCGACCAAACCGGGCCGTGCTGCTCACGGTGATCTGTCTGGGCCAGTTCATGGTCCTGCTCGACAACACGATCGTCGGAGCGGCGCTGCCGGACATGCAGCACCGGCTGCACACCCAGCTGACCGGTCTGCAGTGGATCGTCGACGCGTACGTGCTCCTGGTCGCCATGCTGTTGCTGTCCGGCGGCGTCTTCGCCGACCGGTTCGGCCGCAAGCGGGTGTACCTGACCGGCGTCGCGGTGTTCACCGCCGCGTCGCTGCTGTGCAGCCTCGCGCCCTCGGCCGGCTGGCTGGTCGCCGGCCGGGTGCTGCAGGGCATCGGGGCCGCGGCGCTGAGCCCTGCCTCGCTCGCCCTGCTCGCCGCCGCCCATCCCGTGCCGCAAGAACGGATCAAGGCGATCGGGCTGTGGGCCGGATTCAGCGGAATCGGTCTGGCCGCAGGCCCCGTGGCAGGCGGAGTGCTGACAGAGGCCTTCGGCTGGCCCGCCATCTTCATGGTCAATCTGCCCATCGGCGTGATCCTGCTGCTGGTCGGCCTGCGCCACCTCGACGAGTCCCGCAATCCGAGCGCCCCCGCGATCGACATCCCGGGGACGGTGCTGTCCGTTCTGGCGGTGGGGGCACTGACCTACGGGCTGATCGAGGGCGGCGCCCGCGGCTGGATCTCGCCGGTCATCCTGGGCAGCTTCACCGCCGCGGCGATCCTCCTCGCCGCCTTCGTCGCCGTCGAAGCGCGTCGCTCCGCACCGATGCTGCCGTTGCGGCTGTTCCGGCAGCGCCTGTTCACCGTGTCCAACACCGCCATGGTCGTGGTGGGGTTCGCGCTCATGGGTTCGTCGTTCTTCTTCTCCCAGTTCTTCGTGTACGTCCAGGGCAGCTCGATCCTGCGCGCCGGCCTGCAGACCCTGCCGCTGTCCCTCGCCATGGTGATCGTCAGCCCGTACGCGGGCCGGCTCGCCGCCCGGCACGGCTTCCGCGTCGTGGTCACCACCGGCCTGGCCCTGGCCGGCCTGGGACTGCTGGCGCTCGGCATGGTGCACGCCGACACCGGCTACGGGAACGTGTGGTGGCGGCTGGGACTCGCCGGTACCGGCTTCGCCCTGACCATGTCCCCGCTGACGGGCGCCGCCATCCAAGCGGTCAGCCCGCAGGAAGGCGGCCTCGCGTCAGGCATCAGCAGCACCACCCGGCAGATCGGCGCCGTGCTCGGCGTGGCGGTACTCGGAGCCATCGTCCGCACCCGGCAATCCGGCGGCGCCTCCTTCGAGACCGGCATCACCAGCGCCTTCCTCGCGGCCGGCGCCATCACGTTGGCCACCGCCGTGTTCACCGGCCTGTGGCTGGAGAGGGCCAAGCCCGCCGAAGGCTCCGCGGCGCCGCGACGTTCCACCGATCCGGATGCGGTCACCACCACGAACGAGGCATCCGCGGTCAGCCCGAGCTAGACCAAGACCATTCCATGGCCCTCTTCTCCCACCCGCTACGCCAAGCGCCGGTACGTCCAGCTCGGCACCGCAACCGCCACAGCGCTCACCATTGCTCCGTACGTGATCGCCCGGACAAGTCCTGGTCGATTGAGTAGGCTCCTCTGAATCGTGCAGGGGGGCAACGATGTCGGACAGGCATGCCGGGTCACATCTCAACGCGTTGTTCGACCGCAGGATCGACGCATCGCGTGCCGTCACCAGCCTGTACGTAGGGGCGGCGGCCGATCTGTCCCTGATCACGGCCTTCCTCATGGCGATCTTCCGGGCGGACGCAGAAACCGGAGACATCGTGCTGTGCGTCGATGGCACACGTGCGGGCGTCGTGGGAAGGGCCCGTTTCGAGGCGATCACCGGTGCGTCGGACTCCGTCGACCGCGGCATCGAGATCGGCGCGGGAGACGGCGCCACCCTTCCCGGAGCCCCTACCACCTTCACCCTCATGAGGCTCACGTGCAGCGGGTGCGCTCAGGTCGCCTTCCGGGTCTCGGGTGACGAGCCACCACCCGACTGCCCGGAAGGACACGGCCCCATGGCGGACGCGGCATGAACCTCGGCGCCGTCACGGGATCGGCCACTTCACTGGTGTCCGGCCGGTTCCTGCTGGTCGGGTATCTGCCCACGTGCGCCGGATCCTTCTTCCTCCTCAGCCTCGTATGGGCGGGGGCACCGAACCGCCCACCGGCCTTTCGTAGCGCCTGGAAGGCAGCCACCACGCTCGGCGCCGGGGAGATCCTCATGCTCTTCCTGCTGCTGCTGGTGGTGGCCGTACTGTTTCACCCGCTTCAACTGTCCGTCGTCAAGCTCCTCGAGGGCTACTGGCCCGCCCGCGTGTCGGCCCTCACGACGTACGGTGTCCGGCGGCAGAACCAGCGCCGGGCGCGGCTGTCCGCCAGCACCGCTCTCGCGCCAGGGATCCCTCCGACACCGAGTGAGGTCCGTCGTGCCGGACTGGCCCTGGTCGTCCTGCGCCAGAGCTTTCCCTCCGAGGGCGACCTCACGCGGCCGACTCGCCTGGGGAACGCCCTGGCCGCCGCGGAGGACCGGGCGGGCCGCCCGTACGGCTGGGACGCCCCGGTCGCCTGGCCACGGCTGTACCCGCTGCTGGGAGATCCGGTGCGCGTCATGGTGGACAACCGCCGCGACATGCTCGACGCGATGGTCCGGCTGTCGGTGACCGGAATGGTCTGTGGCATCGGCTCGGTCGTGCTGCTCGCTCCGACCGGCCGGTGGGTCCTGCTGTCGGCCGTGCCCCTGCTCCTCGCCCGCCTCGCGTACGGAGCTGCTGTCGCCGCCGCCCTCTCGTACGGCGAGGCGCTCAGGGTGGCCTTCGATCTGCACCGGTTCGATCTGTACGGCGCACTGAGGATCGACGTACCCGCCACCCGGGACGACGAGCGCCAAGTGAACACCGCGCTCTGCGACTTCTG
Organism: Streptomyces sp. NPDC056169; assembly: GCF_042268445.1. Lineage (NCBI taxonomy): Bacteria > Bacillati > Actinomycetota > Actinomycetes > Kitasatosporales > Streptomycetaceae > Streptomyces > Streptomyces sp. NPDC056169. The sequence continues at coordinate 25,701 of NZ_JBHJUO010000036.1, read as the reverse complement.
GCGGCAGGGACGCGATCTCGGGCAGGATTACGCCCACCCCGGAACCACAGCCGCAGCCGATGCCACGTCCCTTCCCATTCCCGCTCCGGCTCCCGCTCCCCTTCCCATTTCCCCTCCGACTCCCGCTCCCGCTCCCGCTCCCGCTCCCGGGATGTCGGACCCGGGCGGTCCGGCGAACATCCCCTGACGAGGAGGCTCATGCACGACGAGGCCGTCCGACGACTGGAACAACGCATCGCGCGCTACGAGACGGCAGGCGATGCCTCCCTCCTGCACGCGCCGGACGCGCAGGAGGATGTGGACGCTGCTCTGCAGGCGGTGGCGGCCCCGGGCGGAGCGACGTCCGACGCGGCGTGCACGCTTGGGGTCTTCCTCTGTCACAGGGGCGAGACGAGCCGTCCTCAGAACATGGCCGACCTCATCCTGGTCATCGAGATCTTCCGCCACATTCCGGAGAGGGCGGACGCACTGCCCCGCCCCGCGCGCAACTCGATCGCCCATTTCTGGAACGACCAGGCCATGGAGCTGTTCCAGACGGCCGACGGGAGCGCCGGGAGCCTCCCGGACCTCGACGAAGCGGTCCGGTTCTTCCAGAACTCGGTGCTCATGCTGGGACAGGGACACGCGATGGCGACGATCGTCACCGCACGCGCCGGGGCCGCGCTCATGGCCCGCTTCCGGATCTCGGGCCAGCCGGCCGACCTGGACGACGCCATCGTCCACCTGCGCTCTCCCCTCGACGATTTCCAGGTGGAGGACGAGAACACGCGCGCCGTGTGCTCGACCAACCTCGGCCGGGCCCTGCGCCTGCGCTTCTGCCTGCGGGGCGGCCCGGCGGACCTCGGGGAGGCACTCCTCCATCTCTGCGACGCCCACCGGGCGGGACCGGCCGACGAACTGGTCCATGCCGCCGCTCTCCGGCTGCACTGGGCGGGCGCGGACGACCCGGTCCTGGCCACCGTGCGGGAGCGGATGACACCGACGGACTGGAACGCCGTCACCGAGCCGCGCCCCCCTGGCTGGCACTGGTCCTGGACCGCCCAGGAAGCCCTCCGGCATGCGCGCGCGACCGAGGATCTCACGGTCCTCGACCACGCCCTGGGCCTCCTGCGCCGGGCCGCCGGCGCCTGCCCGACGGGCGGCCCCGATCACCTGGCGGCCCTGCGCGAGGTGGAGGCCGCCCTGCTGTCCCGGTTCTCGCTGGCGGACGACGACGCCGATACGGAGGCGCTGGCCGCCGTCGCCCGGCTGAGCGTCGATCTGGTCGCCGCCCGACCCGACCTCCTCCCCGATCAACTGGCGTACCTGACCCGGTCGCTCCGCACCTGCTGGCGCAGAAGCGGCAGGGTGAACTACCTCAACGAGGCGATCGAGCGGCTCGGGTGCGGTGGGGACAGGCTGGCCCCCCACCATCCCGCCCGGTACGTGCTCCACGCCAACCTCGGAGCGGTGTACCAGGACCGGTACGAAGCAACCGGCGACGACGCCGATGCCGCGGCGGCCGAGGCGGCCATGCTCACGGCCCTCGCGCTGCTTCCGCCCGATCATCCCGAACGCCCCCTGGTGGAGGAGGAGTTCGTACGGCTCGCGCTGATGCGGGGCACCCCGGACAGCCTGGATGCGGCGCTCGTCCTGCAGCGGGAGAGAGTGCGCGACGACGCCGGAGACGCCTCGGCAGCCGACGGCCGGATCGTGCTGGCGAAGCTGCTCGGCGCCCGGGCGCACCTGACCGGGACTCCCGCCCGCTGGGAGGAGACCATCGCCGAGGTCGAGCGGCTGATCTCCTCGGACGACGTCCGGGGCGAGGATCTTTCCGTGCTCGCCACCGGCCTCGGCATCTACGAATGGGAGCTGTACCAGCTCACCGGCGACCGGACCCGACTGGACCGCGCCGTCGCACGCGCCGAGTCGGCCCTGGACGCCTTCCCGTACGACGGGCCCGACCGCGCGACCCTGGCCTCCAACCTCTGCAACCTGCTGGCCGAAAGGGCATATGCGACGGGCTCGGCCGATGACGTGCATGCGGCCGTGGCGCATGGGCGCGAAGCGTTCGCCCTCGCGGCCGGGCCGGGCCTCGACATGGTCGCCAACCTCGCCCGGGCCCTCGGCCAACGCTTCAGGCTCCACGGAAATCTGGCCGACCTGGACGAGGGCATCTCTCTCGGTCGCATCACCGACGCCCTCAGTGAGATCACCGACGAGGTGCGCGACAGCCCTTACTGGCACGCCGTGCGGGGGAATCTCGCGCTCCACCTGACATTGCGCCACGCCGAGACCGGCCATGCGGAAGACCTCTCGGAGGCCATCGAGGTAGGCCGGGAACTCATCGGGGACCCCCGTGTCCCGGCGGCGCGCAATGCCGCGTACCACTCGAACCACGTCGCAGCGCTGCTCGCCCGCAGCCGTGCGCACCCCGACCTCGCGGATCTCGACGAGGCGGTCACCACGGCCCGGCAGGCGCTGGCCCTTGCGGGTCCGCTCGCTCCCGACCGGGCCACGTACCTCTCCCATCTGGCCGGCGCCCTCGCCGAGCGCCACTCCGTACGCCCCTCCGCCGACGACCTCGACGAGGCCGTCGACCATGCGCGCTCGGCGGTCGGCGCTGCTCCGGAGCACCACTCCGACCTGCCACGGTTGCTCCACACCCTCGCCACCCTCCTCGTCCGGCGTGACGGACGTTCCACGGATGCGCGCGAGGCGACGGCGCTCTGGCGTCGGGCCGCCTCGCTCACGGCGACCCCGGCCATGCGACTGCGGGTCACCTTGGACTGGGGCGCCGAGGCGGCGTCCCGCGACGACTGGGAGCAGGCACTGGAGGCCTACGCCCTCGCCATCGGGCTCCTGCCTGAACTGGCCTGGATCGGCATCGGGCAGACCGACCGGCAGCGGCTCCTGTCGAAGGCCACCGGTCTCGCCTCCGATGCCGCGGCGTGCGCCCTGTCCGCCGGCCATCCACCCGAGCGGGCGATCGCGATACTCGAACAGGCCCGCGCCGTCGTCTTCACCGGCGAATGGCAGTGGTCGGCCGAGGTGACGGCCCTCAGGGCCGTGGACCCGGACCTGGCCGACCGGCTCACCGCCCTTCGCGCGCAGCTCGGCAGGCAGCCTGAGGCCCGGGCCCTGGACGCGGCACCGAACGGAGCCCTGCCCCTCGCGGGCGGCGCAGGACCACACCCGGACGCCGTGATGGCGCTCGGACGCCGGTGGGACGAGGCCGTGGCCGAGGCCCGGGAGCTCCCCGGATTCTCCGCCTTCCTGCGCGATCCCCCGGCGCCGGTCCTCGAACTGCCACGGGGCAGCGCCGCGGTCGTCGTCAACGTCAGCCGGTACCGGTGCGACGCCCTTCTGATCACCGGTCGCGACGTGCGCGCGGTGCCGCTGCGGACCACGGCCCCGGAGATCGCCGAGATGGCGGTCGGTCACCTCCGCGCGCAGTTCCCGTACGAGCACCGGAACCCGTCCGGGGCGGAGGCCCCGGCCGCGGCCCTCGTACGCGAGCACTCCATCGGCGAGACGCTCGGCCGGCTCTGGAGGGGCATCGCCGAGCCCGTGCTCGACGCTCTCGGCCACGTCGGACCACCGGGACCGGATCAGCCCTGGCCACGCGTCTGGTGGTGTCCCACCAACATGCTGACTCATCTTCCGCTCCACGCGGCGGGTGAGCACGATGTGGACGGGGCCGGTCACGACAGCGTCATGGACCGCGTCGTCTCCTCGTACGCTCCGACACTCCGCGCTCTCTCCACGGCACTCGCCGCGGTGTCCGGGCCGGTGACGGAACCGAGCGTGCTCTTGGTCGCACCGGAGCCTCCGGGGCACCGCACGCTCCCGGGCGCCGTGCGCGATGCGCAGCTCCTGTCCACGTTCGCGCCCCGTACCCGCCTGACGAGGCTCCACGGCGCGGAGGCGACCGTTCGTGCCGTCACCGAAGCGCTGGCGCACCACACATGGGTCCACTTCAGCTGCCACGGCGACCAGAGCATCACTGACCCCTCATCGGGGGGATTGATCCTCCAGGACGGCCGCCTCACCGTGGAGGACCTCGTACGGGCACGGCACCCCGCCAACAATCTCGCCTTCCTCGCCGCGTGCAAGTCGGCTTCGGGAGGAGCCACCGTTCCGGACGAGGTCCTCACCCCTGCCGCAGCCTTCCACCACGCCGGGTTCCGGCATGTCGTCGGCACGCTCTGGGCGGTCGACGACGCTGCCGCGAGTGACCTGACGGAGCGGATGTACACGGGGCTTCTCGTGGACGGCCGCCCCGACGCCACGCACGCCGCGACGGCCCTCCACCAGGCGGTACGCCAATTACGGACCGCGTCGCCGTACCGGCCCGGCGCGTGGGCGGCCTTCGTCCACCTCGGTGCCTGAAGCGGGGCGGCGCGCCCCGGCGAGGCAGCCGCCTTCTCCCCTCCCCCGAGCTCGCCCAGGCCCTCGGCCTGACCGAGAAGGCAGCGCGCACCTGCCTCGTCCACCAGGCCGTTTCGTTCGGATCTTGCGAGGCTTGCCATACTTCCCGAGTGGAGATGCAAGCCGAGGAGGCAGCGCGGCGTTGGCTGGCTGATCAGGGCGTCAGCCAGGTGCGCGACGGGTGGGTGAGCGGCGAGAAGCCGGACGCGTTGCTCACCGCCAACCAGGTGGCGCACTCCTGGGCCAGTGATGTGTTCGCCGAAGACCTGCATGCAGCCGACCAGGTGCGGTTGGCTTTCGGGCTGCTGGACCTCCTCGACGAGTACTGGGTCACGTGCGAGATCCGGTTCGCGAACGAGGGTGCGGAGGGTCCCCTGCTGGCCGACGTGCTGTGGGACGGCTACCGTCAGCGGCTGGAGGCGGACCGGGAGGCCGAGGCCGTCACCTACTCGCTGTGGGTGGACTGGTTCGAGGACCACGCCACTTCCGCGACGGCCTTCGCCGAGGTTCTCGGTAACGACATCGACCGGGTGGCGGCCGAGCGATCGGAAGCCCTGCTCCGCCGAGCCCGTCGGGTTCTGGAGTGTTCGGGACCGGTGCGCTGGACGGTGAAGGAGCTGACGTACCGCACCGCCATGCGGCTCCCTGACCTGCACTCGGCCGTCTTCCGCGGCCTCCTGGCGAGCTTCCACGACGTCTACGGCGACCTGGAGCCAGCTGCCGCACTGGCCCTCCTCGACCGGCTGGATCTCCCCACGAACACCCAGCACCTTGCCGAACTGCGCCACGTACTCGCCGCCGGGCATAAGAACCACTACCGCAGCCCTGGTGCCTGGGACGATGCGGTTCGCTCCTGTTCCTGAGTCGTTGGCCTGGCAGACCAAAGAAAGATCCCGGCGATGTGGAGTCCGGCCAGGTAAATGGTCGCGGTCTTCTCGTAGCGGGTGGCGATGCCTCTCCACTGCTTCAAGCGGAGGCGTACAAGCAGCGCAACACCGTCGAACGCCTTTGTGGTCCGCCGCGGGAACGGCCGATGGCGTGGTCTGCCGGTTCGCCTGCTGGAGCCCCTCTTTGCGGGCTCCGGCCGCGTGCTGGTGTGCGCGTACGATGGTGGAGCCCACCGAGACAGCCCAGTTGAGGTCTTCGTTGGCGTCGGCCTGCGCGATCAGCGCGGTGAACACCCGCTCCCAGGTGCCGTCGACGGCCCACATCCGCAGCCGGTTGTAGACGCCTCGCCAGTTGCCGAACTTCTCGGGGAGGTGGACCCACTGTGATCCCGACTGGAACTTGAAGGCGATCGCGTCGATCACCTCACGGTGATCCCGCCACCGGCCATCCCGTTTCGGAGTCCGATCTGGGAGTAACGGCTCGATTCGCGCCCACTGCGCGTCAGTCAACGGCACACACGAACAACGACCGGCGGGGCTGGTTGGAACGGCGCTGCTGTCAGGCGGTCGGCCCGGCGCGGAGCCGTCGCACGTCCCGCACGAGCGTGTACGAAGCGCTGAGGAAGATCACAACTCCAGCCACGAGCCAGAGGACCGACGCCCCGGAGCGGTACTCACGAACGGCAAGAGCGAGCAGCATCACGCTGGCAAGGGCGCCGAAGGCCGAGATCAGAGCGCTGATGCGGTGAGTCACACGGACATCATCAACGACAACCTCGGCCAGCGGAAGTGATCCAAACGAACCTGCCTAGCTGGTTCCTCCCCCATCGGGCCACGCCACACCGCGAGTTCATCCGCCCTTTTGCGACGGCGTCACGCGGGGCCCGCCCCAGGTCCGGAGCGGGGGCGAGGTCGGCCGGTCGGGTGGGTGAGGGGCGGAGCAGGCGGGCGACGAGGACTGCTCCACCGGCGGTCAGGACCGCGCTGAGCAGGGCGGCGATCCGGAGCTCGTGGGTGAAGGCGTCGAAGGCCGCGTTCCGTAGGGCCTCGGCAGTGCCGGCGGGCAGGTTCCGGGCGGTGTCGACGGCACCGCCCGGAGTGCCCTCCGCGGAGGCCAGTTGTTCGGCGCTGAGGTTCGCCGGAGCCCGGGATTCCATCTGTGTTCGATACACGGCGGTGCCGATGCTGCCCAGAATCGCGATGCCCAGTGCACCGCCGAACTCCGCGGAGGTCTCTGCCAGGGAGGAGGCGGCCCCGGCCCGCTCCGGTGGCGCGGCGGAGAGGATGACGTCGGTGACGACGGCGGCCACGCCGGCGATGCCGAAGGACACCACGGTCAGGGCGCACACGAGGTGGAGGATGCCGGAATCGGACCTGATGACGGTCAGCCCGACGTAGCCGGCGGCCACCACCAGTAGGCCGGCGGTCATGACCCGGGGCTTGCCGATGCGTTGTGCCGTGCCCGCGGCCAGGGCGATGCCCACGGGCATGACGAGGAAGGTGGGCAGCGACCACAGGGCCGACTCAAGCGGACTCATGCCCAGGACGAGCTGCATGAACTGCCAGTTGAACAGCGAGAATCCGATCATGGCGAAGGTGGCCAGGGCGTCGATGAGGAGGGGCACGTTGAACCAGCGGGTGCGGAACAGTGCGATGTTGATCATCGGGTTCCGAGTGGTGTGCTGGCGGTGCAGGAACAGGGCTCCCGCCGTCATGCCCGCAAGGAGGGAGCCGGCCCCTGCCCACCGGATTCCGTGCTCGGCGGTCGTTTTGATGCCGTAGATCACGGCGAGGACCGCCACCAGGGACAACAGGGCGCCGAGCAGGTCGAAGCGGCTGCCCGGCTTCGGGTCACGGAACTCCGGCAGCAGCAGCGGCCCGAGGCACAGGAGCAGGGCCATCACGGGAATGTTGATCAGGAAGACCGAACCCCACCAGAAGTGTTCGAGCAGCAGGCCTCCCACGATCGGGCCGACGACGGCGCCGCCCGCGAATCCGGCCGTCCAGATGCCGACGGCGGTGGCCCGCTGCCGGTCGTCGTGGAAGAGGTTGCGGATCAGCGCGAGGGTCGAGGGCGCGAGCGTGGCGCCCGCGATGCCCATGAGCGCGCGGGTGGCGATCAGCATGTCCGGACTGGACGCCCAAGCGGCCAGGGCGGAGGCGAGATCTCGTCGCCATCATGGTGGAGACCGCGCTGTCCGACACCCCCTGCCCGACACACCGCCACAGAACTGGCGGCACGGTCTCGAGCGCGCCGCCCGCCGCGACTGGGAGCTCTACCACCGCCACCCGTGGATCCTGGCGAAGGTCCTGGTGACAACCCGCGCGCACTTCAGCCCCGCACTCGCGGCGGACAGCGAGAGCGCCTTCTCCTCGTTCGACGGGCTCGGCCTGGAACCTGCAGACGCTTTCCGCTACATGCTCATGTTCGCCTCCTACGTCCAGGGCGTGGCACTGACCTACGTCAGCGACGTGGAGGCCGAGCGGCTGTCGGCCAACGCCGCCCGCCGGGGGGTCGCTTCCCCGGAAGCCGTACGAGCTCCGCTCTTCGCCCCTGGCGCCTATCCACGACTCGGCCCGGCGATGCGCGCGGGCGGCGACCCCTGGGATCTCGACGCGCTGTTCCTCGCCGGCCTTTCCGGAGTCCTCGACGGCATCGAGGCCGACCTCACCCGGCGCCGGCCTCACGGGTCGGCCGGGCTAGGGCTCGCGGCACGCCGTATGTACGGACGCACGGATGCACGGATGCCCACGAGTTCGGCTCGTGGGCATCCGTGCATACACGTGCGTGTCCTGCGGAGTCGGGTCTCACACGCCTGGGGAGTGGGGGTCGTGCGCCGCGCCGCCTGCGCGGTGTCGGCCCGCGGGCTCAGACGAGGGCGGCGACCAGCAGGGCGAAGGCGGCGATGATCACGGCGACGCGGACGTAGTGGAAGCGGTCCCAGCGCTGCATCTGCTCCTTCCAGTCGGCGGGCCGGTTGTCAGGGGTCCACGTCTTGCCCCGGTTGTTGATCGGGACGAGCAGCAGGACCGACATGATCACGCTGACGATCAGCAGCGCACCGGCGGTGACGACGAGGCCGACGCCGTCTTGTCCCCATCCGGCGATGGCCCAGACCGCGACGAGGACGAGCGAGCTGATGTACCAGACCGGCATTACGGCGCCGAGCATCCGGCCCCCGTGGGCGCGGCCTAGTTGGCCACTGTCCTCGGGGAGGGCGTTGAAGATCGGGTTCATGACGAAGGCGACGGAGAACTCCACCCCCACCATCACGCCGACGACCACGGTGGTGAAGACCTCGAGTGCGTTGAGCATGATGACCCCTCCGGGATCTAGCGTTGCTAGCTGATGAGGCAACGCTAGTACTACTGCCGCTCGATTGTCTAGCGGTGCTAGGATCGAATCATGTCGGTACAGGAACGCAAGGAACGCGAACGGGCGGACCGCGAACGCCTCATCGTGGCGACGGCTCGCGAACTCGCCGAGCAGCAGGGCTGGGACGCGGTCACCACCCGCAGACTGGCCGAGCGCATCGAGTACAGCCAACCCGTCCTCTACAGCCACTTCCGCGGCAAGCGCGAGATCATCGGCGCCGTGGCTCTGGAAGGCGCCGCCGAGATGGCCGCGTCGCTACGGGCCGCGACCCGTACCGCCGACGGCCCGCGCGCCCGGGTCGTCTCCCTCGCCCGCGCCTACCTTGACTTCGCCGACGGCAACCCGGCGGTCTACGACGCCATGTTCCAGCTCGACGGCGGCCTGGCGTTCGCACAGGAGGACACCCCGGAACCTCTGAAGGACGCGTTCGCCGCCCTGCTGGAGACCCTCGGGGACGTCGCCGGGGACGGCGTCCACCCGGGACTGTTCACCGAGTTGTTCTGGGCGGCCCTGCACGGGCTGGCCACCCTGACCCGGGCGGGACGGCTGCCGCCGGAGGAGGCCGAGCGGAGGACGGAGCTGCTGGTGGACCGGCTCGCCGTGGTCTGACGCACCGTGCCGGCGGACACGCAGCCGGGGTGTCCTCGGTCGCGGCTGCCCGCCCGCGGCATCGCCCCCGGATGTCCACGACGAGCTTGGGCGGTTTTCGAGCCGGACGCGGTGCGTCCGGACCGGGATGCCACGGCCGTCGAGCGGACTGGTCTTGGGGGCGCCGTGAGTGGCGTAGTGTTGGGCCTACCGACGCGGGGTGGAGCAGCTCGGTAGCTCGCTGGGCTCATAACCCAGAGGTCGCAGGTTCAAATCCTGTCCCCGCTACTGAAGTGACATGAGGCCCGGATCCTGTGGATCCGGGCCTCATGCGTGCTCCTACCGTCGAGTGCGTTCGTCCGTGGCTGCGGCCGAGGGACGCGGCGAGGACCGGGCTGTGGCGCGGTGCCCCCACGGGGCGCTCGCTTCGATCGCTGGGGAGGACAGCCCCAGCGCGGCGTTGTGCTTGCCGTCCTGCATGTGGTTGAGCCAGCGCTCGTACCAGCTGAGGAAGTCCTGTGCCGAGGAGACGTTCGGAGGCCAGAAGCCGTCCGCGTTGCCGGTGACCACACGGCCGGCAAGGGGACCGGTCACTCCGATGAGACACAGATCGCTGCATCCCATCTCGATGATGTGGAGGAACAGATCACCTTGCAGCGCGTCCGGGTGGTCCACATGAGTAAAACCCCGTGGGCTGCCATCCGCCGGCTTCCGGTTCATGGTGAAGAGCCTGCACTCATCCAGGGGAAGAAGACCGTAGAAGGGGCCGGCACCGCTACCTCCGAGTTCGACGAGGAACGCTCGGTAGGCCGCCGGCAAGAGAATGCGGTGCTCCGTCTCGAAGGCGTCGGCTCGCGCAGAGCTGATACGTGGAGCGAGGCGGAAACGGTGGCCCTCTCCACACACGGAGTGGCTGCGCTGCACCTGGTACGGCATCTTCGCCAGCTTGGCGCGTATACGGGGTATGCGGGAGTCCATCGGAGGATCTCTTCTCTCGTCTCCGAGACCCTATCGATCGATCCGGCAGAGACAGAGACAGAGACAGCGCCGTCGACGGTCGAGACGAAGGCGTCCTGTGCCGTCATCCGCCCTCCAGCGGCAGCTCCGCGTCCATCGCGTGCCCGTGGCAGCCGGAAGGCGTCAGTTCGCGCGGCAGAAGGAGCGAACCGCTGTCGTGAAGGCCTCCGGCGCCTCCACGTTGCTCATGTGGCCCACCCCGGGAATCACCACCAGCTCGGCGTGCGGGATCGCGTCCCGGAAGGCGTGGGCGACGTCCAGGGGGGAGCGGGCGTCCCGCTCGCCCCAGAGCAGCAGGGTCGGCACGGTGATCCGGGGCAGCAGGTCCGTCTCGTCGGCCTCGGCCATCAGGGAGAGCTGCGCGGCCATGGTCTCCGGCCGTACGTCCCGGTTCATGGCGTCCAGCAGCGCCGCGAAGCGCTCCGGCGGGCCGTCGGCGTAGAGCCCCGGCAGTGTCGGGTCGATGTCCTCCCGGGGCTCCGCGAGCATCCGCCGCGCCCCCGCGACCCGCGCCGCGACCTCCTCCGGCGGCAGGGAGCCCTTCCAGCCGGCGTACGTGTCCACCATCAGCAACGACCGCACCAGTTCCGGCCGCCACCGGTACAGCTCCAGGACCACCGTCCCGCCCCAGGACAGCCCCGCGACATGGGCGGGACCGAGCCCCACGTCCTCGATCACTGCGGCGAGAGCGCCCGCGAAGTCCGCCAGCCCGAAGCCCGCCGGCAGCCCGCCGGACCGCCCGGACCCCGGCTCGTCCCAGGCCACCACCGTGAACTCGTCCGCCAGCGCCCCGACTTGCGGCTCCCACATCCGCCCGTCGAGCCCGGCCCCGTGAACGAGAACCACGACCGGCCCCCGCCCCTCCCGCGTATAGGCGACGTCGACGCCACCGACCCGCACCACAGCCATACCACCAGGCTAGAGCGTGTCTTGTGGACCAGCGACCCCTCAGCCGCGCGCCCAGACGCACCTGTCAAGCGGTAGTACGTCAGGACCCGGACGGGCCGGATCGGCCGGGTTCGGACGCTCAGAGGACCACGTGGCCCGTGGTGGAGGCCGCCCGGGCGGAGTTCCTGGCTGCGTCCCGGGATGTCGTTCGGTCGAGGGCGTGATCTTCGAGCCTGCCCGTGTCGACCGCTCGTCCGCCGCGGCGGGATGCTCTGCCCGTGCTCGCCGCACGCGACTGCATCCTTGGGACTACTGCGTTCTCGGCCCTGCGGAGGACGATCCCGCCGAACCGCCGCGAGAGGGTTGATCCGTGCGAACAACCATCGGATACACCGTCGAAAGCATCGGCTACGTCGTAGGAGCCCAGGGGCTCGTCAGCTTCGCCTCGCAGACCTTCTTCGGCACGGAGTGGGGCTGGCTGCACAAGATCGTCGACCTTCCGTCCAGCGCGTACCTCGGCTTCGTCGCCGTGGGGCTGGCGCTTGTCGTCGGCGGGGTGAAGACGCGCAAGACACCCCAGCGCCACAAGGCCGTCGCCTGACCGGCGTATCTCTCAGCCCGCAATGCCCAACCGGCAGGGACGAAGCTCGGCCACCACGGGGGCACTCCGCCTGGGCACGGAGGGATGGCGGCGCCCTCCCCGAAGATCGAGAGGACGCACCAGACCCGCCGTTCACCGTCGGCCACGGGAAGCACCGGATCCGCACCGCAGGACGGAACCCGGGAACGGCCCCGGCCCTCGCGTCAGAGCCCTGACCTGCACCTTCACGATGCACACCCTTGAGTGGCGGTCAGGTCAGACTACTTGCCGGTCCCCCCGAGCTGTGCCGCCCACGGGTAGTAGACGAAGGAGAACGCCGCCGGCGCCCCGGTGATCCTGCTCCCGAGCCAGACGTCGTTCGTCAGCTGGATGCCGGAGAACATCGGGTTCGTCTCGTCGTGCAGTTTCCGCTCCATCTGCACGACCAGCTGGGAGCGGGCGCTGTCGTCCTTCGTGCCGACGGCCTTGGCGTAGAGCGCGTCGATGCCGTTGTAGCCGGACTGGTTGAAGGTGCCGCCGGTCACCGCGGTGAGGCCCAGCCAGTCGAGCGGGTTGGGGATGTTCGGCCAGAACTGCGTGTACAGCAGGTCGGTGCTGCCGCGCGTCGCCGGGTCGTACAGGTAGTTCGAGTAGCCGGTCGCGGGAACGACGTCGAGCTTGAAGTTCAGGCCGATCCTGTCGGCCGCGTCCTTGATGGCGACGCCCAGTTGCTGCGTCTCCGGCTGCTGCGGAACCACGAGGCTGATCTGCTTCGACTTCACGTCGCCCGGAACTCCGGCGAGCAGCTTCTTCGCCTCCTCGATCTTCGCGGTGCCGTCGGTCTTGACCGAGTCGGCGTACGTGGTCAGGTCGTCCTTCGCGAAGCCGTACACGGCCGGCACGGTCTGCAGGGAGACGGGGGTGCCCTCCCCCGCGTACACCTGGCCGCCGATGCCCTTCCAGTCGATGGCCGTCTGGAGCGCCTTGCGTACGTCGGCGTTGCCCATCGCGCCCTTCTGGTTCGCGACCACGAGGGTGACGGCCAGCGGCGCGGGGCCCGAGTAGAGCTTGCCCGCCGGGGATGCCTTCAGCTGTGTCAGCGCGGCCGTCGGCGGCTGGTACGTTCCGTCGATCTGGCCGGAGAGCAGGCCGGAGGTGATCGCGGAGTCGTCGGTCAGGAAGGTGAAGTCGATGTTCTTCACCTTCAGCGGCAGCGCCTTGTTCCAGTAACCGTCGTGGCGGCTCACACTGATCGACTGGCCTTGCGTCCACTTGCCGTACTTGTAGGGGCCCGTGCACATGACGCCGACACCCGGCGTACCGACCTTCTTGCCGTGCTGCTCGTAGAACTTCTTCTGGACGACGACACCGGCGTAGCTCGCCAGTTCGTCGTTGAAGAGGTAGTCGGGCGTCTTGAGCTTGACGGTCACCTCGTCGGCGCCCGTCTTCGCTATCGAGGCGACGTTCGCGTACAGGTAGCCGTAGAAGCTCGACTTGTCCGTCATGTTGTGCTGCATGCTCCACACGACGTCGTCGGCGGTCATCGGCGAGCCGTCCCAGAAGGTGACGCCGCTGCGGAGCTTGTAGACCCAGGTCGTCGGGTCGGGGTTCGTGTACGACGTCGCCAGGTTGGGTTTGATCCGGAAGTCCGGCGTCTGGACGAGGAGGGTCTCGCACATGTTCGAGTTGATCATGTTCGGTGTGTAGTCGGCCGACTGGAAGGGGTCGACGGTCTGCGGCTCGCCCTGGAAGACGTTCCAGGTGATCTTGTCGACCGAGCCCGAGCCCGCCGGCGTGAGGGTCGTCAGCGCGTCGGAGGACCCGGCCGTTCCGGTGCTGGAGGGGCCTGAGGAGCAGCCGGCCAGCGCGAGGGCGGCCGCGGCGGTGACGGCGAGTGCCGCCGTCCGTCCGCAGGGGCGGGGAGAGTGCATCGCGGAACTCCTGTTCACTGTCTTGCTGTGAGGGTTTCGGGGTCCCATCCGCTGCGGGGGACGCTGTCGCGCAACAAGCGGGTGTAGGGGTTCTGAGGGTTGTCGAGCACGTCGGCGGTGGGTCCTCGCTCGACGACGGCGCCGTGGCGCATGACGATCGTGTCGTCGGTCACCTGGCGGATGACGCCGAGGTCGTGGCTGATGAAGAGGTAGCTCACGCCGCGTTGGTGGCGGATGTCCGTGAGCAGGTTGAGGATCTGCGCCTGGATCGAGACGTCCAGGGCGGACACGGCCTCGTCGAGGATGAGGACGGCCGGGTCGGCGGCGAGCGCGCGGGCGATGGCGACGCGTTGGCGCTGCCCTCCGGAGAGGGCCCTTGGCAGGGCCGCGAGTTGTCGGTCGTCGAGTCCGACGAGCTCGGCGAGTTCGCTCACGCGCCGCCTGGTCTCGTCTCGGCCGAGCCGGAAATGGACACCGACGACTTCCGCGAGGCAGTCGCCGATGCGCTGACGGCGGTCGAGCGAGGTGTACGGGTCCTGGAAGACGATCTGAACGTCCCGGCCTCGCTCGCGGCGGCTTCGTGCGGAACGCGCCGGCTGGGTGCGGTCCTCGCCCCGGAAGGTGATGCGGCCGCCGGAGGGGCGCTCCAGGCCGATGATCATCCGCGCCGTGGTCGTCTTGCCTGAGCCGGATTCGCCGACGATGCCGAGGGCACCGCCCGGCGCCAGGGCGAAGCCGACGTCGGCGACCGCGGTGGCCTCGGCACGCCCGCGGCCGAACGTCTTGGTCAGGTGCTCGACCACGAGCAGGGGTTCGGTCATCGCTGGACCTCCTCGTCCGAAGGGGAGCCGACGTGCTGGGTGCCGATGCGCTCGGAGCCGACGTACTCGGAGCCGGTGCGCTCAGAGCCGATGTGCTCGGAGCCGATGTGCTCGGAGCCGATGTGCTCGGAGCCGATGTGCTCGGAGCCGACCTCTGAGCCGACCTCGGAGTCGATGCGCTCGCCTGCCATCCGGCCGCGAAGCGCGGGCATCCGGACGCACCGCGTGTCCGACGGACCGATCTGCAGCAGAGGCGGTACGCCCGACCCGCACGCCTCTTCCGCGAAGCGGCAGCGCGGCGCGAACGCACAGCCGTCCGGCGCCTCGTAGGCGGTCGTCGGGTGACCGGTGATCACGGGCAGCCGGTCGACACGTCGGTCGATCTCGGGTCGTGCCTGCACCAGTGCGGCGGTGTAGGGGTGAAGAGGGTCCGTGTGCAGCCGCACCGACGCCTGGCGCTCCATGACCTGGCCGGCGTACAACACGATCGTCTCGTCGCATACGGCGCCGGCGAGCTCCAGGTCGTGGGTGATGAAGAGCATCGCCATGCCGTACTCGCGCTGCATGCGCCCGAGGATCGCCATCACCTCCGCCTGGGTGGTGACGTCGAGCGCGGTGGTCGGCTCGTCGGCGAGGACGAGCCGGGGGCGCGCGGCGACGGCAGCGGCGATCATCACCCGTTGCAGCAGGCCGCCGGAGAGCTCGTGGGGGTACTGCCCCAGCCGACGCTCCGGGTCCGATATCCCGACCTCGGCGAGCAGCTCCTGTGCGCGCTTGCGGGCCGCGGGCTTCGGCATCCGGTCGTTGGTGCGCATCGCCTCGGTGAGGAAGTCGCCGATCGTGCGTACGGGGTTGGCGTGGGCCCGTGCGTCCTGGAAGATCATCGCGACGTCCTTCGCGCGATAGGACCGCAGGGCGTCGGTGCGGAGGTCGAACACCTCGGCGCCGTCGAAGCGGACACCGCCGCGGACGTCGGCGCCGTCGGGGAGCAGGCGCGCGATGGTGCGCACCGTCATCGACTTGCCGGAACCGGACTCGCCGACCAGGCCGAGGGTCTGTCCGCTGTCGAGCGAGAACGAGACGTCGCGCAGCACGGTCCGCGGCTCTCCTGCCACGGGCAACTGGACGGTCAGGTCGTCGACTTCGAGAAGTGCGTTCACGAGCGTGCCTCCCAGCGTTCTGTGAGTCGGTCGCCGAGGATGTTCACGGCACCGACGGTGGCGACGATGAGCGCGCCGGCGAGCAGAGCCTCCTGCGGGTGCTGCCGCAGCACACCGGTCATGCCGGTGCCGACCATCGCGCCCCAGTCCGACGTCGGGGGCTGCATGCCGAGGCCGATGAAGGAGAGACCGGCGAGGTCCATCAGGGCGAATCCGAAGGCGAGCGTGGCGTTGGCGACGATCAGCCCGCCCACGTTGGGCAGGATGTGGCGCAAGGTGATCCGCAGTCCGTGCACGCCCTGGACCCGCAGTGCGGCGATGTACGGCAGTGAGCGCTCTCGCAGTGCGGCGCTGCGCACGATCCGTGCGATGTACGGGATGTAGGCGAGGGACAGTGCCGCTACGGCGGCCTCCAGGCCGGACCCGAAGAGGGCGGTCGCCAGGATCGCGAGGAGCAGTCCGGGGAAGGCGAACACGGCGTCGACGACGCGTACCACCATCTGGTCGAACCAGCCGCCGAACCACACGGCCGCGAGCCCGAGGAGCGACCCGAGGAACGTCGAGATCAGCACGACGAGGAAGGGTCCGATCAACGCCGTACGGGAGCCGTGGACGAGGCGCGAGAGGAGGTCTCGTCCGTTCGCGTCGGTTCCCAGCAGGTGCTCCCCGCTCGAACCCTGGTAGGCACCGGAGAGGTCGACGGCGTTCGGATCGTGCGGCGCGAGGAGAGGTGCGAGGACGGCGAAGGAGACGACGAGTCCGAGGACGGCGATCGCCCCTCGGCCGGTCATGCCGATGCCTGTCGTACGACGCGTCGTCAGCCGGCCGGCCTTTCCGTCCTTGAGGCGTCGCACCGCTGCTGTGGTGCTCATGAGTCCTTCTTCCCGATCGACACGCGCGGGTCGAGCAGTGTGTAGGCGATGTCGATGAGGGTGTTCAGCACGATGAAGGCGGCGACGTACACGAGGCAGATGGCCTGGACGACGGGGAAGTCCTTCTGCTGCACCGAGGTCACGAGGAACTGGCCGAGTCCGCCGAGCTGGAAGACCTGTTCCACGATGACGCTTCCCGCGATCAGGCCCGCGGCGGTGAGACCAGCGACGGTGAGGACCGGGATCGCGGCGTTGCGCATCACGTGTCTGCGGACGACGACCCCGCGGGGCAGTCCGCGGCTGATCGCCGTCTGCACGTGGTCGGCCGACAGCTCCTGTCGGATCGCGGTCTGGGCGAGTCGCGCGACGAACGCGACGGACGCGAGTGCGAGCGCGACCGACGGCAGAACCAGGTGGTAAACCGCGTCGAGGCCCGCCTGGCCGGCTCCGAAGACCGGAAACCACTCCAGGTCGACGGCGAAGACGATGATCAGCACGACGGCTCCGACAGAGGTCGGCACCGCCATGGCGGCGGTCGCGCCGGCCATGGCGGACCGGGACAGCCGGCCGGGCTTGAGACCGGCGAGCGTGCCGGTGGCCAACCCGACCACCAGGACGATCGCGGCGGCCATGAGGACGAGCAGCGTGGTCGTGGAGGCCCGGCCTCCCACCAGCGACTCGACGGGCTGGTGGTAGATGATCGACGTGCCGAAGTCGCCCTGCGCCACGCCGCCCAGCCACGACAGGTACTGCTGCCAGACGGGGTCGTCGAGGTGGTGCTCGGCCGTGATCTGGGCGAGCGCCTCGGGGCTCATGGTGCGCCCGTGCGTGAGATACGTGAGTGGACTTCCCGGTGCGGCGTAGAGCGCTCCGAAGACGACCAGGCTCGCGATGAACAAGGTCACGGCCAGTCCCGCGACGCGCGTCGCGATGAACCGCGGGATCTCT
This sequence comes from Streptomyces sp. NPDC056169, assembly GCF_042268445.1. NCBI lineage: Bacteria > Bacillati > Actinomycetota > Actinomycetes > Kitasatosporales > Streptomycetaceae > Streptomyces > Streptomyces sp. NPDC056169. Next base: position 8,223 of record NZ_JBHJUO010000036.1, on the reverse strand, counting down.
CCGGCGGGTCGCCGCTTCGCCTTCGCCTGCCCTGATCGCACGGGGGCCGTCATGCTCGCGTGGCTCATCGGTCCACCTCCGGCTGCGCGTGGACCACTCGGCCGCCCACGACCGTCCGCAGCACTCGCGTGTCGAGCAGTTCGTCCAGGGGGCGGGTGAAGATGTCCCGGTCGAGAACGATGAAGTCGGCGTACAGCCCCTCGGCGAGACGGCCGTGAAGGTGCTCGGAGCGGCTTGCCCAGGCGGCGTCGCGTGTCGCGTGCACGATCGCGTCCGCCAACGGCAGGGCGTAGTGCGCGATGTTCGCGGGCAGCGAGGGATCCAGTGCCGAACGCCGTGTCGCCGCGATGAACATGTTGGGCAGCGGTGCGTGCGGCGAGGTGGGCGAGTCGGTGCCGAGGACGAGTGTGGCTCCGGCGTCGGTCATCTCGGGCCACGGGAAGCCGCGGTCGACCCGCTCGTCGCCGAGGACGCGTCGCCAGTTCTCCTGGATGGCGGGATCCGCGTGCACGGGCTGCATGCTCGCCGTGATGCCGAGTGCCGCCAGGCGGTCGATGTCCGCGGGGGCGACGACTTCGAGGTGCTCGATGCGGTGGCGCCGCTCCTTGGGGCCGTTGAGGGCGACGGCGTGCTCGACGGCGCTGATCGCGACCCTGGTCGCCTCGTCGCCGATGGCGTGCATGGCGACCTGCAGGCCGGCCGCGTCCGCGGCGGCCACCACCGGCGCGAGTTCGGCGAGGGTCCAGATCGGGTCGGCATTCGTCCCGTTCGCGTAGGGCTTTCCGAGCGATGCGGTGCACCCGTCGACGGTTCCGTCGACCATGACCTTGATGCCGGTCACGCGCAGGTACGGGGTCGACCGTCGGGTGGCGAGTTCGACGGCGCGCTCGACCTGGGCGAGGATTCGGCCTTCGTCGCCGGTGGGCCGGACGCTCCAGAACGCGGCGATCCGGGTGGTCAGGGCGCCCCTCGCGTCGGCACGACGCATCGCCTCGTGGTCGGCTTCGCCCAGCGCCATGTCGGTCGAGCCGGTGATCCCGGACTCGGCGTACGCCGCGAGGGCGACCGCGAGGGCCTCGTCACGGTCGGAGTCTCCGGCGAAGCCGTCGAGTACCGGCCACACGAGCTGGTGCATCGCGGTCTCGTCGACCAGGCCGGTGGCCGCGCCCCGCTCGTCCCGGTGGACCGTGCCGCCCGGCGGGGACGCCGTGGTCTCGTCGATGCCGGCTTCGGCGAGCGCTGCCGAGTTGAGCCAGATCGAGTGGAAGTCGTACGCCTGCGCGTAGACGGGCCGGTCGGCGACGACGGTGTCGAGCATGCCCCGATCAGGTACGCCGCCCGGGATGTCACCGTGCTTCCACCCGGTGGCGAGGATACGAGGTGCGTCGGGGTTCTCCTGCGCCCATGTCCGGATGCGCCGCTGGATCTCCTCCACCGTGTTGGCGCCCCAGAGGTTCACCTGGCCCGCCGCCTCGCCGGTGCCGACCACATGGGCGTGGCCGTCGACGAATCCGGGGAGTACGGTCGCGCCGTCGAGGTCGTGGATCAGGGCGTCCGGTCCGGCCACGCGGGCGGCGGTGGCCTCGTCACCGACGTAGGCGAGGCGGTCGCCCACCACGACGAACGACTCGGCCCAGGTGCGTCGGTCGCACGTGAAGACACGGGCGTTGCGGTAGAGATGCGCGGGGACGGGAGCGGGGATGGTCACGTCGTTGTCCATCGGGTTCCTCAGAACTGATCGAGGCCCTCGCGGGCCGCGGTGTCGGGGTTGCCGGTCCGGTGGTCGAGGGCGAAGCCGGGAACGTCGAGAGATGCCGTGAGCAACGTGCCCCACTGTTCGTGGCCCGGCCGGGATGCGTCGGCGTGGACGCACACCACTGCCGCGGCGCCGTCGCTGCCGCAGAAGGCGGCCGCGCGCTCCGGTCCGGAGTGACCGGTCATGCTGCCGCGTACGGCGCGTGCGTGCTCGTACCGCTCGACCGACATCGATTCCGGGGTGCCGGAGTCACCGTCGGCGAGGCCGGGGTCGAGGAAGTGGTTCGTGTGGATGACCCAGCCATCGGTGTCGGGCTGCACCACGGCGAGTCCGGAGGGCGACATCTCGATGGAGGCCGCCGCGGCGCGGCCGTCCCGGTAGGTGACGACGGTCAGCACGGTGGACGCGCTCAGGCGCGCGGAGGCGATGATGTCGCGGGCCTCCGCAACCGTCGTCGCCTCCTCGAGGACGCGACGCGCGACGGCATGGACGGGCACGCCGCCGGTCGCGTCGTCGGAGCGGTGCCGCAGGATGTTGAAATGCAGGCCGAGGCCGGCGTCGTTCACCCCGATCTTCGCGGCCGTGCCGAACTCGGTGAAGAGCTTCACCCGGCGCCCCGTCCCGGTCACCAGCGACAGCAGGAGACCGTCAGGCGTGAGCGAGTCGTGCCAGTCCCACGTCTGGATCGTCTCGGGTGGGCCGCCGACGGGCGGTACGTACACGGCGGTCGTGCACTCGCCCTTCCCGGACGCGGGCGCGGCGGCGAGTACCTCCGTCCGTGCGCCGACCGCGGCCACCTGCCACGGCTCGATTCCCGACGCCTCGGCGATTCCGTCGGACTCCACGGCCAGGCCCGGGGACCAGTCGCGCAGGGCGTCGTAGCTGTGGGCGGAGATGTCGCGAACCGTCGTTTCCGGAACGCCCAGAACCTTGAAATGCGCCAGGTAGCGGGCGCTGACGTCACGCACCTGGTCCGCGTAACGCGTGCCGATCTCGCGGCCGCGGTCGTGGGGGTCGGTGGTGGTCGTACGCAGTGTGTGCAGCTTCATGTTGCTCTGAAACCTTTGCCTTGTGAGGCCCATCACAGAGAGGGACGGGCGACACGCTAGGTAGGTAAAACGTTTAATACAACGGTCTTCCTCGCGTCACTTTCCGCTTCCCTGTTCCCCTGTTCCCCTGTTCCCCTGGAGGTCGCCATGGCTCGGTCGAAGGGCGTCACCATTCGCGACGTCGCCCAGCGGGCGGGTGTCTCCGTCGCGGCGGTCTCCATGGCGCTCAACGGCACCGGGACGCTGAGCGCCGCCACGCGGCTGCGCGTCCGGGCCGTCGCCGAGGAGATGGACTACCAGGCCGACGCCCTCGCGCGCGGCCTGCGACGTTCGTCGGTCGGGGCGATCGGCCTCGTCATGCGATCACTGGACTCGCTGGGCGAGTACGCGCCGCGGGGCGTCGACGTGTTCGCCCGCTACATCGGCGCCGTCTCGGCGCAGGCGATGAACCGCGGTCTCAGCGTGATGCTCGTACCCGACCCGACCAAGCGGCCGACACCCCCGCTGGCACTGTCGCTCGACGGGTACATCGTGACGATGCCGCACGTGGACGACCCGGTGGTGGAGCTCCTCGAACGGCGCGACATCCCGTACGTGACGCTGGGACGCGACCCCAGCCGCCCGGAGTTCACCGACTGGGCGAACGAGGACGAGTCCGCGAGCTTCCGGCGGATCTACGAGCACTTCGCCGCGAACGGCGCCCGGTCGATCGTGCTGTTGCGCGGAACCGACCCCAATGCCTGGAACATGGACAGCGAGGCGACGTACCGCGCATGGTGCGAGGGCGCCGGGATCACCCCGCGCGTCCACACGTCGGCCGAACGCGCCGGCGAACGCGGTGGCGAGGACATCGCGCACGCGATCGTCGACGAAGGGGTCCCCGACGCGATCCTCTGCCACACGGGCCGCCAGGCGGCCGGCGTGCTGGTGGGCCTCACAGCTCGCGGCGTCTCCGTGCCCGACCGGACGATGCTCGCCGCGGCTTCCGACTCCGAGCACACCCGGCACAGCCGCCCCGCCATCTCGGCGGTCGAACTCCACGCCACGGAAACGACATTGGCGCTCCTCGACCTCCTCCAGGCCCGCATCGCGGACGAACCCGGCGCAGGCCCGGTCCTCACCACCTCCCGCTTCCGAATCCGCGCCTCGTCCCGCCGCAACCACCCGAGCGCCTGACGGCTGCTCAGGCGGGGACGCGCGCTCTCCGACTCCGCACCGTCAGAGGACGGACGGCTGCCGACCAGGACATCGACACCACAGACGCCGTGCCACCGCTTCGGATCCGCGACCGCGCGGTCGGGCTGAGGTGGGGAGCCCTACGCTCACGACCATGGATCCCCAGATGGCATTCGGTGACGACCCGTTCCCCGCCGGCGAGCCCTGGGATGTGGTGTTTGACGCGTTGTGGGTGTCGCACAGCGAATTCTGGCTGGTCGCCGGAGCCGGACCTCGCGCTGACGTCGTGAGCGCGATTCCTGAAGGTGACTCAGTAAAGGCCAATGGGCAGGCAGTCGGTGTGCCCACGCTCAGTCCTGGTACACGGGTCGCCGTTGCACTCTCCGTCTGGGAGGACCCTGCGCCAGACGGGAAAGGTGTCCTGCTGGGCACGTCCCGTATTGAAGCGCCTGACAGAGAGGTCTCTCTCGTCAATGTGGAGGGACGGGAACCCGGACCTGTCTTGGTACTGCCTGAGGCGGACGACCATCAGGTGAGGGTATGGCGGTGCCCCGACAGCCCTGAGCGGTACGACATCCGACTGTGGCCATGCCCCACCCCGGAGTGAGGCGCGATGGCTCTTTGACCACGAGGCGTACGCGAACCACCAGGACTTCCCGATCTCCCAAGTCGGAGATCGCGCCTTATCGGGGGTAGGCGCAAGCGGGCTCACTCCAGCAGCCTGAGCGGGCGGCAAGAGAGCTGTGCCCCCGCCTCGTGCGGGGCCGGCGTCGGCCCGCCTCCGGTGATGGGGGCGCGACGGTTGCCGCGCCCCTGATCACTCAGTGCCTCTCGGTCGAGCCACTCCTCAGAGCTGGGTGATCGGGCGCATCGCGAGCCCCTCGGTGCCGGCCCAGCCGTTCACCCGCGCCGCGTCGTCGACGGAGACCGTGTCGAGGCCGTCGGGCAGGTCGAAGATGAGCGTGCCGCGCAGCTCGGTGCCCTCGCCGGCGACCAGGGTCGCGGTGAAGCGGTCGGACTGGTCGTACTCCGCCTCACCACCCTCGTCGTTCCCGAAGACGTACAGGCCGGCGTATGCCTTGCCGCCCCCCTCGACGACGACGGGCTCGGTGTCCGGCTCCCCGAGCGATTCGACGATCGGGGCGTCGTTGCCGGCCTTCAGCCGGACCTGCGGGGCCTCGTTGAGGACGCACGGCGTCTTCGCGTTGTTGGTGACGGTCAGCAAGAAGTGACGGGGGGTCTCCGCGCGCTCGTCCTGGAGCTCGACCGCGGTGGTGAGCCCGTCCGCCTTACAGTCCGCGTACTTCGTGCCGTTGCCGCCGCCGGTCTCGCCGCTGTCCCCGGTCTCCGCGGCCGTCGGGCTACTGGTACCGGTACCGGTACCGGTACCGGAGTCCCCCGTGGGCGCGGTGGTCTCCGGGGCACTCCCGCCGGCCGACGCGGAACCCGAGGGGGCGGCGGTCGACGGGGCAGCGGTGGTCGGCGGCGCGGCAGCCTGGTCGTCGCCCTGGCAGGCGGTGGTCGTCAGCAGAGCCGCGACCACGGCCGCCCCCAGGACAGCGCCGCGCAGGCCCCGACGCGGTGAACCGTCTCTGACCGTCTTCGAGTTCATGCCGTTCTCTCTTCCCCCGTGACCGGCCCGAAGCCGGCCCGTATGCAAGCGACATCGCTATTGTTGCCGCTCGGGGAAGCCGGTTCACCAGCATCCCGCGACTGTTACAGCCCTCGTACGAACCGGCAGTCATGACGTGACCTGGTCACGGAAGGCCTCGGCCGGTCCTCTTCCGATTCGGTCGGGGGCTGTTCGACGTCCGGGATACTGGTCGCCCATGGACGAGGTCAAGATCGTCGTCGCCCATTCCGAGCGCGCGACCCTGCGCGTCGGCGACGTGTTCCTGAAGGTGGATGCCGATCAGGCGCGCATCGACGTCGAGGTCGAGGCGATGTCCCGCGCGCCGGTCCCGACCCCGAAGGTCCTGTGGCGCAAGCCGCCCGTGCTCGCGATCGCTGCGGTCCCAGGGACGACGCTTGGGCGCCTCGGCGGGCCGTCGACCGGGTCGTCGGCGGCGTGGGCCGCGGCGGGCGCCGCCATCCGGAAGCTGCACGACGCGCCGTTGCCGCCCTGGCCGGGCCGGCCGGACCGTCGTCGCGCTGGCGGCGGAACTCTACGTCGAGTGCGAGTTGCTCGTGAGGAACGGCTGCTGGCAGTTCGCTGGCTGATCGAGCACGGCTTCGACCCGTTCGCACCAGGCTGTGAGGTCGACGTGCTGAGATCCCGGGTGTGAGGCCAGGGATCAGTTGGGTGACGTCGTTTCGGTTGCCTCCGGCAGTGGTCACGGCCAACCCGGAACAGGAATGAAGCTCGGCCACCACGGGGGCGCGCCGCCAGGGCACGCCGGGGTGACGGTGCCCTCCCAGAAGATCGAGACGGCGCACCAGGAGACACCCAGGAGCATCACTGTGAGGGCAGCGGCATGAAGAAGGGGACGGTTTCCGAGAAGGGCGCCCACCGCGACCCAGACCAGCAGTAGGACCGTCCAGAGGCCCGGGATGAACAGCCACAGCAGGAAGCCGCTGTTGGCCGCGTTGTTCACTCCCACGTCACAGGCGTTCCACGACCTGCCGAGAAGCAGGGAACTGGACACCGCGAGAACCATCGCCACCGCCGCCCCGAGACATCCATGCAGCCGTCGACGTGCCACAAGCCCCCCGTTCACCGTCCGCTGCGACAAGCATCGGCTGTCGATCGACGACGGGGCAACACGCACACGAAGCTCCTGCACTCGTGACGGTGTGACTCAATGCGCAAACTGCTGCCGTCCCGCGCTGGTCGGGGGCTGGTCGTTGGCGTCGGGAATCTGCCAGAGGATGGTGCCCGTTCCTGCTGGACTAGTGGTCGCACTCTGCATGTGATGCCCAACTCAGGACGGGATTCATGTCCACAGCAACCACCACTTCTGTCCCCTCTCCCGCACCACCGGATCGCTCGGCCTTGGTTTCCTGGCTGGCTGTGATTTCGGTGATGCTGGGGATCTTTTCGATCGTCACCACAGAAATTCTGCCGATCGGCCTGCTGACCTCGATCGGATCGAGTTTCACCATCTCGGACGGAATGGCTGGTCTCATGATGACCATGCCAGGATTCCTGGCCGCGGTGTCAGCACCCTTGGTCACGGTGGCCACCGGGCGCGTCGACCGGCGGGTCATGTTGGGTGTGTTCATCCTCTTACTGGCGCTGGCCAATTTCCTGGCCGCCATCGCGTCGAACTACTGGCTGGTCCTGGTCTCCCGCGTCATGGTGGGGGTCACCATCGGCGGCTTCTGGTCCATCGGAGCCGGGCTCGTCGGCCAGCTCGTACCTGCCAAGTCGGTGGGCCGCGCTACCTCGGTGATCTTCTCCGCGGTACCGCTCGGCTCCGTACTCGGGGTACCGCTGGGCACTTTCATCGGTGACATCGCGGGCTGGCGGACGGCGTTCCTCGTCATGGGCGGCTTCACGCTGGTCGTCCTCGCCCTGCTGCTCCTGTTCGTCCCGCCGCTCCCCTCCGACCGGGCGACGCGCCTCGACGTCCTCGGCGGCATGCTCCGGAGCGTCAACACCCGCTTCGCCCTGGTGATGACCTTCCTCGTCGTGCTCGCTCACTTCGGCACGTACACGTACGTCACCCCCTTCCTGGAGCAGGTGACCCAGGTGAGTTCGGGTCTCATCACGGTCTATCTGCTCGTCTACGGAGCAGCCGGAGTAGCCGGCAACTTCCTCGGTGGATCAGTTGTGGGGCGCTATCCGCGGGCCGCTTTCGGCGTGGCCGCCGCGTTGATCGCCGGTGCGACCCTGCTCCTCCCGGTCCTCGGCCGGTCGGACGTGGGAGCGGTAGCACTGCTCATCGTCTGGGGCGTCGCGTACGGAGCCGTGCCGGTCTGCTCGCAGACCTGGTTCGCCAAGGCTTCGCCCGACTCCCCCGAGGCGTCCTCCGTCCTCTTCACCGCCTCCTTCCAGGCCACCATCTCCATCGGGGCCCTGGCCGGAGGGGCCGTCCTCGACCACTCCTCACCCTCGACGGTCATGGTGCTGGGTGGATTGGCAGCCGTCCTGATGGTGCTGGTGGCCTGGGGCCACTGGGCGGGGAGGTTCCCCTCGCCCAAGGGTTCCTAGGGCGTGTCCGCAATGTCGGTCGGTCGTTACTCCGTTCGTGGTGCGACGTCATGAACTGACTGATCAGGCCTGGGAAGTGATCGGGCCGT
>NZ_JBHJUO010000035.1:0-47745 GCF_042268445.1 Streptomyces sp. NPDC056169 | reverse complement strand
TACGCTCGCGCGGGTTCGACGACCAAGACCCACCCCGGCCGCAGTCGGCGGGGCAGCACCGCTATGAACAGGAGAGCGCGGTGCAGGACGACTTAGTGGCGGCCACGGCCCGGAGACCGTCTGGCACATCACGACCACACTGGCGGCCTGGGCACGGACGAGACCCGGGGTCGCCCGAGTGCGGCAGGAACAATGGACCGAGGACCGCAACCGCCGGGCCGACGCCGAAGTATTACTGGAGAACGGAACGAACATCCCACTGGAGGCACAGCGCAAGCTGATGACCGACGACGGCTGGCGGCAGCGCCACCTCGACTACGTCCGCCAGGGCGTGGTGGACGTCTGGTTCTGGCGGCCGCGGGTGCACTTCCCGCACATTATGCTCAGCGAGGGCCTGCCGGTGTGGTTCCACTCCCTCTCCAAGCGGGAGGCGGCAACGTCGCTCGGACACCCGCACCGGCAGGTGGGCAAGTGGTGGAAGGCGCCGGACCTGTCGGTGTACGCCCACTGGCACTACGTCCTTGGCCAACCCAACCCCGCCCTACTCGCCTGGGGCCAGCTCGTCGCCTGTACCGAAAGCCGCACACGGCCCAGAGACGAGATCCACGCCACCACAGGGCTGCAGTACGACGCCCTCGTACTGCACCGCCTGCTCCACCAGAGCATCGACGCGATCGCCCAGGTCCTCGGCCACGACGCCGGCAAGATCCGCTACCTCGTCGCACCGCGTCCGCTCGACTCCGGTCACCTTCTCGCTGGGTCCACCGGAGCCGGCGACCTCGGCGGTGAGCGTTCTCCGCGGTGATGCGGCGACGCAGGGTCGCGTCCGCGGCGTTCCTGAGGAGCGGCGAAGTTGCCCGTCGGGGCGCTCACACCGGGCGGGCGATGGCGCTGTCGATGATCGCGCACAGGGCTGAGAGGTCCCCGCGCTGGACGACTGTCCATGGGTCGTTGGCGAGGGTCTGCGGGATGCCCCGGACACAGTGGACCACGGCGAACAGTGCTACCCGCTGCTCCGCCCTGAGGGTAGAGGTCTCGGCCACGTCGTAGACGAGGCCGTCCAGCCGCGTGCGCGCCGACTCCGAGACACCGCCGTGCCCGTATCGGTCGGGATCGTCGCGGTCCTCCGGGTCCAGGCCGGCCAGGGCCTCCTCCACGGCATCGGCCAGCGGACCGCAGATCCAGGCCCCGTCCGGGAGAGGCAGCGCCCGCATCCACTCCCCCGCGCGCAGCCCGACGGCCGCGGCCTCCGTGAGGACCCTCAACCGGAAGTTCAAGCCGATGCTCTACGCCGAGGCCGCCATCCCGTACTTCTGGCGTCTTGAGTTCGCCCCCGCGCCCCGGCTCATCATCAGCGAGCTCGACAACGGCCGGTACGTCTAGATGACCACCGCGCTCGCCGGAGCGACCACCGGCTCGGTACCCCGTTCCCCTTCGACATCGACCCCGCCGGGCCCCGCCGAGCTCGCCCCGCCCGAGACCGCCCTCACCGACGACGAGGTGGACGCTGCGCTCGCGTTGCTGGACACGATGAGCGTCGACTCGATCGACGGTCTCCTGCGGCGCCTGGTCCGGGAAGCCGAAGGCCGCGACGCCGAGCCGAGCGCTTGCGCCCTCGACGCGCAGAGCGTCAAGACCTCAGCCAACGTGCCCGCGGCTGGCCAGGGCATCGACGCAGGCATGAAGATCGCAGGCCGCAAACGTCACATCGGCGTCGACACAGTCGGCCTCCTCGTGTTGGTCACCGCCGCCAGCGTTTCCGACAACGCCGGCGGCATCCATGTGCTGCGGACCTTCGGTTGGCTCATGCACCACCGCCGCCTCGCCTGCGACTACGAGACCCACCCCCACCGCTCCGAAGCCATGATCAAGGTGGCGATGGTCGACCTCATAAGCAGCCGGCTCACTCACGAATCGACCCCGAACTGGCGCGACGCATGACCGCTGGGCACGGCATCATCGCGAGCTCGCCAACACCTGCCGCAACACCACGAATCGCTGATCCACCAGGTCTACACACTCATGCAGAGCCGGAGCCGGTAGACCGGCACGCTCACGCATCACGGCAATCGCCTGCACATTCCGCCCAGCCGAAACGAGGCTGTCCACCTCCGCCTGCTCCTCAACCGAGAGCCGGTCCCACAGCGCATTCCCCATACCCGCATTGAACCTCACGGACCGCACTCAAGAGCGACCGCGATCCGCTTGAACCACCGCCTTGCCAAGCAGCCCTCGCAGGACGAAACGCCCTTAAGGCCTCGTCACCCGTACCTGCAGCGGCGGGGAGACCTGGTGGCAGATCTCGGTTCGAACCACCCCCGAGTCCCGACCCATCGCCCCTGATCTCATACCGTCCCCCGCCCTGCCGGCCTCCGGCCCAGTCCGCGTCGGCGACATCGAGCTGCTCCTCGCCCACGCCGCCATGACGGCCGGCGCCGTCACCGCCACGCGCTACAGCACCCGCAAGCACCCTCCGGCGCTCAAGTACGGGGTGCACGCCGAGTTCAAGGACGAGACGGCCGCGTTCCTCAGGCTGCAGTGGGTGCTCCGGCCCGGTGAGGAGCGCCAGGACCATACCCGGGGCCTGCACCGCGACGAGGTGTAGGGCCGCATCGACCCGAACGAGAGAGCAGCGCGGTCCGCCCGGAGGGTACGCACTAGGATCGGCCTGGCTGCAGACCTGGAGCAGGTGGAGCGAGAGCACGTGGGGTGAGCGATGGCCGGCCGGGTCACGGCGGTGAGCCGCAACGAGACGTACGCGTTCAGCAAGCCCAATCGGGAGTCGATCACGCTGCTCGCCGGGCTCGGGGTCGAGGGGGACGTCCACGCGGGCGAGACGATCCGCCACCAGTTCCGCATGACGTACGAGCCGGACCTTCCCAACCTGCGTCAGGTCCATCTGATGCACGAGGAGCTCTTCGACGAGCTGGCTCTCAAGGGCTTCGACGTCTCCGCGGGCCAGCTCGGCGAGAACATCACCACCCGTGGCGTGGACCTGCTGGGCCTCCCCACTGGGGCGCTGCTCCATCTCGGGGAGCAGGCGGTGATCGAGGTGACGGGGCTGCGCAACCCCTGCGCGAAGATCAACGACTTCCGCGCGGGACTGCTCGGCCAGGTCTTCTCCCTCGACCCGGACACGGGCGAGTTCACCTTCAAGTCCGGCGTCATGGCGGTGGTCCGCCGCGGCGGGCCGGTCCGCCCGCACGATCCCGTACGGGGCGAGCTCCCGCCGCCCCCTCACCACCCCCTGGAGCGCGTCTAGACGGCGTTACCGATGACGACGTGCACAGTCGCGACGCCCCGGCTGACCAGGAGCCCTCGTGCCGTACGTCGTCGCCCCCCCCAATGCGCCCCCAGCGGCCCCCGCGTCACCGGCACCTGGGACAACGAGAACCCGGCCGATCGACGGTTCCGGACATGGTTAGGGCTCAACGACGTGCCAGGCACCACCACGGTGATCAAACGGGATGAAGCCTGCACGGACGTCGGACCTACGACTCCGCGAGGTGCAAGTTCCCGTCGGCGGTGAACCAGGCACGCTCCCCGCCCAACACGTCTTTCATCATCCAGGCGAACCACTCTCGGCCGCCGACGGAGAGATCGAACGAGTCGGCGAGCTCTTCCCCGACCGTTGCAGAGATAGTGCACACCCTTGCCGCCGGTTGACCACTGACCAGCAAGACGGCAGGCGGATCGAACTGGCGTGTTACGCGATGCAACGGCGTGAGCGGCTCACTCATGGGAGCGATTCATCAGCCGACCTTCGACGTCCTTATCCGTCGGAGTACGCATCTCTAGGATGATCAAGCTGTAGGTCTCGGCGATTTTCCGAGAGCCTCGTTGGAAGCCAGTCACATGGACCATGACTCCAGTCCTCGGCAAACAGCCTCGATCCGCACCCGGTCGAACGCACAATGCGTTCGGCCGTGACGATTTCGTGGCTCCTCACCTGACAGGGGCATCTCGCCTACGCTCGCAAGTGCGCGGAGCCACCTCATGGCAGCTCGCGTGCCGGCACCGCCGCCTTCCTTCCACGGCTGCGGCAGGTGCCGACCCACCCCCGCACCGGCCTCTCCGGCCGGCACGGGAGACTTCCTCACTCCTCCCTCAAGAGGCATCTCCCGGCTCGGGGGCGCCCTCGGCGGGGTGACCGGAGGTGACGATGACGAACACGCCCGCCGGATCCTCCATGAGCACCCCTTACGTCACCAGCGTCTTCAAGCGGCCCCGGGTGGTCTCCACCCGGGAGCCGTCGACACGTCCTCCCCGATCACCTCGGCGATGGCCCGGGCACGCATCTTCCTGCCGGACGTCGCCAGCAGGGTGACTGCCCTGCGCCGGGCCTCCTCCATGTCAACGGGCCCCGGCGTGCTGCGGTCCCAGCCCGTGACGACGGCTTCGACATCCTCTTCTTCGACTCCGGCGGCGCCGCCGTCCAGCCCCGCCCCATCAGCCCCGGGATCGACAGGCTCTTCCTCCGGCTCTGGGCAGGGGGCGGGATCCTCCGCGAAGAGCTGTTGCAAGATCGCACGAGCGTCAGCGACGCGCTGCAGGTTCGCCTCCACCGTATCCTGGCGCCGACTGATCTCGGCGGACTCCTTGTCCAGGACCTCCGCCTCGGCGCGCAGAGCGCGCTCCTTCCGGTCGAGGATGCGCGCGACCGTGGTCGGGTGCCGCCCGAGAACGCCGAGGCCACGACCTCACTGCATGGATGACCCGCGCCCTCGGCCAGGTCCGCAACCGGTCCAGGGCTTCGCCACCCTTCTCCAGAACGACTAGGACGCCGTCGTCAACCTCACACTGAACTGGAGCTCCGGCGCCGTCGAAGGTCAGGTCACACGCATCAAGTTGATCAAACGCCGGTCGTATGGCCGAGCGTCCTTCGCGCTCCTGCGAACCCTCGTCCTCGCCCAGCCGCCGCCATGACGCGGGACAGTGCCGTGACCTGGGGGTTACCGGGCTGGATATGACATCCTGCTGTAGTGCTTCTGAGCGATCGAATGAGCAGCGTCGAGCTCTGTCCGTTGCGCTACCAATTCCCCGCCGCCCCCGGAAATCCATACGACGACAACTGGCTGGTCGTCGGCGGAAAGGTGACGACCCCCGAGGGCAGTTGGTCGTTTGATGACCCATGTCTGCTGACCGATGAAGCCCGTGAAGTGACCACCTGGCTGCGCGCGGTGGCGGCGGGGACAGTAGCCGTGGCCGGCCGGGATGCCGAAGGGGAACTGTCCCCGGACACCTGGTTCGTCGAGCCGGTGCTGGCCTTCAGTCTCGCCGATCGAAGCGAGGGCGGGGCTGTGATTCGCGTCCACCTGTCTTTGGAGGCTGAACCCCCATGGCAGCGGGGTGACGAGAGCACGGGCATTTACCAGTACGCCGTGGAGGTACGGGTGGACACGGACGCCCTGCTCCACGCGGCCGACCAATGGGATCTTGCTCTCGCGTCCTTCCCGCCCCGCTGATCGGCAGCGACAGCGGGCATCACGAAATATCCGCCACAGCCTTGAAATCGGCCAGGGCTGCTCGTCGCCTCACGCGCTCTGTCTTTCCACTGAGTGAGGAATTGGAGCCAGCGCTTCACAGGTGGGGAGCAGGGCCGCCCGTTTGTCGAGCGTGCGTATCGCGCCGAACAGCCCTGGCCGCCTTTCACGTTCCTGAGTACCACTCCGCTCGCGGCGCAGTGCTGCGGGGCTTCAGGCTGTGCGGTGCACGCCGACGAAGGACTTCAGGGCTTCCTGCGAGCACGGAAGGCCGAGTTCACGCAACCGGTCGGCGGACGAGCGGATGACCCAGGCATGCTGATGGCCGGCGAGATCGTCCAGCAGTTGCTGCTGCGCCACTGTCAGGTCGGTGTAGCGGGGTGCGGGGTGCGGAGCGGGGAAGAGTTGCTCGATGGCTTTGCGGGTGCGGGATCCGGAGCGGTCCCGGGCGATGCGGGGCAGGCATGCGTCGAGCGCCTCGCGCGCGGCGGCCGGCTCTGAGGTGGGCGGGAGCGCGTGGAGGGTGCGCTCGATGTGGCCGTGAAGGTCGCCTTCGAAGTAGTCGGTCACGTGCTCGAACGTGTTGTGGGCTGCGGCGGTGAGTTCCGTGACGGCCCTGCCGAGCAGGTCGGGGCCGACGGGCGCTTCGTCGAGGCCGGCGAGGCGGACGAGGGCGGTGGCCGCGGCCCACCGCATCAGCGGGTCTGCGGCATCCAGGTACGAGGTGATGTCCTCGACCGTGGAAGGGGGGCCGACGAGGCCGGCGGCGAGCAGCGCGGTGGCTGCGGTGACCGGGTCCTTCTCGTGTGCGGCAAGGGTCATGAGGCGGGGCAGGGAGGTGGCGGAGATTTCGGGAAACCAGGCCAGGAGGTAGGCGATCTGGGTCCGCAGACGGGCGTCATCGTCGTCGAGCAGGACAAGAAGGCCGGGGAGTTCGGCGAGGACCGCGTCGTATGACTGAAGCGCCGACCACCGGGAGTCGGGCGAGTTGCCGGCCGCCACCCAGTCCCGCACCTCCTGCAGTTGCGCGCGCTTGTCGGCATCGGTCTCGACGGCCAGCTGGTCCTCGTACTACGGCAAAAGTTCCGCCGGCCCGCACTCCGCTGCGGCCGCACGCCATTCGGCCACGTTGATACCGGTGGTCACGTCGTACTCGTCGTGCCAATCCACAGCCAGGCGGGTGAGCAGCAGCATCGTGTCCTGGCGGGCGGCCGCCGGCCCCGCAACGGCGATCCTCGCGAGAAACGGCACGGCGACCGGAGAGGCCGAATACCGCGAGCCCTGATGAAAAATGCTGCCGAACAGGCTGATGAACGCCTGCTCCCGCGCCTCATCGTCACTCCCGCACAGGGCGCGTATATGCCCTGGAACGTCATCAGCGGAGGGTGTGGGGTGGGCGGTGGCCGAAGCCACCGCGAGACGGTCAGGCGGCGGGCTGCCAGCCGTGGTTGTCGAGGTGGCAGCGGGCGGTCAGGCGTCAGGGCCGATTTCGGGGTGCGTGAACCGCACGGGCTTGCCCAGCGACCGGGCGTAGGCGATTTCGGCTCGGGTGCTGTCTCCGATGTAGTCGCCGACTACGAGCACCTCATCAGCGAGCCGGATCTTCGCCCGGTGCAGATCGTCGAGTCGAACCTTCAGAGCCTCGGCCTCGGCAGGATCGGACCAAAAGTCGTGCGGCGACTTCATGTCACAGCCCGGTTTGACGACAATCTTTCCGGCTTTGGTCTCCCGCAGATCGGCCTCGTTCATCTCGGTCATGAAGCGGGTGGAGCCGCAGATCACGACGATACGCGGGAGGCTCAACAGCTTCTTCGCGTCGGCGAGCTTCTCCTCGGGGGTGAGCAGATGCGGGTATGACACTGGTTCCTCCAGGTGGTGTGGTCCAAGGGGTGCCTGCGGGGACGAGAACGAGGGTGCCCAAGATCGTTTTGTGACATCTAGGCCACTGTGCGGTTCAGCGGCTGCCCTGAAATCCGGGTCCGAGACCACGCCGCCTGGACCGAGGACGGCGCGCAGGGCGCGGCTCCGACCCCCGCTCTGTCCCGGCCGGCGCCGGATCGGGTTCGACGGGCAGGCCGAAGCGGCGGCGGGCCGTGGACGTCGCGGCCGTCACCGCGGCCAGCACCTCGGCGACCTCCGGGTCGACCTGGGCGAGCGCGGCGGCCAAGGTGTCGATGGCGACCAGGGCGTCATCGATGGCCGCCATGCTTCAGCCGGAACCGGCTGCAGCGTCCGCGAGCTCGCACGCCGCCTCCGCCAGTTGATCCGCCTGCTTCTCGACACCAGGCCCGCCCGGTCCACCAGCCCCATGTCGACCACAACACCACGAACGGCCTCGGGGACACTCCCTTCTGGCCTGGCTGAGGTCCCAGGGGCCCCGGCACCGGCCCTGTCCAAGCCCCAGGCGCGGCGTCCTGATTGCAACGCTTCTCGTTCCTGAAAGTTCTGTGGCGCCGTCACTTCCCGTGCCACAGTGAATCGTGTGAGACCGGTCCCGTGCGGGCCGGGAAGCGCTGGACGTCTGGGGGACGAGTGGAATCTGGAACCGACAGGCCCGGCGACGGTCAGTTGTACCTGGTGCGGGATCTGGTGCGCTCGGTAGTGGCGTCCGTCGCGCCGGAGGAACTGCCGCTTGTGGAGGGGCTTCGCCGCTTCGACGACGCCACGGTGACACGGCGACTAGGCCGCAAGGGCGGGCGTCGCGAGCCGCTGGGGTTCGGAATCGGAGAGGTCGCCGCGCTGGTAACACCCGTCGTATGGCTGGTGCTCGACGGAGTGGCGCAGCACATGGTGGCCACGACGGTGACCCATACCTCCCAACGGGTGACGGGTGTGATGCGGCGGCTGTTGCGACGCCCGGCCTCGGTAGCAGCGGTCTCGGCACTGACGCGGGATCAGCTGGTCCAGGTTCGGGCACTCATCCTGGCCGCGGCCCAGCAGCGTGGGCTCCCGGCTGAGCGGGCGGACGAGATCGCCGATGCGGTGGTGGCTCGGCTGGCCCTGTCCGACGAGTCGGATGCGCCCGCTCCGCCGGCGCCAGAGCCTCCGGCCGATCCGGGCTCGGCCACCGGGCAGGACTAGGTGTCTGCCGGGCTTGGACCCGAAGAGCGGCTTCGGATCAACGAGAAGGTCCTGGGCGCGGGAACGGGCCCCCGGTTCGTCGCTCTGTTGCTTCTGATGCTGACCGCCAGCGGGGCCATGATCCTGGAAGTATTCAGAGTCCTGGCCGACGGGGACGTGACCGGATGCACCCTCGCTGCAGGTGTGGACCCCGCTGACGGCAGTTTCTGGAACACGTCACTCAGCATCACTGGTCAGGGCATAGCGTTTCGGTCCTGCATGTCCACCTGGGCACCCGCGCCGCCGTGGTGGCAGCTGGCCTGCTGGCCCCTGCTGTTGATGGTCATGGCCTGGCTGCTTTTCGCCGTGCTGCCGCGGTGGAAGGCCCGCCGCAGCCGTGTCGTCCCGCTGGATTCAGTCGACCCAGGCGGTGCACTCCTCGCCCAACTCCGCGAGCTGTGCGCCGCGACGGATGTGGCTTCACCGCCCCGGGTGGTGATCGACCCCACGGCCACCTCCGTCAGCGCAGTGGTGTTCGGCCGCACCCGCCGTCCCGTCGTCTGTCTTCACGGCGGCCTGCTCGCCGTCCGCCGCAGCGATCCAAAACGGTTCCAGGCTGTGCTGCTGCACGAGCTCGCCCACATCGCCAACCGTGACATCACCTTGACCTACCTCACGGTAGCCCTGTGGCGGGTCTTCCTCGCGCTGGTACTGCTGCCGTATGTGCTCTGCTTAGGCTATGTGATGTATGGGGTCGTTGCGAACGGCGACATGCCGCGACTGGACCGGTCGGCGGCGTTGGCCGTCGTCATGGTCGTGCTGCTGTATCTCACCCGCTCCGACACCCTGCGCAGCCGGGAGATCTACGCCGACCTGACGGCAGCGCGCTGGGGCGCGGACCCGCACGGCTGGTCCGTCACCGCCACGCCGCACCGGAGTGCGGCGCGCGGCACTCTCGACTCGTTCCTCGAACTGTGGCGCACACACCCGCGTTGGGGCCTGCGTCAGGGAGCACTCGCTGACCCCGCGCCGCTGTTCCGTATCGCCGTCCTGCCTCTCTTCCTCCTCGGCACCGTGCCAGTCATGGCCGTACCCCAGGTGATCCGGCAGATCGCGCTGTATCACGTCAATTTCACCAACAACCTGATGGTGATCCTGGTCGTCATTCCTGGTGCGCTGGTAGCCGGTGTGATCGTGGTCGCCCTGTGGCGGGCGGTTGCGTATGCCCTGCTGACCGGTTCCCGAGTGCCTTCCGGGGGGTGGGCCGGGGGGTGGCTGGGGGCCGGGATGTCGGTCGGCCTGATCCTGAGCGGCTGGGGCGCGGGCTGGTCCTGGCTGCCGGAGCGACCGCTGGTCCTGCTCGTACCTGTGGCGGCGGGAGCAGCCTTCGGTTGGTGGGTCACGGAGTGCGCACGTCTGTGGATCGGAACCTCGCGCGGCCGGACTCTGCGCCCCGCGCTCGGCCTGTGTGCGGCTGTCTCCTCCCTCGCCATGATGGCGTGGCTCACGTGGTGGATGCTCGTCGGGGTCACAAGCCTGAACAGAGACAGTCCGAACGCCCGTATGGTTGCCCGCGACATCTTGCAATGGCTTCCCTCCGCAGATCCGACCGGGGACCTGAGCAGAGTTCCCGGCATCGCCGTGGTGTTCCCTCAGTTGAGCAGCATTGCGGAAACACCGATGTGCGCCCTCGTCATCACCTTCCTGTGGGTCCTGCCACTGCTCGCCTGGGCGAAGGGACCAGTAGCGGACAGTCCCGGTTGGGAGCCGACCCGGGCAGCTCTGAGGGAAGATCCTGTGGCCTCTTTGCGTAAAGTCCTACGACCCGGGTTGACGGGTGGGGCACTGGCGTGCCTGGCCGTCGTGGCCATCCAGACGTACGTCCACACCGGACAACCAGTACCGGAGGCGCGGGGCGGCCTCTACGCCCTGCGGTACACAGCACTCCTGCTGCTGGCACTATGCCTGCCGGCAACCATGGCCGCCGCCGTGGCGAGCACCGCAGACCGACGCCACCGCCTGCTAGGTGGCCTGATAGCCGGTCAGGTAGCAGCTCTGATGGGGCTCACCGCCATGGCCCTGCTCGTGTCCATTGACGGCTGCGTCACCCCCCTCAACGTCCTGTCGGACAGCTGCGCCTGGCGGCCGGCCTGGTGGCGGCCGTTGTTCCCGTTCACGTTCATTCTGAACAACGCTCTGGTCCTCTGCGCACTCACCGCCGTCATCACGGGTCTGGCCGCCGGCCTTCTCCGCCCTCGACGGCCACCGAACGCGCGCGTCACCAGTCATGTGGATGCGCGGACCCGAGGAACGCGCACTCAATTCCTCGCGGTGAGTCTGCTGTGCGCCGCGGCAGTCGCGGCCACCGCGACGGACGGAGCTGTCCGGAGGTACCAGCTCGGCCTCAGGACCAACGACGTCACATACCAACGCAGCCTGGTGCAGAACTGGGGGCTCCCGGGTCCGCCGCTGGCAGAAGCCACCCGCCTCAGGCAGATCCGGGCCTGGTATCGCCTCCGCGGCGACAAGCTCATCGACGCAGCGATCTGGTACGACCAGCAACTCACCGCCGCCCTCCGTGCGGCGAAGGACGACGAGGACCGGTGGGGCACGTTGTACCAGCTACTTCCGTCGGTCTGTAGCGACTGGGGGACGGCCGCCTGGTTCGAGACACTATGGTTCCGCGTGCCCGCCGAACCGCACGTACGAGCCGACTGGCATCAGATGGCCACCTGGGCGGACACCGGAAGCCGCCGCTGCACCCAAGCACTGGACGCACGCGACCCCAAGGCCCTGCTGAACGCGCTGAGTAACCTGCGCGCGGCCGCCTTCTGCGCCGAATCCGTCAACGCCGCGATCGACGGAATCCTGCGTGAAGGCAACTATCGGGGCACCTCCCGCCCGGCCGCTACGGGCCCCACGGCCGTCTGCAACCACACCGGCCAGGAGCGGGCTCCTGGAAGCTCGTATTGAAGGTGAGGCGGTCGACGATGGCCGCGCAGAGTCGCGGGTCGGTGAAGGTCTTGGTCCGACCGCCGAAGGACTCGTTGGAGGCGATGGCGCCGCTGTTCTTCTCCTCGCGTTCGGTCAGAACCTGGAAGAGGAGTTCGGCGCCGCGGCGGTCGAGTTCCATGTAGCCGAGCTCATCGATGTGGAGAAGATCAACGCGGCCATAGCGGGCGATGGTCTTGTTGAGCTGCTTCTCGTCGGCGGCCTCGACCAGCTCGTTGACGAGCTTCGTGGCGAGGGTGTAGCGGACCCGGTGGTCCTTCATCGCGGCCTCGGTTCCCAAGGCGACGGCCGCACCATCCCCAGCGACCTGTGGCAGTACCTGTGATTCCTTGAGGCCTGGTGGGTCAGTCAGGCTCGCTGAACTCCACCAGACGCACAGTGGCGTCACGAGGTATCCGCCACACTTGAAGACAGCCTGGGCCGCTCCTCGCCCCATGCTTGGTCTTTGAACTGTGTGAGGGGGATGGGGAGTGAGGAGCGGTCCTTGATCACCAGAATGTAGGTTTTGGCCATGCCTAATGACTGGCGGATGGATCGGATCGGGGCTGCGCTGAGAGGCGAGAACCCAACCGTGTTGCGACGGTTGACGTCGGGGTTCGCGGTGATCGGGGATGTTCAGTTCCTGCCGGGCTACTCGGTTCTACTCGTGGACGAACCGGATGTGCAGCGGCTGTCGGACCTGCCGAGGGCGAAGCGGCTGTCGTTCCTGTCTGACATGGACCAGCTTGGTGAAGCGGTCGAGCGTGCCTGCCGGCGGCTGGACCCGGCATTCCGCCGGGTCAACCTGGAGATCCTGGGGAACACGGACCCGTTCTTGCATGCGCATGTCTGGCCGCGGTTCGAGTGGGAGCCGGCCGAGGTGGCGGGGAAGCCTGTGTGGCTCTATCCGCGTGAACGGTGGAGTGACGAGCAGTTCAGGCTCGGTCCGCGGCACGGCGTACTGCGGGAAGCGATCTGCAGTGAGCTGGACCGACTGCGATCGGGGACCTGACTGCCGCGGGCCCGGTGATGGTGAGGGTCAGCCGCTGCTCGCTGGAGGCATCTGAGCGGCGCGGCGCTCGCGTGCGGCGGCGCCGTCGCGGAACTCGGCGAACTCGCCGGCCTGGTTGTTGTCGTAGGCGGCGAACACCTTGTACGCGCCCAGGCGGCGTACGTCGGCGGCGGGGACCCAGGTGGCGTAGGCTCCGCGGCCACCGCACCAGCCGGAGCAACTCTGCGGCCCCGACCAACAACCCATCGGCGTCGAGCTACAGCTGACGCACCGCTCGTGATCACCTGACGTCGGATAGCCCTCTGCGGATATCCGACGTGATCACCCGTCCGGCTACCGTTCCGCCCATGCCTTCCTTGTCTCTGGCGGAGGAGAAGTGGAACCGACGGAGATGTGCGGACACTTCTTGCTGTGGAGCTCCCCTTGAATGAACGTGTCCGGTCCGGTGATCGGGCGGCGTTCGCAGAGATCTTTGACAAGCATGCGCGCGTCGTCTATGCCCATGCCGTCCGGACGACGGGCGACTGGGCCCTCGCCGAAGACGTCATGTCACTCACTTTCTTGGAGGCCTGGCGGTTACGCGACAAGCTGCGCGAGGACGTCAGAAGCGTCCGGGCATGGCTGTTGGGCATCGCGACCAACGTCATGCGCAACACCGCCCGATCGGCCCGCCGGCATCGTGAAGCGATGTCCCGTCTGTCTCTCTCGGAGACGTCGCCCGACTTCTCGGACGAGGTGGTCAGGCAGATGGCCGACGCTCAGCGGTTGGCCGCCGCAGCCCGTGCGCTGCAACGGCTGAAGCGGACCGAGCGCGAGGTCTTCGCCTTGGTCGTCTGGTCCGATCTGGGATACGCGGCGGCCGCTGAGGCGCTGGGAATTCCGGTGGGCACCGTGCGCTCCCGCCTCTCACGCGCGAGAGAGAAGCTGCGCCGGCTTGTTGACGAGGAGTTGGCGGAGATCCGCGTGTTGTGGAACCGCAGACCGGCAGCGGACACATACCGGATAGCGAGGTGGCAGAAGGCCGCGCTTCCCACAGGAGGGGTACACGATGAATTCGGAGCAGCGCGAACAGGCAGAGCGCGAGCAGGCGAGCCATGTGCTGCCGCCGGCTGCCTACTCGGACCCGGCGCCTGGACGGACGGAAGCCCGCCGTCGGCATCTCATGAGCGAGATCGACCGACAGACGCGAGCCCGTTCCTCTCGGCGGCCGAGGCGACGCATGGTTCTGGTGTTGAGCGCGGCGATGGCCGCCGGCGCGACCGTCGTCGTTCTCAGCCTCGGCTCCGGAACCACTCCGCACAACGCGCCGCCGGCCTCGGCAGCATCGGTCCAGGTGCTGGAGAGGGCCGCCCTGGCTGCCCATGCGACGTCGCAGACGAAGGTGCTCGACGGGCAGTATGTGTACGTCAAGACGGTCGGCCACACGTCGGTACTGTCCGAGACCAAGGCCGGGCAGATGGAACTCCTGCGCCAGGACGAGGGCATGGAGCAGTGGACGTCGGTGGACGGCAGCGAGCCCACTCTGCAGCGCAAGGCCGGCAAGGACAGCCTGCTGCCAGATGCTCCTGCCAACCTGAACTCGCCGACGTACAACTTCCTGGCTGCCCTGCCGACCGATCCCCACGCCCTGTTGAAGCTCATCCGTGACGACGCCGAGAGAAACCATGGAGCCGGTTCGGACTCCACGACCGGCCCGGACCAGGAGGCCTTCGTCACGATCGGCGATCTGCTGCGCAACGGGGTGACTCCCCCCGCAACCGCTGCTGCGCTCTACCGCGCTGCCGCCCTCATCCCCGGAGTCGATGTCGCCCCCGCGGCCGTGGACGCCGCCGGGCGCAGCGGGGTTGCCGTCGCCCGAGTGCACGACGGCGAACGCACTGAGTGGATCTTCGACACGAGCACGGCCCGTCTTCTCGGCGAGCGCACGGTCCTCGTCAAGGACAGCGCCTGGGGCAAGACCGGCACCGTCGTCACCTCCGTCGCCCTCGTCAGCAGCGGCATCGTCACCGAGGTCGGACAGGTTCCGTAAGGACCTTCGCGTAGGGATACAGGGTTGGCAGAGACCGGACAAGATCGAACATTAGGACGATCGCGATCGAGAACTCGCCATCCCCGATCACGGTCACCTCCTTTACCCAGAGTTTGCTGTGGGATTCCTGTGAATCAGTCGCACAACCCACCACAGGAGACACAGCATGCGCCTTGGACGCATCCTCGTCCCGGGTGCCACCGCCTTCTGCGCCTTGATGCCAAGCGCGGCAACCGCAACCGCGGCACCGGAGCCCTCCACCTCGCCCGAGGTCGGATTTGCCACGCAGGCCAAGGAGACCCAGCTGCAGGAGCAGTTAGCCAAGACAAACCGGTTATCGCCACCTACAAGGGAAAGAAGATCGACCTGGCCAACGGCTGGCAGGGGGCCCAGGCCTGTTCCGAGACACCTAGCGGTGAGGTCTTCTGCTACGACACGGCCGAGGAGGCGGACCGGGCACTCGCCGCCATCGCCCCGACCGTCGCGAAGGGCGGCAGAAGCGCTGGAGCGTCGGCGAAGGAGAGCGGACAGCTCGGTCCCACCGCGTCCGGCGACTGCAGCTACGGGTGGGTGTGCCCGTGGGAGAACTCCGACTACACCGGGCGCCGGCTTCAGTGGTCTGCCAAGGGCACCAAGCAGCTCGCGGACTGGAGCTTCCGGGACCAGGCCAGTGCCGGCTGCGTCAAACGCGACATGGGCGGTGCGCTCGTCTACGACGCCCGCACGGGGATGACCGACCCGTACATGTCCATGGGCAACCTCGCCTGCTACAACTTCACCAAAGCCGACTACTGGACCGGCGGGACCTGGAACGACAAAGCCGACTACATAGAGATGTGACCGACGGGAAGAACCTCGCGCTGGCGTCGTCCTATCCGCCGGCGTCCTGAGCAGGCACATGCAGGACACCGGCGACAGCGTGCGGTCGAGCCCGAGACGCAAGCGCGTGATACTCGGCGGTGAGCACCATGAGGCGGCCCGCTCGACAGGTACCCGTATGTCGACCGTGTCGGCACCCGGCGCCCGTAGCCGGGCGCTGGGTGCCGACCCCGGGCAACTGACCCTCGATCATCGCCCGGCCCTGGGCCCCGGTTCAGCAGGTGGGTCCTGGACCACCACGTAGGTGTGGGCGTCACTGTGCTCGGTCTCATCACTACGGGTACAGGGCTCCTGTTGAGGTTCCAGCTGGAGCTGGTGATCGAGCTCGCGGAGCAGTGCGCGCCGACGTTCACCATCCGGTCCACGCCATCGACCTGGACCGCAGCAGACTCTCGTGGGCACTCAGGTTCGTGGCCGTGTACGGTTTTCCGTCTGTGTCAGCAGGCCGAGCACGGCGCGGGCCGCCGGGCGAGCCGGTTCAGCGCAGCACCTCCAGCTCCGGCCAGTCGTCGCCGGGCCGGTCGAGGAAGCCGGTGGGCCGCCCCGTCAGGTACCGCCCGAAGAAGGCGGCGACGGCGGTGCGCTGGGCGGCCAGGGAGCGCCGGGGGTCGACGGTGCCGATGAGTCCGGCCGCGTCGGGGACCGGGATGCGGCGGACGAGCTGGGGCAGGAGGACCTGAAGGTCGGTGTACGAGCCGTGGGCGGCGTTCCGCAGCCGCAGGGCGTGCCGGGGGCCGGTGGACGCCGCCCAGCAGGAGGCCCAGCTCGGTTCGGTGCGCAGGGTCTTCGTACCGGAGGCCATCAGCAGGAAGGGCTTGGCGAGGCCGCTGTCGGCGACGGGTCCGAGGAGGGCGCCGTCGAGGTTGGCCGCCGCGCGGACGCGGGGCTCGTCGTGGGCGAGCTGGGCGGCGACGGAGCCGCCGAGGGACTGCCCGAGCACGCCGGTCCTGGCGGGGTCGGCGGCTTCGGCGAGCCCGTCCGGGAGCGGGTCGGTGCCGGTGTCGGGGCGGTGCCCGCGGGCGAGCCGGTCGAGTGCGCCGAGGACGAAGCGGGCGTCGGCGAGGCGGGCCCGGGAGTGCCCGGCGAGGAGGGCGGCGATGACCTCCGCGGTGAGGTCGTCGGGGAGCGGGAGGGCGCGTTCGACCCGGCCGCCGGGGAACTCGACCTGTTCGGCCTCGTACGTGGAGTCGAGGGCGACGACGAGGTTGCCGCGGCTTGCCAGCTCCTCAACGAGGGTGGTGCCGAGGGCGCGCGAGCCGCCGTCGCCGGAGGAGAACAGCACCACGGGCAGCCGGCCGGCGCGGCGGGCGACGGGCGCGCCGGTGCGGGCGTGGGTCCTGATCCCCCGCCAGTCGGCGACGCCGGCGGGGACGCCGAGGGCTGGTGCGGATTGCGCGTCCCAGTCGGCCGCCGCGGCCTGGGGCAGCCAGGGGGCCGTCGGGTGCCCGGCGCCGGGTTCCGCCGGGTACCAGAGGCCGGCCATGAGCTCCCGGTAGGGCTTGGCGGGGAGGAGGGGGTCGGGGCGACTGTCGTCGACCAGGTGCAGCGCGACGGTGCCGACGGGCCAGGGCCCGGTGGGCGCGGGCAGGCGCAGCGGGACGGGGGTGCCGGGGGCGGGCGTGGGGCCGTGTCCCCCGGCCGGGGCGGCGGGGCGGCTTCCCGGGGCGGGGGCCGCCGTGCGGTGTCCGGGGGCGGGGGCGGCGGCCACGGTGGCGAGCGCGGCGGCGCCGAGCGTGCCGAGCAGGGCGCGGCGGGTCGGGGGCATGGGCGGGCTCCTCGGGCGGTACGGCTGCGGGGTCGTTACCAGGGTTCCGCCGCCGGGGGGTGCGGAGCGCCCTGCCGGGGGACGATCCCGCGGGTGGGCGCGGGTCGCCCCAGGGAGCGTCGGCTCCTCCGCGCGGAGGAGCCCCCGGTGTTCCGGGGTCTCCCCCGGTGTCCGCCGGTGGGCGGACGCCTCAGCGGGCGCGGGGCCCTACCGTGGGGCTCCGGCGAGGACGCCGGACGACGCGGACGCGAGGACGGACACGATGGCCGAGACCGGCGCTGTACGGACGGGCCCGCCGGGCGCCCTCGCCTGGCTGCCGGGGCGGGTGCCGCCCTTGGTGGCGGACGCGGCGCTCGCGGCGGCCCTGTTCCTGGTGACGCTCGGGCCGGGGCGGGTGGCGGACGGTACGGGCTTCGCGCTGCAGACCGCTCTGGTGCTGCCCTTGGTGTGGCGGCGGCGGGCGCCCCGGGCCGCGTTCGCGGTGATCGCCGCCGCGGCGTTCGCGCAGTGGCTGCTGGGTGTCCAGCTGCCGGCCGACGCGGCGTTGCTGGTCGCCCTTGGGACGGTGACCGCGCGGGCGCCGTACCGGTCGGTGTGGGCGGCGGCACTGGTGGCGGTGGCCGGGGCGGTGCTGGCGGCGGCGCGCTGGGCGCCCGAGGGCCGGTTCCTCGCCTCGGCCGCCGCGATGACGGCGGCGGTCGCCGCGAGCGCGCTGCTCGGGGCGAACGCCCGGATCCGGCGGGCCGCGCGGGCGGAGCGGCTGGCGCGGCTGGAACGGGACCGCGACGAGCTGGAGCGTCGGGCGGTGGAGGAGGAACGCGCCTGGATCGCGCGGGAGTTGCACGACAGCGTGACGCACGGCCTGTCGGTGGTGGTGGCACTGGCGGACGCTCTCGGGCACGCCCGGCCAGCCGACGCCTCCGCCGTGACGGCCCGGATCGCGGAGACCGGGCGGCAGGCGCTGACCGACATGCGGCGGGCGCTGGGCCTGCTCCAGGACGCCGGTCCCGTCACCGGTCCCGACGCGAGGCCCGGGGCCGACCGGCGGTCGCCGCCGGGGATCGGGCAGCTCGGGGCGCTGTGCGAGCGGATGGAGGCGGCGGGCCTCGTGACCCGGCTGCGGGTGGACGGCGAGGCCACCGGCGTGCCGGCCGCGGCGCAGCTGACGGTGCACCGGCTCGTCCAGGAGTCGCTGACCAACGCGCTGCGCCACGCGCCGGAGGGGTCGCGCGCCGAGGTGCGGGTGTCCTGCGCGCCGGGGGCGGTCACGGTCGAGGTGACCGACGACGGGCGGGCCGGAGGGACCGGGCGGCCGGGAACCGCCGGGTCGGGGCGGGGTCTCGCGGGGATGAGGGAGCGCGCCGCGGCCTTCGGCGGGGTGCTGGAGGCGGGCCCTCGGCCGGACGGCGGCTGGCGGGTCTTCGTACGGCTGGATCCCGGGAGCTCGCCGTGAGCGTCCGGGTGCTGCTGGTGGACGACGAGGAGCTGCTGCGGCTGGCGTTCGGCATGATCCTGCGCGCCGAGCCGGACATGGAGCCGGTCGGGGAGGTGGCCGACGGGGCGGCGGCGGTGGAGCTGGCGCGGCGGCTGCGGCCGGACGTGGTGCTGATGGACGTGCGGATGCCGGGCACCGACGGCATCGAGGCGACCCGGCGGCTGCTGCGCGAGGTGCCCGGGACGCGGGTGCTGGTGCTCACGACCTTCGACCTGGACACGTACGCCTTCGAGGCGCTGCGTGCCGGGGCCTCCGGCTTCCTGCTGAAGAACAGCCGGCCGGAGGAGCTGCTGGGGGCGATCCGCGACGTGGCTCGGGGGGACGCCGTGGTCTCCCCCCGGGTGACCCGGCGGCTGCTGGACCGCTTCGCGCACCGGCTCCCCGCCGCCGGGGACGACAGCGGCGGGGGCGACGCGGAGCGGCTGCGCGTGCTGACCGCGCGCGAGCGGGAGGTCCTGCTGGGGGCCGCCCGCGGCCTGACCAACACGGAACTCGCCGCCGCCCTCGGTCTCGCGGAGCCCACGGTGAAGAAGCATCTCGGCCGGGTCATGGCCAAGCTGGGGCTGCGGGACCGGGTGCAGGCGGTGATCTTCGCGTACGAGTGCGGGCTGGTCGGGCCGGGGTAGGCGTGGGCGGCCGTCGGGCGGGGGCCGGCGGCTCAGGCGAACCTGACGGCGGTCCAGGCGGTGGCGACCGTGGCGTACTCGGCGCTGGTGGTGCCGTAGAGGTCCTTGACCGCTTTCAGGGTCGCGGTGCGGGTCAATACAGCTGGGCCGTTTCTCTCGGATCATCGTCCTGACCATCGGACAGAGCGCGGACTCACGCCGGGGCTACCAGCAGGTCGCCGACGGCGACGGTCGGCTGGCCCAGGCCGCACGCCTGGCCGGGGACTTCCCCACCACCCTCGCCGCCGCGCGGACCCTGGGCTGGGAAGGGCGTCACCAGCGGGCCCTCGGAGACGTGTGGTGGCTCCAGGGAGAGCTGGCACGCGCGGCCGACGCCCACCTGGCCGGGCGCCTCGAAGCCGAACAGCACGCAAAATCCGGCGAGGCCGCCCACAACCAAGCCCTGCGCACCCTCGCCGTCGCCTTCCTCGACCCCCACCAGGCCGACGACGAACTCGACCTCGCCGAACAGCTCCTCGCGCACGGCGCGGGCGCGGGACGCGCGAAGGCCCGGCGCCACCAGGGGAATGGGTGACGCCGGGCCGGCTCGGTGGTGTTGCTTATGTGCCGAGATTCACTTGCCGAGGAAGGCGTTGTGGACGGTGACCGTCGACCGGTTGTCCTGCTTGTCGGTGACTACGGCCTTCAGGGAGAGCGCCTTGCCCTTCTCAGGCGCGCGCACGGTGACCTTGCCCGCGACGACCGGGACGGACCGCCAGTTCTGGCCGTCGCGCGAGACCTGGACCCTCAGGGTCTTGAGGTTGGCTCCGGCTGCCGCGCCCTGTACGACGACGGGGAAGGTCTGGAGGACGCCCGCTGGAGCGGTGGAGTCCAGCGCGAGCTTCGGCTGGAAGCGGACCGTGGAGACGGGCAGTTCCGCCGGGGCGCCAGCGCTGCGGGCTGAGGTGAACGTCCACGAGGCGTCGATGCGCGTGCCGGTGTGGTTGTACTTCGGGTCGCGGTTGACCGTGGTCGCCACCGTGTACGTCGCGGACTCCGCCGGCAGCGTGAAGCTCTCCCGGTCGACGGCGCCGTCCTTCTGCGCATACAGCACACCGTTGCGGTGGACTGTGGTGGTCGCGCTGGTGTAGCGGGCGTTCCCGTAGTGGCCCGCTCCGTCGCTGACCATCGTGAACGCGCCGAAGATGTCGTCGTCGGAGCGGACGATCCCCTCGCCGGGCTCCATCCGGGGTCCGACCACACCGACGTTGACGTTCCTGGTGTACGTGTTCCCCGGCTTCAGTTGGGGCTCGGTGCCGAGGGAGTACGCCACGTCGATGGGCCGGCCGCCGTCGGCGTCCGCCTCGCCCAGAACGAGCGCGGTGACGCTCCAGCCGATCCCGTCGTCGGTGCTGAGGTACAGCTTCTGGGTGCCCGGTGCCGGGTGGGCGGGGTAGAAGTCGACGAAGCCGCCCGCGTCCGGCAGTGAGCCCTCTGCCGAGAGAGCTCCGGCGACGCCGGGTGCGGACGCCCCGAAACCTACCTTGATCAGGGCGAGATCCTTGGCCGTGTAGACCTTCTCGTATCCGTTGGGCAGTTCCTTGACCGCGCCGCCCGCGAGGGTCTGGTAGACGCTCGTGCCCCGCTCCCAGCGGGCCGACCACTGCTGGGTGAGGGTGACGTCCGCTCCCACCGAGCCCTGCCGTGACATACGGACGTTGTCGAAGCTCCGCGCGTCGAAGCCCTGGGAGTACCCGGCCTCGGCCGTCGAGACCGTGTAGAACATCCCCACGCGCGTCTGCCGGGCGGCCTCGTCCGGCACCTTGACCGTCACCGGCCTGGTGGTCCGGGCGTCGAGGGTGACGGTGGTGGGTCCGGTCACCGTGAGCCGGGGGTTGTGGATCAGGTCGAGGCCCTTGCGCGGGTCGGCGGGGTCGACCTGCATGTCGGCCTGGAGGTTGTAGGTGCCGCGGGGCAGGCGGACCGTCGCGGAACCCGCGGACAGGTCCGGGAGGAACTGCTGTTCCGAGGCGAGGCCCTGGTAGCCGTACAGGTCTGCGCCCCAGACGGCGCCGGGCGCGTCGGGCCGTCCCACCGTCTCGAAGGTGACGTCGTAGGACTCGACCTCACGGTCCACCGTGGCCGGGGTGCGCACGCTCTGGCCCGCCCCGGACGCGACGACCGTGGCCGCGTACGAGCCGTCGATCGCACCGCCGATACGGGTGTCGGCCGTCAGGTCCACCGAGGCGGCGCCGCCCGCCGGGACCGTGATCCGCTGTGCCCCGAGGGTGAAGAACCCGGCGGGCGCAGGCTGCCCGTCGCCGCCGGTGGGCGCCTCGAGCGACAGGTCGAGCGTCACATCGGCGGTGCCGCCGTTGCGGTAGGTGACCTGTTTGGTGACCGGCGCGTCGTCGTCGTGGGGCCACTGCGGGCGGCCCAGGTGGAGCGGTCCGCCTTCGGAGAGGACCGTCTGGTCGATCGCCCGGTCGACGGAGAGGCGGCCCGCGCCCTGCTCGAAGACCGATTGCGCGCCACCCTTGGCAGAGCCGGTCAGGGCCGCCTTGAGCTGCGCCCCCGTCCAGGTGGGGTTCTTCTGCTTGAGGATCGCCGCGGCGCCCGCGACGTGCGGGGTCGCCATCGACGTACCGTCCAGGCCGACGTAGCCCGGGGGGTTCTGGTCCGGGGTGCCGGTCGCGGCGGCGGCCGTGATCCCCACGCCGGGAGCGCTGATGTCGGGCTTGACCGCGTGGTCTTCCTTGCGGGGACCGTGCGCGGAGAAGGGGGCGAGCCGGTCGTCGTCGTCGACGGCACCGACGGTCAGGGCCGCTTCGGCGGTGCCCGGCGAGTTGACCGTGCCGGGGCGGGGATCCCAGAGGTTGCCCGCGGCGACGGCGAACAGGACGCCCTTCTCCGCCGAGACCTTGTTGATGTGGGCTTCCAGTGGGTCGATCCCGGGCCGGTCGGCGCTGCCGAGGCTCATGTTGATGATGTCGGCGCCCTGGGCCACGGCCCAGTCGATCCCGGCGATGGACTCGGAGTCGCTGCCGTAGCCGTGGTCGTCGAGGACCTTGGCGCTGAGCAGCCGCGCCCCGGGAGCCACGCCCTTGAAGCGGCTGTCCTTCGCTCCCGTACCGGCCGCGGTGGAGGCGACGTGCGTGCCGTGCCCGACGCGGTCCACGGTGTCCGCGGAGCGGCTGAAGTTGCGTGCCGCCGCGACCCGTCCGGCCAGGTCCGGGTGGGTGTCGTCGATACCGGTGTCCAGGACCGCGATCTTCACGCCGGTGCCGTCGAGCGAGCGGCTCCAGGCCGCGGGGGCTCCTATCTGACCGGTGGAGCGGTCGAGCGAAGCCTTCCGCACGCCGTCCAGCCAGACCTTCGCGATGCCGGAGGTCCTCGCCGCCGAGCCGTCGGCCTGGGGGCGGGTCAGGGCCTCCCATAGCGCCTCGGTGCTGTCGGTGGCGCTGGTGACGGCATCGGCGCCGAGAGAGGGCAAGGTCCGGTTGACGGTGGTGCCCTCGGAAGCCCGCACCTCGCTGCGGGCGGACTGGGCCGCCGCTCCCCGGTAGCCGACGATCACCTTGAGCCCGCCCCGGTAGGCCTTGCGGCTCTCCGGCTCGGCGAGTCCGGTGACGTCGAACAGCCGCTGGTCGAGCGTGCCGTCGGCGACAAGCCGCCGGGCGTCGCGCGGCATCACGTAGGTGCGGCCTTCGTGGACCTGGGTGAAGAAGGGGATGTCCTCCCGGCCCTTGGCCCGCTCGATGCCCGCGACCCGGCCCTTGGCGTCCACGAGGACCCGGTCGCCGGTGATCAGGACGACGGTGTGCACGTTCTTGCCCGGCCCGGCGTTCTTGCCGCCGGCCTGTGACGCTGTGGTGAGGCCGCCGTCCTGTGCCGACACCGGGCTGGTCATACCCGCTGTCAGAGCCACGGCGGCAGCGGCGGCGACCGTGACCGCGTACGCCTTGTTTACTGGTGTGCGCAAAACTCCCCCTGCTCAGGAGCGAATCGGGCGGGCGGGGGCCTGGCCCGAACGGAGGCGTATTCAGACATGCGTACGCCCCGGATTCCTGAAGTATGTCGAGGGCGTTCCGGGGCACTCAATGATCGTTCTGTGACGGAACGTTGACCATATGAAGACGCGAAAGACGCGCCGGAAGGGGTGGGCGGGTTCCTTCTTCCGCCGCGAACAGCCGGATAGACAGCACATCTTGAGACACTTCGGGCGATCTTGGCTCCGGGTGCGGAGGAGCCTGAAGAGCTGGCGAGGTGCTTAGCGGGTGGTTCGTGAGGTGTCCAGGGACCGGGCGTGTGGAAGGACGCCAGGTCGGCGTTGATGACGGTGTGGCGAGCGGTACGGAGTGTGACGGTCAGTGAAATCCGGTCCGGGTCGAGGCCGACCGCCGTGGCCGTCTGCGCCGCAGTGCGCCGAGCGGCCTGGAACACGATGAACAGTCCGAGCAGCTCTTGGAAGACGTCGCGCGGGTGATGGGAGCGCAGGACAGTTCCCGAGCCGAGCGCGGTGACCTTCAGCCCGTAAAAGGCGGTCTCGACCTCCCGCCGCTCGTGATACAAAGCAGCCAACTCGCTTGCCGGGTAACGGCAGTGGTCCAGAAGTGTGGTCACCAGACGCAAACGGCCGGTGCGCGAGGTTCCCGTGGCCTGGTCGGTCACGGTGATGTCGGCTTCGATGACCCGCACGGCAACACCATGGACCTGGGGAGCCACCCCGCGACGTCGGTCGCGGTCAACCCAGCGCACCAGCTGGTTGCGCCCGGTGGGCGTGGAGACCATGGAGATCCAGCTTCCGTCCTCGAGCACGTGGACGGCGGGCAGGATGCGGCCGGTGTTGATCCGCCACAACAGATGCGCCCCCGTGCCGGCTGCCTGCCGCATCAGCTCCAGGCCGTCGGAACCACGATCAGCCAAGTGCAGCATGCCCGGTCGTAGTGCCCCGCAGAGTTGCTGGGCCTGGCTCTTCTCACTGTCGGAGACAGGCCCTGTCACCACATCCACCAGCGCCCGAGTTCCGCATTCGACCAGGGCGGTAAGCCGGACCAGCGGATACGTCGAGGCACGACGTGCCCGGTAGTAGCCGAAGAACGCGGCATTGGCCGGGCTGTCGGCCACCTCGAGGGTGGTCCCGTCCCAGGCCACCGTTCGCAGCCCGCGCCACCACGCGCCGAGGGTTTCCGCTGAGGCCGTGCAGCCCTTGAGTTGGTCGAACAGCAGGGCGAGCGGCTCAGGCCCTATCCGGCGGCGGGCCTGGCGCAACGCGGCGGCGGAGCGATCGCAGACCTCCCCTGCCAGCCCCGCGACCAGCGAGGCCCACACACCGCGGTATCCCTCGCGAGGAAAGAGCGCCATGGCCAGCACGAAGTACACCACCACCCGCGACGGTAGCTTGCGGACCCGCCTCTCCACCCGAAACGTCGCCCTCAACACCTCGTCGACCACGGCCGGCGTGATGATCTGCGTCAGCTCGCCGAGATGCCCGGCCGCGAACGCGCCTCGGCCGGAATCAGCGCGGATCGGCACGCCAGATTGGGTGGGCAACACAGCTCCCGCAGGTACGGCATCTTGGTCAGCTCCCGTCCTACGCCAAGACCCGCCGCCCTACATCAACTTCCCCCAAGGTCTTGACAGCCCGCTCACCGCCCTATCTTCCCGGCATTGGTTTCAAAGTCCCGGTCGGCGCATGAGTCCGCTGTTCACGGCGGTGTGAGGGTTCGGGTCGGCCCGTCACGAACGCAACGAAGCTCCGGTTGAACGGGGTGACCTTCCCAAGTCGCCTCGTACCACCGGAGCTTCGATGTGCCGTCAGTCTGCCACCGACTGCCTGATCAAGTCGCCCGCGCTGGACGGCGTGGCGGGATTGCCGCTGGTGGAGCGGCTGCAACTGCTACCCGACCCGCGGCGACGCCGTGGGGTGCGTCACCCGTTCGTGGCGGTGCTGCTGGTCGCTGCCTCGGCGGTGGCCGGCGGCGCCCGTTCGTACGCGGCCATCGGCCAGTGGTCGGCGAACGCCCCGCAGCACGCCCTGGCCCGCCTCGGCACCCGGATCGTGGGCGTACCGGGCGTGCGGGTCGCGCCGAGTGCCGCCACGATCCGACGGGTCATCGGCCTGGTCTGCCCCGGCGGCCTGGCCGATCTGACCGGTGCTGATCCCGCAGGGTCGGACTCGATCGCCCTGGACGGCAAGACCGCCCGCGGCTCTCGGCACGGCACCTCACCCGCCGCCCACCTCCTGGCCGCGATGACCGGCGAGGGGCGGACCGTCACCCAACTCCGCGTCCCCGGCAAGACCAACGAGATCACCTGCTTCGCCGCCCTGCTGGAGCGCCACGACCTGGCCGGGGTCACCGTCACGGCCGACGCCCTGCATACCCAGCGCAATCACGTGCGGTTTCCGGTCGAGGAGAAGAAGGCCCACTACCTGCTGGTGGTCAAGGCCAACCAGCCCGAACTACATCGCCGGCTGCGAGCGTTGCCATGGAAGGACGTCACCGCGCGCCGTTACGACCGCGAGATCGGCCACGGCCGCAGGGAGACCTGCGTGACCAGGGCACTCACCGTCACCAGCCTCGGCCTGGACTATCCCCACGCCATCCAGGCCGCACGCATCCTGCGACACCGCACCGATCTCAAGACCGGCACCGTCAGTCGCCAGACCGTCTACGCGATCACCGACCTGACCTCGCAGGAAGCCTCGCCCGAGCGGCTGGGCCGACTCGCCAGGTTGCAGTGGACCATCGAGAACCGGCTCCACGTCGTCCGAGACACCACCTTCGCCGAGGACGCCTCCAAGATCCGCACAGGCCACGGCCCGGAGAACATGGCAACCCTGCGGAACCTGGCGATCAACGCCCTCCGCACCGCAGGGCACCGCAACATCGCCGCCGGCCTCCTCCACGTGTCCTACGAGCCCTTCACCCGCCCACTCGACCTCCTGGGCATCGCCTGACCAGCGCACTCACAAGATCACCGGACTTTGCGACACCCCTGGCGTCGATCTTCTGTGCCTCCATGGTCGCGAGGTCTGCCCTTTCGCACCTGGCATCTGGTGGCGAGGGTGAGTAGGAAGTTCTCGTCGTCTACTCCAGGGGAGTGATCATGGATTTCGCCAAGGAAGAGAAGAAGAAGGCCGGACCTGATTCCTCAGTCAAGCAACGGTCGGCGACTTCTGGCGGCTCTGCGGTTCAAAGGCTCCTCGCACTGCAGAGCAGCGCGGGGAACACCGCCGTAGTGCAGCTGCTCCGCCAGGCTGGGCATCCATGGACTCCGGGCCAGCATCAGCATGGTCCCGCATGCGGGCATCAGGGACGCGGATCCGAGGTCCAGCGGTCCGCGCAGGTCGAAGCTGTCCAACGGAGTCCCCGGGGCGGGGAGCCCGCGGAAGGCCATGAGGCCCTGGCGGACAGCAGCCCGGTCGGACAGAGTGCCTTGCTCGACGCTGCCATGGCGTCGCCGAGCCGTTCGCTTCCCGACTCCCTGCTCGCGGAGGCGGTGCCGTTCTTCCAGAACCCCCATCTCCCCACCGTGCAGCTCCACGACAACCCGGTGGCTCAGCGGGCCACTGCGGCTCTGGGAGCCCAGGCCATGACGGTCGGCACCCACATCTTCGCTCCCCCGAGGGCCGTCGCCGACAAGACGGTCATGGGTCACGAGCTGAGCCATGTGAACGAAAACCTCAAGGGGACGCTTGAGACCGGTATTCGCAA
This sequence comes from Streptomyces sp. NPDC056169, assembly GCF_042268445.1. Taxonomy (NCBI): domain Bacteria; kingdom Bacillati; phylum Actinomycetota; class Actinomycetes; order Kitasatosporales; family Streptomycetaceae; genus Streptomyces; species Streptomyces sp. NPDC056169. Next base: position 20,708 of record NZ_JBHJUO010000035.1, on the reverse strand, counting down.
CGCTGCCGGAGTGACGATCACCGACCCCAACCAGGGTTCTGAGCGCACTGCGCATCGGGATGGCGTCTCCTTCGGCGCCGGTGGCGCTACCGCTCCGTCCGTCACCGCCCAGCGCACGCCCACGCCCACGCCCACGCCGGATGCCGTCTCCGCGGCCGGGCACGGGCATGCGCCGATGGCGGACGGAGCCGTGCAGCGCATGGAGGGCGGGGACCGGGCGGACCTGGACGACATTGTGGGACGGGCCGACCGACTGGCTCGCGGCGCGCGGCCGTTCCGCCGGATCCCAGCGCCACCCCCATCGAATGACGTCGCATACTCGTCGTCCGAATCCGAATCCGAATCCGAATCCGAATCTCCGGGAATGGCCGCGGCAGGCTCAGCTCATGAGCAGCTTCCCTACCTGCCGAGGCACCAAAGCCTGAATGAGCTGCACGACCTGCTCACGAACGAGCTGAGCGGGGGCGGTCCCAACAAAAAACTGGAGGTGACGTTCAAGGTGGACCAGGGCAGTGCCGAACTCCAGCGGGCCGGCGGGCACGCCTGGATCGAGATCAAGGGGACAGGGGGGAGATCCACCTCGTTCGGGTTCTACCCGATGGATAACCGTTACCGAACATTGTTCGGCAGTGTGAAGGGCGGCGTTCTTTGCCCTGAGTCGTACGCTCGTCCGGCGACTCATAGGGAGAGCAAGACGGTCCCCTTGAAGGACGTCGTCGCGGGATACCACCTCGTCCACGCCAGGGCTCAGGCCGACTACAGCTTCGCCCTTCACAACTGCTCGACCTTTGCGGGTGACGTGTGGAAGGCCATGACCGGCAAGGCCATCCCCACCGAGTGGTTCTCTACGCACGGCGCGATCAGCACGGTTGTCGCGAACCCTCGCGCATTTGGTCAAGGCTTGGAAGGTCACCAGGCGGCTCGCCACGAGAAGAGGGTGGCGAAGAATCTGACGCTCCTTGGAGACTCTGAGAACCAGGCGCCTTCTTCGGGGGCGACAGTCGGAATCGGGCCGCGTGTGCTTCCCGGCGCAGGGGGCGCGATGCGCGCTGCGGTTCCGATGACCGGTGACGTGGATGAGATAGCCGAGCAGTTGGCCCGTAGCAGGTACTTCCAGAACGATTCGTCCGAGTCTTCCGACGAGGTGGACTGACAGTCTCGGCAGGGAGTGCGGACGCGCACCGTTCCGTCATCCCGACCTCACCGGTGGTTCCAGGGCGAAACCCGTGCCCGGGTCCTCATCCGAGGGCACGGGCGTTTCCTCCGCCGGGTGTCTACTTCCAGTAGTGGTCGCGGTAGGTGCCGCAGGTGTACTGGATGACGGGCGCCGTGGAGTTGGTGCTGCCGTTCAGGACCGCGAGGCACGTGCCGCTGTTCCAGTTCACGAACTGGTTGGCCTGCTTGGCGCTGTCGTAGCGGAGCGCCCAGTACTGGTCCACGTACAGGCCGCAGGGGTACTGCGTGGCCGGGACGAAGTCGCCGGTGCCGGCGGCGTCGGCGGACAGGCACATGCCGCTGTTCTTGTTCCGGACGGAGTACCAGCGCTCGCCGCGCCCGTCGCCCTCGTACCGGACCTCCCAGTAGTGGTCGGCCCAGCTTCCGCACCCGTACTGGTTGAGCTGCGTGGCGGGGTTCTGGCTGCCGCCGGGCACGGCGAGACAGAGGCCGGAGTTGTAGTTCCGGATCCAGCCGTACGCGTTGATCCCGAGCGGTACGACGGACTTGGGGTCCACTCCGGGCCGGGGCACCGGCTTGTCGCCGGTAGCGGCAGCGGCACGGGCGGCGGCACGGGCGTCGACGGGGGTCGGCGCCTTGTCCTCGGCGGGCTCGGACTGTTCATCGTGTTCCAGGCCGCTCGGCGCACTGCGGCGCAGACGGCCACGGCGGTCGGCCTCGGCCCGGACCGGATTTCACTGACCGTCACACTCCGTACCGCTCGCCACACCGTCATCAACGCCGACCTGGCGTCTCACGCAGAGGTCGGCGCGACACCACGCATCACCGCTGCCACCCTCAACCCCCGAGCCGTGGGCCCCAAACAGCGGCGCCCACGGATCCTTCCCCGCCGCGTGAAACGCAGCCAGTCCAAGTTCGCCTACAACGAGACCAGGAACCATAAGGCGTTACAGAGAGCAACAACAACGATCACTGTCGCCCCCTGCCCCCACCCTTGACAGCCTGCTCACGGCCCTATCTTCCCGGCATTGATTTTGAATCGGCTCTGGCCGCAGTTTCGTAAAGCCACCTCGCCCGCCCCGCCTTGGCTACAGTGGATGCCGTCTTGGATCATCGATGCGCCTATCCGAGTGCCTTCCGGATCTCCCGCGAGCCAGCGACGCACGGTGGGGGTAGGTCTTTTCGCACGAGGTGACCTTGGGATCCATGAGGAGATCAGCCATGTACGCAGTAGTCCGACGGTATGAAGGGGTGACTGATCCTGCTGAGGCGGGGCGCCGAGTGAAAGAGGGGTTCGTACCTCTCCTACGCCAAGTGCCTGGATTCGTGGCCTACTACTGGGTTGACGCGGCAGATGGAGTGATGCTCTCCACCAGCGTCTTTGAAGACCAAGCCGGAGCCGAAGAGTCGGTCAAGAGGGCCGCTGACTTCGTACGGGACAACCTCTCGTCGCTGCTACCTGAACCTCCCCAAGTCACGGCCGGCCAGGTTGTGGCTGCTGGGTAGCGGCCTCCGGAGTGGTTCTGGATCCACGCGCCCTCCATGCCGGTGACCAGGCAATTCACGGAACTCCGGCCAGAGCCAGATTCGGGGAGCCCCATCAGTGACCCCCGCAGCCCCGCTCCTGCCGTGCGCGGCCGTCGGCCCAGCCCCGTGTCACCCCGCGGGGCCGGGCCGCGCCCGCCTACCGGCTCATGTGAACGCGGGCAGGACGGGACGGCCCCGGAGTCCTGGCTCAGGCAGCAGCCTCAAGGTCACGGTCAGGACTCCGTGACCTTGCTCTTCAACACGCGGTGTCGGCTGGAAGGCAGCAAAAGAGCTGCCAGAGGTGCGTCGTGCAGGAAAGGATCAACAGCATGGATCCTGCTGTGACGGCCGCACTTATTGCTGCTCCTGTAGCTGCGATCGCGGCCGGTGCCGCCTTCGCCGCCGGAATCGCGCAAGGCAGGGGATCCCGGCGAGGGCCAGTGGATGCAGTGCGTCAGGAGCATCAACGCGATGCCTACGCGTCATTCTTAGCTGCCCTGCACGCATACGAACGCGGCATCGACCCGGGTCGATGAGGAGCGGGCCGAGGCCGAACTCAGGGGCGCTGCGACGTCGTGGACGCCGACGGACCTCCACAGGCGGACGTTGAAGCTTGCCGGGGAGGTCTCCATCGAGGAGATCTTGTCGGCGCAGGCCGCTGTGGAACTGCAGGGACCTGAACCCGTTGTCGAGGCAAGCGCTATCGCCGTCGGCCTCGTGAGCGACACCCACTTCACCGCAGCCGTGGCCTATGGCAGCCCTGATGCCGCAATCAGCGACTTCCTGGGCCGTTACGCCAAGATCCACCCGGCACGCAGGCAATTCACTCTGGCGGCGCGGGCGGCAGAAAGCCCACCTGGCCGTGACCGCAGAGCACGCCTTTGTCTCGACCGTCGACGGCACCATGTCGAAACTCCAGCTCGGAGCCCCAGGCACCAACCTCGAGATCATCGCTGAGCTGACGACGATCGTGTGTGATGTCGCCGGGCGCCGGCTCGAGGTCTTGCTGCGAGCCGGGGAACAACAGCTTCTCCAATCGGTACCGGCCAGACTCTCGGACGGCGGCGAGGAACGCTCCACAACCAGGAACAGCGACCAGCGGATCGCCTCGGGCGAGTAGACGAGACGCACCACAGAACTTGAACCAGCGCCCGTTCTCGTGAACAAAGCCAGCGCGTACAAGCTTGGGAGACATGCCAGCTCCGGATCTGCCTGGCGGTCCCTGCCCCTGGGCGATCAGGTCGCCGCTGAGGAGGAGTGGTGCCGTCAGGCGGATCGCGGTCGCCGCTGTCTTGACCGGCGCGTCTTGGTCAGGGAGCGGACCGCAGCTGCGGCGCCTGCCACGTCATCCCCGGGGGCTGGAGTAGGGGCGAGGGCTCGGGGCCTGGGTCATCGGTGTCGACGACTCCGGCGGCCGCGTGGTCGAAGTCGGCGGGCCAGCGGGTGTGCTCGCTGGCCACGGCGCCGGTCAGGCGTGCTTCGACAAGGTTGGCGGTGCTCAAGTCGGTGCCGCGCAAGTCGGCCATGCGGAGATCGGCGCGTCGGAAGACCGCGCCATGGGCGACGGCCTTGCGCAGGTTCGCCTCGCGCAGGTCGGTCTCAGTGAAGTCGGCGTCTCGCAAGTCGGTCTCGACCAGCTTCGCGCCCCGTAGGTCGGCCAGAATGCAGCGAGCCCGGCGGAGAATCGCCGTCGTGAGGTCGGCGTGCCGCAGGTTGACCGAGACCAGGGACGCCTGGGTGAGATTGGCGTGGTACAGGCCCGCGGCCTCCAGGCAAGCACGGTCGAAGTTGACCTCGGGGAACCAGAGTCCGTCGCAGTCGGCCCGGCGCAAGTCGGTGATGCTGAGATTGACCCAGGACTGCTCCCGGTGTTGGCACAGCACGCCGAGTGCGGTCAGCGCCACCTGAGCGTCGGCGGCGCGAGTCTCCAGGGGTGCGATGTCGTTGATGGGCACGCCTGCCGCCGGTGATTCCGGCCCGGCGGGTGGCCAGGGCAGGTGCGTACGCAGATACGCGGCCTGGATGGAGATGATGGCCTCCCGGTCGCGGGCGGACTGCTCCGCGATTCGCCACAGCGCGTGCAACCCACCGATCCGCACATCCAGCTTGTCGCTCCCGAGCTGGTCGACGGCCCGGCTGAACCGGTCGGTGACGTAGCCCTCCTGGGTGGCGCGCAAACCGTCCTGACTCACCCGCAGTTGCCGCCAGGTGGCAAACGCCCCGAAGAGCACGACCACGCCGCCGACCACCTGCAAAAGCGTCGTACGGACATCGTTCACCGCCTTCAGTCGATCCTGTGCCGCGACGCTCGACCCGGCGAGATCGTGGTCCACCACTACACCTGGCAGTAGGACGAACACTGCGCCCAGAACGACCAGCCCCGCCGCCCCGGCCAGCAGAGCCACGGCTGCGCGACGCCTGCCCAGCCCGTCGCGCCGTGCCCGCCGCCCACGGTCCGGTTCCCCCATCTCCATGGGCACAGGAGCTTAGGCTCCACTTAGTAAACGATCAAGAGTGCTGTGGCACTGGCCCGTGGCATGAGAACGGCCTTATGGGTTGAGTGAGTTGTGAGGTGCACGTGGCCCGTGCGGCCTGTTCCGATCCTGCCCTGTCCGGGTCCCGCGCGCACACTTCGGCGAGTTACTCAAAGAACTCGCGCCCGGTGGCAGGCCGCGCGGGAGTCGGCGCTCCACGAGCGGTGTGGCGGAGGCGGGCGGCCGGCGCCGGGCCCGAGCAGCGCCTGGTCTTCGTCGACCGGCTCCTGGTCACGCTGGTCCACTAGCGACTTGGGATCCCGCACGCCGCTCTGGCCAAGTCGTACGCAGTGGACCGCTCCACCGCCTCCGGAGCGATCCGGGCCTGGCCTCGGGCACTGCCGACGAGGACCGCCAGGTCACCCAGGATCGCGAACACGACGCGTCTGTCATGGCCTGGCCGGCGACCGTACCCGCGCACAGCGTGTTGCCGTCGGCGAGGAGCGCGGCAAGCAGCATGGGCGGGATGCGGTCGTTGTGCGCGAGGCTCACTCGCACCACGACGTGGGGGTGGCGGGCGAGTTCCGCTGCGAGGTCGGCCGGCAGTTCGGAGGATTCGGCTGCCCGCTCGGCCACGGCCGGGGTCGCGGGCAAGGGTGGCAAGGACGTCGGGTGGCAGGCCGGTGACGTAGGAGGCCAGCTCGCCACGGACTTCTGGGTCGTGGTGCTCGGCGAGTTCTCGCACCACTACTTCCGGCGCGATCCCGGCCTGGGCAGCGGCCGGCAGGAAGGAGGAGTCATGGCGTGGCACCTCGGCCCAGGGAACCATGCCACGCGCGATCAGCGAGGGGACGTCGACGTCTTCGTAGGCCAGGAGGATGCGTGCCTGGACCTCGGACAGGTCATCGCGATAGGTCAGTACGTGACGGACGTCTTCGTCGCCCGTCTTCGCGAGCGTCTCGAACAGGTTCTCCGGGAGGGCCGGATTGGCCGCGATCCCCTCCATGACGACCTGCACCAGATCTCCCTCACACTGCCCTGAACGTCCCCGTCACCCTCGTGTTGCGGGGGTGGAACGCCGAGACCGACGGGTGATGCAACGTCTCCGGGATTCAAACCCGGGTTTCCAGCTCCGGCGAACCGGCGACCGGCGACCGGCGACAGCCAGGCTCTCCGCTCAGCCGGTCTTCTCCATGCCCGGGCGCAGGCGCTCCAGCAGGGCATACAGGGTCGCGCTCTCGTCCGCGCCGAGCGTGTCGAGCGCGCCATGCGTCGCCTGCATCTCCTCACGCACGCGCCGGATGACCTCCCGGCCCTCGTCCGTCGCCACGACGTTCTTGACCCGGCGGTCGGCCGGGGCGGGCTCGCGGCGCACCAGGCCACGAGCCTCGAGGCGGTCGACGATCCCGGTGACGTTCGAGGCATCGCACACCAGCAGGGTGGCGAGCGCGCGCATCGGCAGCGGTCCATCGAGCTGGGCGAGGAGCTTGGCCTGCGTGGACGTCAGCCCGTGGTGGGCCGCGGCGGCCGCGAAGTCGCGCCACTGAGCGGTGCCGATGGCGGCGAGGAGCTCAAGCAGCTTGAGCTTGGTGGGCGTCTCGGGGGTCGTCGCGCTCATGGTTCGAGCGTACTCAAGGTCCTTGACATTATCAATTGTTTACTTGACCTCCTCAACTATCGAGGTCTAACTTCGACGCATTACTTGATGACATCAAACATCTACATCCTGAAGCACTGAGAAGGCCCCCACTCATGAGCCCCGTGACTCCTCCGTCCACCGCCGACCCCCGGCGCGAGACGCTCGTCATCTTCGCGCTGAGCCTCGCCGCCATGGTCGTGTCGATGATGCAGACCCTGCCGGTCCCGATCCTCGGCCTCATCCGCGCCGACCTCGGCACCTCGACCGCCAACGTGAGCTGGGTCACCACCGCGACCTTGCTGTCCGCCGCCGTCTTCACCCCGCTGCTGGGCCGCTTCGGCGACCAGCACGGCAAGAAGCCCACGCTGGTGGCCGTCCTCGGTGTCATGGTCGTCGGCTCCGTCGTCGCCGCCCTGGCGACCTCGCTCCCGCTGCTGATCCTGGGCCGCGTCCTCCAGGGCGCCGCCACGGCGATCTTCCCGCTCGCCCTGTCCGTCCTGCGCGAGGAGGTCCGCCCGCAGAAGCTGCCCGGCGCGATGTCGCTCGTGAGCGGGACCCTCGCCTTCGGCAGCGGACTCGCACTCGTCGCCACCGGCCTGCTGACCTCCGGGTCCGGTGCCGACTACCGCAGCGCCTTCTGGATGGCGACCGGCTTCGCCGCGCTCGCCCTGCTCGCTGTCGTCCTCCTGGTCCCCGCCACCCGCCACAAGACCGGCGGACGCACCGACTTCCTCGGCGCGCTGACCCTCGGCATCACCCTGCTGCTGCTCCTGCTCCCCATCTCGCAGGGCCACGAGTGGGGCTGGACCTCCGCCCGCACGCTGGGCACCCTCGCCGGCGCCGCCGTCATGACCGCCGTCTGGGTCGTCACCGAGCTCAAGGTCCGCGAGCCACTCGTCGACATGCGCATGTTCATCCACCGGCCGGTGCTCATGGCCAACCTGGCCGGCATCCTCGTCGGCTTCGGCATGTTCGCGAACTTCCTCGGCGTCTCGTACCTCGTCCAGATGCCCGAGGCCCTCACCGGCTACGGCTTCGACGCCTCCATCCTGCGCGCCTCCGTACAGTTCCTGCTGCCCGGCGCAATCGTCTCCCTGCTCGCCTCCCCCATCGGCGGTCAGCTCGTCCGCCACCGCGGCGCGCGCACAGCGCTCATCCTCGCCGCCGGACTCGGCGCCGCGGGATTCGGCTGGCTCGCCCTGGACCACGGCCACACCGCCTCGGTGATCGGTGCCGGTGTGGTCGTCGGTGCGGCCGTCAGCTTCGGTTACGCGGCCATGCCCGCCGTCATCATGGCGAGCGTCCCGCATCACCAGAGCGGCATCGCCAACGGCATCAACTCCATCTCCCGTTCCACCGGCAGTGCGATCGGGAGCGCCGTCGTCACCACGATCCTCGCCTCCAAGACCATCGAGCACCTGCCCGCCGGCGTCCCCGCTCTGCCCGCCGAGTCCGGCTTCACCCTCACCTTCTGGCTCGGCGCGGCGGCCTTCGCCCTCGTCGCGGTCATCGGGCGGCTCGGCCTGAAAAGCCGCCAGGAGCCTCGTATCGCTCCGGCGGCGAACACTCCCTCCGCCGCCAAGATCGCCGAACCGACCGCCCGATGAGCAGACGCGGCCCGGACCACGACCCGATTCCGGCGGCAAACCGGTGAAAACCGGCACCGCGCCTGCTCGCGCAGGTGGAGGACCATGGACAGCATCGACTCGTCGGTGACGCCCGCGCCACCGATCGTCTTGCCACGCTTGCGGGCGGACTCGTGGCCCTCCAGGGTGCGGTCGCGGATTAGCCCTGCAGACCGTCCCCTGCTGAGTAGCCCCTTGTCCGGCTTCAGGTTGCAGTCAGCCGCCGTACACGTGCCGGTGGCGGCCTTCGTCTCGGCTTGGGTGCAGGGGTGGTTTGCTCAGGCATCGGTGTCGTTGTAGGCCAGGTTGCCGCCCAGTTCGAGGGAGGCTTCGGCTTGGACAGCAGTTCCTGGGCCTTGGCCTTCACGCCGTCGATGGCGTCGGCGCCGGCGACGAAGCGCTGCAGCGGCTTTGCCTGGCCGGCGATGGTCAGCAGGGCGCGGGCGAGTTTGACGGGGTCGCCGGTCAGCTGTCCGTTCATGCTCTTCCAGGCTTCGATGGTCGCGGTGGTGCGCTCGGCGTAGTCGTCGATGGTCGGCTCGGGCCAGGTGGTGGAGGCGTCCACAAGCAGCTCGGTGCGGAAGAAGCCGGGTTCCACGATCGTGGTGTGGAATTTGTAAGGCTCGACGTCGTAGCGCAGGGATTCCATCCAGCCCTCGACGCCGAACTTGGAGGCGGCGTAGGCGACGCAGAACTCCTGTCCGATGATGCCGGCGGAGGAGGACAGGGTGATGATGTGACCGGCGCTCAGGGAGACCGCGGAGGCCATTGGGCTCCGCGGCAGGCCAGTCACAGTGAAGGCACTTCGTTAGGAGTTCTAAGTCACGTGCTCCCCGAGCCGCACCATGGCTCGTTCCAGCTCCCCGCGCGTCCCGATCGGGACGAGGGCAGGGCGCCCAGGGACGCGTACGCCTCCCGTGAGGGCGACCCTCGTCCGCCCGTCGCCCATCGCGTCGGCCGCCATCCCGACCACCAGGAACCGGCTCTGCAGCCAGCCCCAGCCGGGGCGCAGGACGCCGTGGAAGTGGGCGCGCAGACCGTACCGGCTGCGGGCCAGCGCCTCGACGCGGTCGCCGTCGACGCGGAGGACCCGCACGGACCGCATGTCGGGCTGGAACTCCCCGAAGCCCCCTTCGAGATCGCCCATCACGCCCCACACCTCGTCGAACGCCGCGGGCAGCACCCGTTCGACGACGTGCGCCCCCCGGATCGCGGCCCCCAGGACGCGCAGCCGCCCCACATTGCTCTGTGTCATCCGTTCCACGCCTTTCGGAAACTCTGCCGGGCCCGGTGCAGCCGCGACTTCGCGGTGCCGGCCGGAACACCGAGTACGGCCGCCGCGGACTCCTCGTCCATTCCTTCGACATCGCGCAATACGAGGACGGCGCGATGCTGCGGGGACAGCCGCGAGAGCACGTCGTCGATGTCGGCGGCCAGCTGCGGATCACCCCGCTGCGGTACGTCGGCCAGCTCGGCCGGCCGCACCCGGGCCGCCTGCTTGGCGACGCGGACCGCCTCGCGTACGGAGATGCCCCGCACCCACCCGTACAGCGCCTCCGGGTCCCGCAGCGACCGCAGCGACGTGAACACGGCGACCAGTGCTTCCTGTGTGGCGTCCGGGCCGTCGTCCAGCGCGATCGAGCGGCAGATCCGGGCGATGTACGGGGTGAGGTGATCGAGCAGGTCGTGCAGGGCCAGCGTGTCGCCCCGCCGGGCGGCCCGGGCGAGCGCGACGCCCCGGTCGACACCCGTGTCGGCGTGGTCAGCGGGCGGCACGCAGCGCCGCCCATCCGAAGACCAGGCACAGGGGCGTGTACAGCAACGCGTTCAGCCACGGGAACGCCGCACCGGACCCGTCGCGGCCGATCACGATCCACACCAGTCCGACCGTCGCGCGCAGCAGCATCCCGGCGGCGACCGCGGCCGTGACCAGACGTGTCGCCCTGCCGCCGCGATCACGCACCCGGGCGAACACGGCCAGGGCGGCGAGGCCCTCCAGCGCGGCAAGCGGCAGCACGACGGACGGTCCGAACGAGACGGCACTGCCGAGGACCGCGAGCGAGAGCCCCCGCTCGTCGTGGGCCGGCCACGTCAGGCCGGTGGCCCAATAGACGTGCACCACAGCGAGGACGGCGAGCAGCGCCGAAACGGCGCGCGCGCCGGTGGCCGTGCGAGGCCGCTGAATTTCAATGACCGCCATGGGTCCCCCTCCGAAACGAGCCCGGCGTCGAGCGCCGACACCTCAAGGAGGAGCCGAAGCACCCAAAGGTTCCCTGTGAGCCGCCTCACACCGCATCCGAGGGTCACCACCGCACCCGGCGGCGAACTACCACCACATCACCTACGACAAGCACGCCGGCGGCAACTCCAACACCTCCGCCGGCTACTCCTTCGAAGCATGCCTGCGCGGCGTTGACGTCCGCGAAGGAGACGCACCCCTGGCCCGCGGCGCCCGCCGACGGGCGCGGTCCTGGGATTCCGTTACGCGTCTGCGGGGGGGCGGGCGGGACGCCGGCGGATCAGCCTGGGGGTGCGCCTGGGCAGGGGGTGCAGGCGTTGGACTCGGATTTGCTGATGATCGCCACTGGCGCCGCCTGCGTCAGGCGACCAGTTCGTAGATACTCCGGGCCGTCAGCCAGAGGCCGGCGAGCAGAGCAAGGGCGACGATCAGCTGCTCCTGGTGGTCTCCCAGCCAGGTCCGTAGGGCATTCAACCGCGCGTTCGCGGCCTTGGGTGCCCAGAGCGTGTACGTCGCCATGACGATGAGGCTGAGTGTGGCCAGGAGGCAGTAGCCGGCCAGTGCGAACCAGTCGGCTGCGGTGGAGAGGTTCGCGTCGACCGCGGTCGCGGCGCCGGCGCCGACCAGTCCCCAGGGCTGCAGCACCCACGCCAGACCGGCTGCCGCGAACGGAGAGGCGTTGTCGATCCGGGCCGTCCAGCGTGGCGGGCCGTGCGGGCGGGGCGGCCGGCGGTGCCGGTACACCCCGTACACCACGAGCGCCAGACCGATGGCGAGTTTCACGGCGATCGCGGCGGTCGAAGGCACGCTGTGACGGGCCGGGGGTTGCCCGCCGGTCAGCACCACCACGACGGCGATCACCGCAACCAGGTTGGCCAGCCACGACAACAGGAACGCCAGACCCTGACGAACGCCGCGCCGCGAGGAGAGCAGCAGGATGAAAGCGCTGTTGTGCAGAGGCCCCAAGGTGATGGCCGTACCGATCACCACCAGGTCGAGGACCATCGGACCAGTCGCTCCTGGATGTCAGGGCCGCCTGCCCCTCGTGGCCGAGGGACCGGCCGGCAGAAGGAGGCGGCGTTGCTACGTTACGCATCCCGACTCTGCTGTGCGGTGTCCCGGCCGGTCAAGCAGGCCACGCCCATGAAACCCTGCCGGTCCGTCGGGAAACCGCATCACCGGCTCACGTCTTCCTGGGCTTCAACAAGGGCAGCGCTGGGGCTGGGGTTGTCGGCAGTCGCCTCGGGGGTGCCGTGTTGCTCTCCTTCGGGGCGGCCCTTCTTGGGCAGCAGGAAGGTGATCGCGAGGAAGACCACCAGCAGGCATGCCTGGACGATCAGCGCGCGGTGGAAGCCGCCGATGAAGTCACCGGTCTTGGCCTGGGCGAAGAACACCGAGCCGAAGACCGCGACGCCGATGGAGCCGCCGACCGCCTGGACCGCCGACAGGACACCGGAGGCGGAACCGATCTCGTCGTCGTCGACCGCGGCCAGGATGAAGCTGAACAGGGCGGCGATCACCATGCCGGCGCCGATGCCCGCCACTGTCACGCCGGGAACGATGTCCCAGATCGAGAACGAGGCGGCGTCGAGGCCGTCGAGCTCGAACCACAGCACGGCCGCGCCGGCCAGCTGGACCAGCGGTCCGATCTGGAGCACCTTGCGGCCGATCTTGTCGGCGAGGAACGCGCCACTGACCGCGCCGCCGATCGCGGTTCCCACTGCGAGGGGCAGGTTGCCCAGTCCCGCGTCACCGGCGGTGAAGTGCCGGCCGATCTGGAGGAACAGGGTCAGGACGAGCTGGGTGCCGATCAGTCCGCCGAAGAACAGGGCGATGCCGCCGAGGCCGACGGTGAAGGCCGGCTTGCGGAGCAGGCCCGGGGTCACCAGCGGCTCGCGGCCCGCGGCGGCTGTACGGCGCTGCTGGAGGGCGAAGAGAGCGAACCCGATCACGGAGGCGGCCATGGAGAGCCACGTCCACAGCGGCCAGCCCTCCTCCTGCCCCTGGTTGAGCGGCAGCACCAGCAGGGCGCAGGAAGCCGCGACCAGGGCGGCGCCGGTCATGTCGACCCGTACCGTGCGGTCGCCCGCCTTCTTGGGCACGAACTTCGCGGCGACGATCAATGCCGCGATTCCGATGGGCAGGTTGATCAGGAACACCGACCGCCAGCCCAGGTCGAAGAAGTCGCCCTCGATGAGGAAGCCGCCCAGGACCGGGCCGATGATGCCGCCCAGGCCGAGAACGGGTCCGAAGATCGCGAAGACCTTGGTGAGTTCGGGGGCGGAGAAGTTCTCCCGCAGCAGGCCCAGGCCCTGGGGCAGCAGCATCGCTCCGGCGGTGCCCTGCAGCAGGCGGAAGGCGATCAGCGACTCGATGTTCGGCGCGATCGCGCACAGCAGGGAGGTCGCGGTGAAGGCCGCCAGGCCGATCAGGAACATTCTGCGCCGGCCGTAGCGGTCGCCGAGTCGGCCGCCGAGCACGAGCCCGGCGCCCAGGGTGAGGGCGTAGCCGCCGATCACCCATTGCAGTCCGACGGAACCGGCACCGAGCGATCTCTCCAGGTCCGGTCCGGCGACGTTGACGATCGAGGCGTCCAGGAGATCCATGATCTCCGCGACGATCATCACCGCCAGGATCAGCCATCGCCATCGGTAGGGCTCGGTCGTCTTGTCAGGGGTGGGGGACGGGTCACGCACGCCAGATACCTCCATGGTGAAGTAATTCCACCGTGAAGGTAAAGTGATGGCGGTAGGTTGTCAAAGCGGAGTGAGCCTGCGGACCGTGCGGACCGCGCGGCAGGAGAGAAGGGTGGAGGGTCGGCATGGAGGAAGCCGTGCGCGACGGCGTCGCGGAGCAGCGTGAGCGGCTGATGGAATCACTGAGGATCTACGGCGGCCACTACGCCGAGCTCAGCCGGCGCTTCGCCGCCTGGCTGGGCCTGCACTCCACCGACGCGACCGCGGTCCTGGAGATCGCCGCCGCCGAGGAGCGCGGCACCCCCCTGTCCCCGGCACGGCTGAGCGAACGGATCTCCCTCTCCACCGGCGCCACCACCGCACTCCTGAACCGCCTCGAATCGGCGGGGCACATCACCCGCGCCCGCGAGCACTCCGACCGACGCATCGTCACTCTGCGCAGCGGAGCACACATCCAGGAACGTGCGGACGAGTTCTTCGGCCCGCTCGCCCACCGCCTCGACGCCGCGATGTCGCACCACCCGCCCCGACTCCTGGAACAGTTCGAAGCGTTCATGGCCGAACTGAACACCACCATGAACAGCCACCTGACCGACCAGGACACGTGCCCCCCGCCCGCCCGCACCCCTGATCACCGGGCTCCCTGACCGGCTTGCTCCCAGCCGCCCAGCTCGCTTCCCCCACCCGCTCATACTCGCCTCCCACATCGCGCACTGCGCACCTATGGGAAGACGCCTTCAAGTTCGAGAGGGACCGACCAGGGCTATTCGTGGGCACCACTGCTCCCTGGCTGCCGTGGCTCACGCGACCAACCCGTGGGAACTGGTCATTCTGTGCCCGTCCTGCAGCCGCGGAAACCGGCTGGGCCGCATGGCTGCAGCCGCGCAGGCGCTTCGCGAGTTAGCCGGTCCAACCGCCGCGCCGGCGATGGGCGTGGCGTAGAGCAGCGCGCGGTGTTCGGCGTACCGCTTCCGTTTCATGGCCTGGATGGTGCCCTCGTCGGGTCGGAGACGACCCGACGAGGGCACCCCGAGCACACGAGGGACCCGCACCCATCGGTGCGGGCCTGGTTTTGGCAGGTAAAACGCCGCCTCCGACCGGTTCACTCGTCCGAGGGCGAGTTGAGGCCGACCACTTCCACGGGGCGGTTGCGTCACCTGGACCGGGGCCTGGCGGCACTTTCGTTGCGGGCGCGGCGGATCGCCGCGGCCTAGACGGCGGAGGCGGTTTCGCGTTCCTGGGCGAACGCGGCACGGGCGTCGGCGGGGATCAGGGAGGGGCCGCCGGTGGTGGCGCGGTGGCCCGGGTCTGCACCCGCTGGCCCCGGCCGCAGAGTCCTGCTCGGCGGCCGGGGTCAGTGCGGGGGGGGCTGGCGGTCTGGGCGTACCAGGCGGACTGGTCATGTGGGGAGGCCGGCGAGCGGATGCTCGTTCAGTTCGTCTACGGGTTGATCAGGTGGTCGCCTGAGCAACCGACCGCGACCAGGCCGCTGGGTGGTCGGTGTCGCCGAGGAGGGGAAGACGCGGCGCGGAAGGCTCGATAGCTGCCTGTGGCGTTGTCGGCCTTTGAGGAGCGAGTTGTCCGGGTCGGCCTGCGTGGCGGCCATGGCCGTCAGAGCTCCGGGGAAGTGGGCGCCTTCGCCGGTGTCGATCAACTGCTCGTCGCGCAGCCAGTCCAGCAGCCGGACCGCGGTGTTCATCGGCATCCGTGTCCCCCGGGCGAGGGCACGGGTGTCGACGCCTTCGGCGGCGTGGATGAGCAGAAGCATGTCGCGTGCCCATTGCGTGGTCTGCCCTCGCGCCGGGACCACGGCGGGGGTGGTGCTGTGGCGTGCCGTGTCGGTGAGGACAGCTGGACGCAGGGCGCTGGCCGACCACCACGGCGCGCCCGCGGGAGCCGAGAGCGTGCTCGACATGGGACGCACGGGGGTTCCACGCTCAGGTCGGGCACTGACGAAGTGCGGGCCAGAGCCTTGAACTTCCCCCGGTGGCAGTCTTGTTGAGGCCGAACCTGCTCGTTCAGAGGTACCGCACGTATCGGCGAACGAGGGTTACCGCTGCGCGTCTGCTTGGGCGCGGGCGCGTTCGATGTCGGGGACGTGGCTCTCGGCCCATTCCCGGACCGCACGCAGGGGTGTCAGCAGTGACCGCCCGAGGCCGGTGAGGGCGTACTCGACATGCGGGGGGCTCGCGGGAATCTCCGTGCGAGAGATCAGACCGTCGTACTCCATCGCGCGAAGGGTCTCGGTGAGCGCCTTCGGTGTGATCCCCCGGATGTGCGCCTTGAGTTCGGTGAATCGCATCGGCCTGTTGTCCAGCGCGTTGACGATGAACACCGTCCAGCGCGCCCCGATCCGGTGCAGAACGGTGCGACTGGGGCAGGTCGCGGCCATGACGTTGTAGGCGTTACCCATGCACGACTCCCGGTAGCGTTGTAGATACCGGTATAGATTCTATACCGTCCGGGTCGTGACCATTCCCGAATGCTCGATCCGTCCCTCGATAGTTCGGCACGGCCGTTTCGTCGCAGCGATCGTCATCGACTCGATCGGCACCGGTGTCTTCGTCCCCGTGTCGATGCTGTACTTCCTGGCCACGACGTCGCTGACGCTGGTGCAGGTGGGCGCGGCACTGACGACGGCCGGGCTGCTGGCGCTCCCTGCGGGCCCTCTCGTCGGAGGACTGGTCGACCGGTACGGCGCCAAGCCGGTACTGCAGGCGGCAAACCTGGCCCAGGCGCTCGGCTTCGCCGGGTATCTCGTCGTGGGGCAGACATGGCAGATCGTCATCTGCGCCTGGTTGAACAGTGCCGGACGGGCGGTGTTCTTCAGCTGCTACGGCGTGACCGTCACGGCGCTGGCCGCGCCTGGCCAACGCGAGCGATGGTTCGGTCTTCTGGGTTCAGTACGCAACCTCGGCTACGCAGTCGGCGGGCTGCTCTCCGCCGTCGCGGTCAGCTTCGGCACCCACGGCGTCTGGGCCGCGATCGTGATCGTCAATGCCTTGTCCTATGTCACCGCCTTCGTTCTGATGCGGGCGGTGCCGAACATCCGTGCCGCCAAGGCGGGCCAGGACGCTGCCGGAGGCTGGGGGCACGTGCTCAGGGACCGGCGGTACTTGTCACTGGTCGCGCATCAACTGTGCTTCGCGATCTCCTTGTTCGCCCTCAACATCGCGATACCCGTCTACGCCGTGGACGTGCTGGGACTGCCTGGCTGGACTGCCGGCGCGATCTTCACGCTCAACACCCTGATGGTCGGCTTCGGCCAGGGCCTCGTCATCGGGTGGCTCAGCGGGCGAATCCGCAGCCGCGTCCTCGTCGCCGGACACGCCTGCTTCGCGGCCGGCTACCTCCTGTTCCTTGCCGCCGACCACGTGGCTGCGCTCGCCCTCGCGGTCGGCATCGTATTGCTCGGCGCATGCAGCTACACCTTCGGCGAAGTCCTCTGCGGCCCCATCACCTCGACTGTCGCCGCGGAGAGCGCCCCAGACGCTCTCCGCGGCCGGTACTTGGCCCTCAACCAGCTCGCCGTGACAGTCGCCGGAGCGATCGCTCCGGCCGCCCTCTCCGGGTTGCTTTCCAGCGGGGCAACCGCGACCTGGCTGACCCTGGTCGGCGTCAGCGCCCTCGGAGCCACACTCGCCACGACGATCGGCAGAGTGGTTCCAGCGGCGCGGAGCCGCATCGGAGGTGCTTAGGCCGTGCCCTACGTGGTGAGGCGGGCGAGGCGCTTGCAGCAACAGAGAGCGGCGACGAGCCCAAGGAAGGCCAGGTAGTCGTGGCGGTCCCGGGTTGCGGCCGGCCACATCGGCGCACCGGCCGCAGATCGACCGCAGTCCCAGCTCACCCGGTCGCGGGGTACACGTTCATGTCGATGCCCACCGCGGCGTACTCGTTGATCATGTACGGGCTCTCGCTGTCGTAGAGGCCGCGGTCCTTGCCCGTGCGGGCGTCGAGGATGACGCCTTCGGCGTCGGCGGTGGCGTAGACGGCACCGTGGAAGGCGTTCAGCACCTCGGGCTTCTTCCGTGAGGGGTCGTCCTCGGAGATGGTCCAGAGCACCTTGCGGCTCTGGGCGTCGATGCCCTGTGCGATCTCCTTGGTGTCGCAGACGACCACGGACCGCTGGTCGTGGAAGCAGTGGATGAAGCTGCCGTTCGGTGCGCTGGAGACGCGCTCGCCCGTACGGCTGTCGCGCAGCGTTCCCGCGACGAAGAAGCCGCCTCCCACCTGCTCGACCTCCACGCCGGCGCGGCCCTCCTGCTTCCAGCGCGGGGAGCCGTCCGTGAGCGCCAGGCCCGCGAGGGCGAGGTCCTCCTGCGGGGAGTGCCAGCCGTCGATCGACTGGAAGGTCGCCTCCTTACTGAGCTGGGCGCCGATGACGACGCCGCCGTCCAGCGCGGCGCCCGCGAAGCCGTCCTTCTGCCAGGTCACCTGGTGGCTCTTCAGGTCGACCGCGTAGGTGGTGGCGCTCTGGCCGCCGTCACTGCCGGCATCGTCCGGGCTGGTGAGGACCCTGACGGCCGCGGTTCCGCCCTCGGCGCCGATCACCGCCGGCTCCAGGTCACTGACGGTCGCCCCCTTCGGCGCGGGCAGCCGGACCGTCCAGGACACCTTGCCGCTGTCCGCGTCGACGGAACGCAGGTAGACGTCGGTCCGGTCACGCTTGGTGCCGGAGCCCTTCGTGTAGTCGGCGTACGCGAAGAGGACGCCCGTGTGTCCGTCCTGCTGGGCGAGGACCGGGGGGATGGTCTGGTCGTCGCTCGGCACGCCCTCCTTGCCGGTGTACCAGTCCTTGCGGCCGAGGGGGGACGACCAGAGCTTCTGCCCGGAGTGGGTGTCGTAGGCGTCGAGGGCCTCGGAGGTCCGGTGGTACAGCCTGGGCCCGTGCAGGGCGAACCCCCAGTCCTTGACGTCCTCGTCCACGGGCAGTGCGATCTCCTTGCCGAACTTCGCCGGAGGATCGAACGCCTTCGGCTTCGCCGCGGCGGGAGACTTGGCGCCGGAGGCCGCACCCGGGGCCCTGGCGTCCGCGTCCGTCCCGGACGCGCCGTCGGAACAGCCCGCCAAACCGGTCAGCACAGCCACGAGAGCCAGATGCATGACGTGCCGGTGCGTCACTCGCACAGTGATCTCCTCTTTTGGACAACTCCTCAGCAGCCTAGTGGCGTTGTCCTCGCAGCGCGTTCGCTTAGACCGTGCCCTATGAGGTGAGGCGGACGAGTCGGTTGTAGCAGCACAGGCCTGCGGCGAGGCCGAGAAAGGCCAGGTGGTTGCGTGGATGGCGCTCGTAGCGGTGGTTGAGCCGGCGGTATCCGGTCAGCCAGGACATGGTCCGCTCGATGCCCCATCTGCGGCGTCCGAGCCGTTCTGATGACTCGATGCCTTTGCGGGCGATACGGACTCCGATGCGTTTAGTGGCGGCCGGGGTGGGGGTCGTGTCCAACTCCACGTACCCCGCCCCATATCAAGGCCAACGACGCCTCATCACATAGGACGAGGTCTTAGTGCTCCGCGACCGCACGGGTTCGCCGGGGTGGCGGTCAGGCGGTTGCACGACACTCCTCTGCGCAGGTGCGCGCGAGGGGGCGCCGAGATCGGACGAGCAACAGGAATAGGCCCCCTCACCGCCTGAACGGGACTCCCTTCAGAGAAACCACACCCACCCTTCGGCATTCCACTCCCCCGCATTCCCCAGTTGGTCCACTCGCGAACCAACTGGGGCGAAGAGCAGCGCTGGGGAGCACTCGAGATCGGCATCACGGCTGGTGGCGCTACAACGGGACGATGCGCCGGCCGACGGCGACGTCGACGTGGGGCCGGTGCACGTGCGGCCGACACGGAGAGAACACCTCCGTCATCGCCTGAAGAAGGTCCGGGAGGACGACGTCCCTGACGCCTACGACACCTCCGGCCCGTACCGGGACTGGACGGCCCACATCGACGAGGTGGACGCCAGGGCCGTGACGCTGCCGGAGGATCTGACGAGTCTGCTGACACAGGTCCGCAAGCGGCCGGACAAGCCGATGGATACGAAAGGGGCCTGTGCTTCGGTCTCCTGGAAGCCACCCGCTCGTGGTTACGCAGACCCTTCCGCCGAACGATCGGCGAAGCCGACTGCGGGTGACCTTGATGGACGGCTCGTCAATGGCGTACAGAGAAGTTCGCGCAGTTCACGAACCCGAAATTCGCACTCGGGGTGCTGGTTGAAACGCATGGCGGCGCGAGCCGGCTCGCGTTGACGACTGTGCTGAGAGCTGCCTACCAGCCTCCGCTGAAGAGCCCGGCGAGTGCCTCGGCCGAGTGTGTGGCGGTGCTGGTGTTGGCAAAGGCGACAACGAGCACAACGCCCGATAGGAGGACCGACACCGTGATCCCGAGTTTCATGGCGCGCCGGGACCGGGCGTCGGAGGTGACCCTGTGCTGCCGCCACTGCACGACGGTGATGACCCCCAGGCCGACGGTGACAAGGGCAGCCATCGCGGCCAGGACCGCGTGGTAGAGGGCGAGGTCGCTCACCATGGCGGTGAGGGCGGGCGCGTGCGGGCCGGCGGGGTAGTCGGCGAGCTGCTGCCGGATCTGGGCGAGCGTGGTGGCGAGTTCACCGTCGGCACCACCGTTGGTGAGCAGGGGAAGCAGCGACGCGAACGGTGCTGTCGCACCTTGGACGTTGGCCACCAGCCCGACGAGAGCGAAGGGCCCGAGCAACGTGACGAGGAGCGCCGGAGGCGCGAGGAGGAAGCCGCCGGGACGGTCGACAGCCGCCCGGCGCCACTGTCGCCACAGGACGACGCCGAGGGTCACGGTCGCCACGAAGAGGAGGGCCGACAGACCGGCCTTGACGAGGTGGAAGCGGAACCAGAAGGCGACCGCGTCCTCCAACTGGCGGGGGAAGTCCTGGCTGCCGGACTCCCAGTATCCGACCATGCCGCTACGGAATGACGCGCTGAGGTTGCCGGTGTCGATGCCCTGATGGGCCAGGGAGTCGGGTACGACGAAGAAGGCGGCCAGGAGCACCGTGGTCACTCCGGTCAGGACGCCGATCTGCCGTCGCGGTGTGCCGGTGAGCCGGGGCAGGGAGTCGAAGCTGTTCATCAATGCCCTTGCTGAAGGAGAAGTGGACCTTCCGTGCGGATGGAGGCCGGGGGCCGGGGCCCCGGTGACGAAAGCCAACGCGATGACGGACGGCTGGTCTGTAAGGCCAACCTCCGACTTGAGGGTGGGGTTACCCTCACCTGGCCTAGGGGGTGTCCGCAATGTCAGTTGGGGAGCCATAGCCGCAGGCAGGCGAGGGTGACCAGGGCTTTGTAGTGGCGGGCTCGTTTGTCGTAG
>NZ_JBHJUO010000034.1:0-51082 GCF_042268445.1 Streptomyces sp. NPDC056169 | reverse complement strand
ACGGCCCGATCACTCCCCAGGCCTGATCAGTCAGTTCATGACGTCGCACCACGAACGGAGTAACGACCGACCGACATTGCGGACACGCCCTAGGGGATGCGCGAACGGCCCCCAGGGTTGCTCAGGAGGTGTCGACCGCCTCGAAGCGCCAGCGGTGGACCGGACGGGTGATGAGCTCCGCGTCCGGCTCGGGCAGCTCGGGCAGCTCGGCGCCGAAGGTCTCCGCCTCCCACCACGTCAGGACCAGGACCCGGTCCTGCGGGGCGCGGAAGATCTCCCGGCGCAGCGGCTCGTGGGCCAGGACCTGGGCCCTGGCCCACTCCAGGAGCTCGGCGCCGCGGCCCTGGGCGGCCCGCGCCTCCCACATGAGGGTGAGCCTCACGAGTACAGGTTCTCCTTGCTGACCTCGTGCACGTGGTCGTGGTCGTGCGCGTGGTCCTGCACACGGCCCGGCACGTGCGGGTCCGTCACCGGCAGGGACGAGTCCGCCGACAGCTCCAGGTCCGAGGCCGGCCGGTTGCGGGCGACCATCTCGGAGCCGAGCGCGGCGACCATCGCGCCGTTGTCGGTGCACAGGCCCGGGCGCGGCACGCGCAGCCGGATGCCGGCCCGCTCGCAGCGCTCCTCGGCGAGGGCCCGGAGCCGCGAGTTGGCGGCGACGCCGCCGCCGATCATCAGGTGGTCGACGCCCTCGTCCTTGCAGGCCCGGACGGCCTTGCGGGTGAGCACGTCGACGACCGCCTCCTGGAAGGACGCGGCCACGTCCCGTACGGGCACGTCCTCGCCGGCCGCCCGCTTGGCCTCGATCCAGCGGGCCACGGCGGTCTTGAGGCCGGAGAAGGAGAAGTCGTACGCGGGGTCCCGGGAGCCGCTCAGTCCGCGCGGGAAGGCGATCGCCTTCGGGTCGCCCTCCCTGGCGAGCCGGTCGATGACCGGTCCGCCGGGGAAGCCGAGGTCGAGGACGCGGGCGATCTTGTCGAAGGCCTCGCCGGCCGCGTCGTCGATGGTGGCGCCCAGGGGGCGCACGTCGGAGGTGATGTCGGCGGAGAGCAGCAGCGAGGAGTGCCCGCCCGAGACCAGCAGGGCCATCGTCGGCTCGGGCAGCTTGCCGTGCTCCAGCTGGTCGACGCAGATGTGCGAGGCGAGGTGGTTGACGCCGTACAGCGGCTTGCCGAGGGCGTACGCGTACGCCTTGGCGGCCGAGACGCCGACGAGCAGCGCGCCCGCGAGGCCGGGCCCGGCCGTGACGGCGATGCCGTCGAGGTCCTTCGCGGAGATCCCGGCCGTCTTCAGGGCGCGCTCGATCGTCGGGACCATCGCCTCCAGGTGGGCGCGGGAGGCGATCTCGGGCACGACGCCGCCGAAGCGGGCGTGGGTGTCGACGCTGGAGGCGACGGCGTCGGCAAGGAGGGTGGTGCCGTGGACGATGCCGACGCCGGTCTCGTCGCAGGAGGTCTCGATGCCGAGTACGAGGGGTTCGTCAGCAGCCATCAGTCAGTCCAGCCATCAGTTGGTCTCGGTTCCTTGAACGGTCAGTCGCATCACGAGCGCGTCCACGTTTCCGGGCTGGTAGTAGCCGCGCCGGAAACCGATGGGCTCGAAGCCGAAGCGCTCGTAGAGCTTCTGGGCCCGGGTGTTGTCCACGCGCACTTCGAGGAGGACCTCGTCGCACTCGAAGGCGGTGGCGTGCTGGAGCAGGTCGGTGAGGAGCCGGGCGCCGAGGCCCGTACCCCACTGGTCGCTGGCGACGGCGATCGTCTGGACGTCGCCGAGTCCGCCGGCCGCGGCGAGCCCCGCGTACCCGACGAGCCGCCCCGCCGGGTCCTCCGCGACGAGGTAGCGGCGGGTGGCACGCGGCCCGCGCGCGTGCGCGAGCTCCGACCAGAACATCCCCGCCGACCAGGCGTCCTCGGGGAACAGCTCGTCCTCCAGGGCGAGCACCGGCGCGATGTCCCACCAGCGCATCTCGCGCAGCTCCACGCCGCCGGTCACTGGGGCGTGACCACCTTGTAGTTCTTGGGCACCTGGGCGTCGGGCCGGCGCAGGTACATCGGCAGCGGGTCGAGGAAGCCTTCGCCGCCGGCCGCGAGCCGTTCCGCCGCGAGGGCGGCGAGCGCCGCCGCCGACTGGTGCTCGGGGTCGCGGGCGTCGGGGAAGGCCTCGGGGTAGAGGCGGGCGCCCGCGCCGACGACGGGCAGGCCCGCGAGCCGCTCGGCGATCTCGGCGGGCCGGTCGACGGCCGCGTCGGTCACCCGGGTGCGGGAGTCCTCGTACCGCGCCCAGTAGACCTCCTTGCGGCGCGCGTCCGTCGCGACGGCGAAGGGCTCGTCGATGCCGGAGGCGTACGCGAGGCCGTCCAGGGTGCACAGGCCGTGCACGGGCACGCCGAGCGCGGAGGAGAAGGCCGCGGCGGTGACGAGACCGACCCGGAGGCCGGTGTACGGCCCGGGGCCGACGCCGACGACGATCCCGGTGACCGCGTCGAGCGCGAGCCCGGCCTCCTTGAGGACCCGGTCGACGGCGGGCAGCAACAACTCCCCGTGGCGGCGGGCGTCGACCTGACCCGACGAGGCGACGACGGCCTCGCCGTCGTGGAGGGCGACGGTGACGGCGGGGGTGGCGGTATCCATGGCGAGCAACAGCACGCGAACAGCCTACGGCTCCGGGGACGGGCGGCGCCCCGGCGAGGGCACCCGGGCGAGGGCACCCCGGGCACGGCGCCCGGTCCGCGGTGGCACCGGCTGCTACCGTCACCCTTCGATACGTTCGTACGAGAGGTGGGCACGGTGGCAAGGAGCAGCTCGGGATTCGTGGCCGGGCTCACCGCGGCGGCCGTCGTCGCGGTCGGCGTCCTCGCGTACCAGGCCTCGGCGAACGCCCCCGCCGATCTGTCGGTGAAGCCGACGGCGCCGGGCACCGCCGCCCCCTCCACCTCTCCCACCGGCGGCCCGAAGCAGCCGGTGAAGAACCCGCTGACGGTCCCGGCGGGCTCGGGCACCGGCGAGCGGGTCGTGTACGCGCTCGCCGACCGCCGGGTGTGGCTGGTGGACGCCAAGGGCAAGGCCACCCGGACGTTCACGGTGATGCCGAGCACGGTGGACCCGCTGACGGGCGCCTACACGGTGACCTCGCGCTCGGGCTCGGTGCGCGGCTCGGACGGGGTGAAGATCGAGCACGTGGTGCGGTTCGCGACGGCCCAGGACGTGGCGATCGGCTTCAGCGCGGCGGTGGACGGCTCGACGCCGAAGCCGGACCCGGAGAAGAAGACGGGCGGCATCCGCATGAAGCGGGCGGACGGCGACGCGCTGTGGATGTTCGCGTCGATCGGCGCGAAGGTCGTCGTCGTCGCCTGACGACCAGGGCCTTTCCGCCCCTGCTCCGCCGGACAGGCCCTAGGCGGCTTCGTCCCGCCGCACGGCTTCTTCTCCCTCGCCCTCTCTCCGCTCGGGCCCGGGGCGGCGCGGCGGGGTGGACAGGGCACGCGCCGCGGCACAGGACGCCAGCAGCTCACCCATAGAGACGTGGTCCCGGCCGTGTCCGGCTTCCGCGCGCTGTGGCGTGGCCATGCATGCCTCCCGTAGGTTAGGTACACCTAACCAGCTCGTGCATCCATGTCACCACGGCACGTACGACCCACGCAATATCTTCCCGACACGTTGTCGGAAGCTCCTACGATCAGACGTACGCCCGGCGCCGGAACGGCCGCCGTCAGCCGAGATCGAGGTCCTCGCCGGCCCAGCGCGAGCCGATCCCGCGCAGCACGACCGTGCGCCGGTCGTCGTCGGTGTCGCCGGTCACGCGGTGGATGAGGACGTGCAGCCGGTCGTCGGTCAGTTCCTCGACCTTGCCGTCACCCCACTCCACGACCACGACGGACTCGGGCAGCGAGACGTCCAGGTCGAGGTCCTCCATCTCGTCGAGGCCACCGCCGAGGCGGTACGCGTCGACGTGCACGAGGGCCGGGCCGCCGGTCAGGGACGGGTGGACGCGGGCGATGACGAAGGTCGGCGAGGTGACGGCACCCCGCACGCCGAGGCCCTCGCCGAGGCCGCGGGTCAGGGTGGTCTTCCCGGCACCGAGCTCACCGGTGAGCATGACGAGGTCGCCGGGACGGAGGATCTTCGCGAGCCGGCGGCCGAGGTCCCCCATCTGCTCGGGGGAGTCGATGGCGAGGGTGGCGCCGGAGACGGGCGGGTGCGCTGCTTCCATACCCGCCAACTTAGCCCGTACCGGACCGGACCCTCGGCCCGCGCAAGGAGCAGACCCTCGGGGAGTTCACCTCGCCCGACAGGCTCCTGGCCTCGCTCGTGGCGGATGTCCACCGGCACGCGAACGGCGAGCGGGGCGACGACATGGCCCTGCTGGCGGTCACCCGCCCGCAGGGAAAGCCGGGCAGGAAGAACACCCCCCCAGTCGCCCCAGCCTTGACCAGCCCCGACCAGCGCGGGCTCCTATCCCTTGCCGGCGTCGGCTTCGGCGGCCACGGTCGCCGGCCCCGGGACGGCACCGGCGCGCACGAGTAGGTCGGCCAGCCGGTCGGTGACGGCCTCGGGGTGTTCCAGCATGACGAGATGGCCCGCGTCGGGGACGATGACCAGCTCCGCGTCGGGCAGCAGGTCGGCGAGGGCCTCGGTGTGCGAGCTGGGGGTGACGAGGTCGTTGTCGCCGGCGAGCGCGAGCACCGGCAGCTCCAGCTCCGCGAGGGCGGTGAGGGCGGCGGCCTTGTCGTGCTCGACGAAGGCCGGGTAGAACTCCGCGACGACGTCGATCGGGGTCGACTCGATCATCCGCTCCGCGAAGCGGGCGACCGCCGGGTCCACGTCCTTCGACGCGAACGAGTACTTCTTGATCAGCCCGGCGAAGAGGTCGGCCGTCGCCCGGCGCCCCCGCTCGACGAGCTCCGCCTGGGAGCCGAGCGCCCGCAGCACCCCGGGCAGGACCCGCCGGACGGCGTTGACGCCGGCGAGCGGCAGCCCGTACGACACGTCGCCCAGGTTCCCGGCGGAGGTGCCGACGAAGGCGACCCCGACGACCCGGTCGCGGACGAACTCCGGGTACTGCTCGGCGAGCGCCATCACCGTCATGCCGCCCATCGAGTGCCCGACCAGGACGAGCGGGCCCTCGGGCGCGGCGACGTCGAGGACGGCCTTGAGGTCGCGGCCGAGCTGGTCGATGGAGACGGGCACCCCGTCGGGCCCGGACTGGGCGACGCCGTGGCCGGAGCGGCCGTGGCTGCGCTGGTCCCAGTGGACGGTACGGACGAGACCGCGGAGGGCGGCCCGCTGGAAGTGCCAGGAGTCCTGGTTGAGGCAGTAGCCGTGGCTGAAGACGACGGTGACGGGGGCGGGCTCCTTGCGCCCGAAGAGCCGCCGCCGGCGCCCGCCGGACGTGCCCGGTCCGGAGTCACCCGCCTCGTCGACCTCGTCGACCTCGTAGTACAGGACGGTCGCGTCCTCGGCGAGCGCCCGGCCCGAGGTGCCGCGGAGGCTCCCGTACGGGCCGGTGGAGTCCAGGGCGAGCCGGGCCTTCTGGCGTACGGAACGGCCGACCGTGAGCCGCTCGACGGCGACTCCGGCGGCGGCGCCCGCGGCGAGGACGCCTATCGCGGCCCCGGCGAACCCGGCCCGCCGCCAACTCCTGGACTCGCCCACGAAGAACCCCTATTCGTCCAGGTAGACGCGCGCGACGCGCGCCCCGATCCGGGTGACGATCTCGTACGCGATGGTGCCGGCGGCCACCGCCCAGTCCTCGGCCGTCGGCTCGCCCCGGTCGCCGGGGCCGAAGAGCACGGCCTCGGTGCCGGGCTCGGGGGTGTCCCCGCCGAGGTCGACGACGAACTGATCCATGGCGACGCGCCCGGCGACCGTACGGACCGTGCCGCCGACGAGGACCGGGCCGCGGCCGGAGGCGTGCCGGGGGACGCCGTCGGCGTATCCGAGCGGGACGAGACCGAGCGTGGTCTCCTCGCCGGTGACGTAGTGGTGCCCGTAGCTCACCCCGTGCCCGGCGGGCACGTGCTTCACGAGGGCGACGCTCGCCTTGAGCGACATGACGGGCCGGAGCCCCAGGTCGGCGGAGGTGCCGAGCTCGGGGCTCGGCGAGACGCCGTACAGGGCGATGCCGGGCCGGACCAGATCGAAGTGGGCCTCGGGCAGGGTGAGGGTGGCCGGCGAGTTCGCGATGTGCCGGACCTCGGGCCTGATGCCCGCCTCCTCCGCGTCGGCGAGCATCGAACGGAAGACGTCGAGCTGGGCGGCGATGGAGGGGTGGTGGGGCTCGTCGGCGCAGGCGAGGTGCGACCACAGCCCGGTGACCTTCACGAGCCCCTCGGCCTCGGCCTTCAGCGCCGCCCCGACGAGCTCGGGCCAGTCGGCGGGCTGGCAGCCGTTGCGCCCGAGCCCGGTGTCGGCCTTGAGCTGGATGCGCGCCGTCTTCCCGGTCGCCCGCGCGGCCTCGACGACCTCCTCCAAGGCCCACATGCCGCTCACGGACATGTCGAGACCGGCCTCGATGCCCTGGTCCCAGGGGTCGCCGGGGGTCCAGAGCCAGCACATGACGGGGACATCGGTGATCCCGGCGGCGCGCAGGGCGAGCGCCTCGTGCGGGGTGGCCGTACCGAGCCAGTCCGCGCCCGCTTCGAGGGCGGCGCGGGCACAGCGCACGGCGCCGTGTCCGTACGCGTCGGCCTTGACCACGGCCATGATCCGGACGTGGGGGGCGACGCGGGCGCGCAGCGTGCGGACGTTCGCACGCAGCGCGCCGAGGTCGATCTCGGCGCGGGCTCTGCGGGGCGGAGGTGTCTCAGTCATCGCGCCCAGTCTCTCAGGTGTCAGCTACCGGGCCGCTTCCCCCAGATGTAGACCCGGTCACCCTTGCGCAGGACGTCCCAGAGTTTCCGGGCGTCGGCGTGGCGGAGATTGACGCAGCCGCGGCTGCCGCCGGGCGTGGCGATCTGCCCGTAGACGGCGTGGAAGGCCTGGCCGCCGCTGAAGAACTGGGAGTACGGCATGGGGGTGTTGTAGATGGACGACCAGTGGTCCTTGTGGCGCCAGTAGACGCTGTGCCAGCCGGTCCGGGTCGCGTACCCGGACCGCCCGCTCCGCACGTTCACCACCCGATAGGTCACCTTCTTGCCCTTCCGCACCCACATCAGCTGCCGATCGAGATCGACGCAGGCCACGGCGTACTTCTTCACGGGGCAGCGCCGCCCCGGATCCAGGTTCTTCCGCGCGGCGAGCAACTCGGCCCGGGCCCAGGTGACGGGCCCGGCGTACCCGTTGGCGGGCTTGATCTTCTCCCTCACCTGGAACGCCTTGACGGCCTTGCAGTCGGCACGGGACTGCCGCCCGTCCACCGCCAGTCCGAGCAACCGCTCGACCTGCCGCTGGTAGGTCCCGGCGGTGGCGGTGCAGGCGGCCCCGACGACACTCCGCGGCAGGTACTCGACCAGCTCGTCCACCCCCTCCTCGGGCTCGGGCACGGGCACGCCGCCCTGGGACTGCAACGGAGGCAGCACCTGATCGGGCGTGTCCATCGGGTACTCGGCCCGCCCGCCACCGGGCACCCCGGGCACGAGCGGCTCGGGCGTGTCGGCGACGGCGGCGGTGGGCCCGAGGGCGAGGACGGCGGCGAGGACGAACAACAGCGGCGCGGTACGACTTCTCCGGATGATCACCCGACCCACCCAATCCCCGCCGGCCGCTCGGAGCGCGCCGGGTCGCGCGGGTGGGGCAACGGGTTCGCCCGAGTGGGCGCGGACGAGCCGCTACCGGGAGGGATCGCGGCCCAGCCCCCGGGGCGCAGCCCACGGGCCCCCCTCCCCTGACGCACCCACCAGCCCCCGGCAGGGTTTCGGGAAGGGGTGGGGTGGGGGAATCCAGCCCCCACCCCGCTACGCCGACGCCGTCACGTCCCCCCACGCCCCCCGCAGGGACTCCGCCACCTCGCCGGCCGTCACCGGCCCCGCCGCCACCGCCGGCACCGGCCCCGCCGAGCCCCGCGCGGCAGACGCCCGCCGCGCCGCCAACCCGTGCAGATACGCCGCGGCCGACGCCGCGTCCACCACCGAAAGACCCGCCGCCAGCAGCGACCCCGCCAGCCCGGACAGGACGTCGCCGCTCCCCGCCGTCGCCAGCCACGGCGTCCCCGTCGGGTTCACCCGTACCGGCCCGCCCTCCGGCCCGCACACCAGCGTCGTCGACCCCTTGAGCAGCACCGTCGCCCCGAAGCGCCCCGCCAGCTCCCGTACCGCCGCGAGTCGTCCCGCCTCCACCTCCTCCCGGGCCACGCCCAGCAGCGCCGCCGCCTCCCCCGCGTGCGGGGTGAGCAGAGTCGGCGCCGGGCGGGCCCGTACGACCGCCGGGTCCAGCCCCCGCAGGCCGTCCGCGTCGACGAGCACCGGCACGTCGGAGGCGAGGACCTCGGCGACCGCGACGCCGGGCCCGGGCCCCTCGCCGAGCCCGGGTCCGACGACCCAGGCCTGTACCCGCCCGGCCATCTCCGGCCGCCCGGAGTGCACCAGCGTCTCCGGGTGCCGCGCGAGCACCGCGTCCCCCGCGGGCCCGACGTACCGGACGGCCCCGGCCCCGCCCCGCAGCGCCCCCGCCACCGCGAGGACCGCCGCGCCGGGGTAGCGGGGGGAGCCGGCGACGACGCCGAGGACCCCGCGCCGGTACTTGTCGCTCTCGGCGCCCGGCACGGGCAGCAGCCGTGCGACGTCCTCGTGCTGGAGGGCCTCCATCTCCGGCACTCCGGGGAGGAAGGGCCCGAGGCCGATGTCGACGAGCCGCAGCGCCCCCGCGTACTCCCGCGCCGGGTCGACGAGCAGCCCCGGCTTGTACGTCCCGAAGGTCACCGTCGCGTCGGCCCGCAGCGCCTCCCCGGCCACCTCGCCCGTGTCGGCGTCGACGCCGCTCGGCAGGTCGACGGCGACGACGACCGCGTCGGAGCCGCGCGCGGCCCGGGCGACGGGGACGGCGTCGGCCCGGAGCCCGCCCCGCCCGCCGATGCCGGTGATGCCGTCGAGGACGAGGTCGGCGACGGCCAGCGCCTCGAAGGGGTCGTCGGTGATCCGCCCGCCGGCGCCCCGGAGCGCCGCGAGCCCGCCCTCGTGGGCCCGGTCCCCGAGGAGTACGGCGGTGACGCCGGCCCCGCGCCGGGCGAGCCGGGCCCCGGCGTACAGCGCGTCGCCGCCGTTGTCGCCGCTGCCGACGAGCAGCACGACCCTCGCCCCGTACACCCGCGGCAGCAGGCCGCGGCAGGCGGCGGCGAGTCCGGCGGCGGCCCGCTGCATGAGGGCGCCTTCCGGGAGGCGGGCCATGAGTGCGGCCTCGGCGGCCCGGACGGTCTCCACGCGGTGAGCGGTACGCATGTCCAGCAGTCTGCCGCAGTCCTCGGGCCTCCGCCCGGAGCGCCGAGGGGCCCAAGCGCCCGCCCGAAAGCGAGGGTTGACGCCCCCTCATCGATCAACTTAGGTTTGCCTTACCTAACTAGCCATCGCCTGGAAAGGCCGCTCCGCCATGCGCACCAGCACCCGCACCCTCGCCCGCACCGCCCTCACCCTCGCCTCCGCCGCCGCCCTCACCGTCGGCCTCGCCTCCGCCGCCTCCGCGGCCACCGCCGGCCGCACCGTCACCGACAGCACCCGCAGCTACAACCTCTCCCTGACCGCCCCGAACACCGCCTCCGCCGCCGGCGCGAACGTCACCGTCACCGGCTCCGGCTACAACCCCGACCAGGGCGTCTACGTGGGGCTCTGCGCGATACCCGCGGGGGTGAACACCTCCGACCCGGCCACCTGGAACAGCAAGCCCACCCCCTGCCTCGGCGGCCAGGACGAGACCGGCACCACCGGCGCCTCCCACTGGGTGAACAGCGACTGGTACTGGATGTCCCCGTCCAACTCCTCCCCGTTCACCGAGTCCGGCGGCCTCGGCTCCTTCTCCGTCCAGATCCACGTCAAGGCCAAGCTCTCCGACGCCGTCACCTGTGGCCAGGGGGGCGTGACCTGCGCGATCGTCACCCGCGCGGACCACTTCGACAGCTCCGACCGGAAGTACGACGTCTACGTGCCGGTGACCTTCCAGTGAGAACCGCCCTCCTGACGGCCGCCGCCGTGCTCGTCCTCGCGAGCACGGCGGCAACGCCGCCGCCACCCCTCCCCGAGAACCTCCACGAGACCCTCCGCACCCTCACCCCGCCCTCCGGCAGCGCCCTCGACGCCGAGGTCGACCCGGCCGCCGGCCGCCTCTACGTCAGCAGCAGCGACGGCACGGCCCACCGCCTCACGGCCTACGACACCTCCACCGGCGCGCCCGTCGGCGACCCCGTCGAACTCCCGGCCCCGGCCACGGTGATGGCCCTCGGCGCCGCCGGCACCCTCTACCTCGGCCTGTCGACCCGTATCGCCGTCTACGACACCGCGGGCCGCACCCTCACCGACCACCGCATCACCCTCGACGGCAGCGTCACCCACCTCGCCGCCGACCCGGGGCAGGGACGGCTGTACGTCGGCAACCAGGCCGCCAAATCGGTGACGGTGTACGACACGGCCACCGGCACGCCCGTCGGCGACCCCGTCGTCCTCCCCTTCCACCCGGCCGGACTCGCCGTCGACACCACCCACCACACGGGGTACGCGACCTACGTCGGCGGCGCCGTCGAGAACGGCTCCGTCGTCTACCGCAACGTCCTCAACGCCGTCGACGGCGCCACCGGCCGCCTCACGGGCACCGTCAGCCTCGGCACGACCGCCCTCGGCAGCATGGGCGTCACGGTCGACCCGGTGGGCCGCACGGGATACGTGGCCAACCTCGCCGCCGGTACGGTCTCGGTCGTCGACCTGGAGGAGCGGAAGGTCACCGGCACGGTCGCCGTCGACGGCAACCCGAAGGCCCTCGCGTACGACCCGGGGACCGCGATCCTGTACGCGGCACGGACCGGCGCCTCGTCCGTGGCGGTCGTCGACCCGGCGAAGGGTGAGGTGACGGAGACGATCCCGACGGGCGAACGGCCCTCGGCGCTCGCCCTGGACACGGAGGAGCACACGCTCTACACGGTGGCGGGCGGAGCGGTCACCCAGACGGTACGGAAGACACCCCCGGAGCCGACCCCGGAACCGACGCCCCCGGAGCCCACGACCCCAGAACCGACGCCGACGGACCCGACGGGACCGACCCCGACGGACCCGACACCGACCGCGACCACCCCCGAGCCCACGCCCTCGGACTCCACAACGCCGACGCCGACGCCAACCACACCCCCACCACCGCCCGGAGCAACGGAACAGCCGACCACCACTCCCCCGTCCACACCCACGGGCACCACCGACGTCACGACCGCCACCGCCTCCACCACCCCCATAGCCCCCACCGCCCCCACGGGCGGCGACAACGGAAGTCTCGCCACCACCGGCAGCCGCGTCCTCCCCGTCACCCTCGCGGCGACGAGCCTCGCCGCCCTGGGCGCCGCGGCCCTCGTCCTGGCCCACCGACGCCGCCGTACGACGGCGACCGAACAGGACGACACCCCCTGAGACGCGCGCGGCACACACAACCCGCCGCCGGCCCTGGCAGCCGCGCGCAGACGACCGGGGCCCGACCGCCGAAGCAGCGGTCGGGCCCCGGTCCTCGCACCGGCCTCACCCCTCGGCGATCACCACGGCCGAGGCCACCCCCGCGTCGTGGCTCAGCGAGACGTGCCAGTGCTTCACGCCCAGCTCCGCCGCCCGCGCCGCCACCGTCCCCCGCACCCGGAGCCGCGGCTGCCCGGTCCCCTCGACGTACACCTCGGCGTCCGTCCAGTGCAGCCCGCCCGGCGCGCCGAGCGCCTTCGCCAGGGCCTCCTTCGCGGCGAACCGCACCGCGAGCGAGGCCGGCCCGCGCCGTTCGCCGCTCGGGAGCAGCAGCTCGCGTTCGACGAAGAGGCGCTGGAGCAGCCCCGGTGTGCGCTCGATCGACGCGGCGAACCGGTCGATCTCCGCCACGTCGATCCCCACCCCAATGATCATTTCCCACTCACTCCACGGTCACGGACTTGGCCAGGTTGCGCGGCTGGTCGACCTCGTTGCCCCGCGCGGTGGCGAGCTCGCAGGCGAAGACCTGGAGCGGCACCGTGGAGACCAGCGGCTGGAGCAGCGTAGGCGTCGCCGGGATCCGGATGAGGTGGTCGGCGTACGGGACGACGGCCTCGTCGCCCTCCTCGGCGATCACGATGGTCCGCGCACCGCGGGCCCGGATCTCCTGGATGTTGGAGACGATCTTGTCGTGGAGGACGGAGCGTCCCTTGGGCGAGGGCACCACGACGACGACCGGCAGGTCCTCCTCGATGAGCGCGATCGGGCCGTGCTTGAGCTCTCCGGCGGCGAAGCCCTCGGCGTGCATGTACGCGAGCTCCTTGAGCTTCAGCGCGCCCTCCAGGGCCACCGGGTAGCCGACGTGCCGGCCGAGGAAGAGGACGGTGTTCTTGTGGGCGAGGGAGCGGGCGAGGGCCCGGACCGGCTCCATCGTCTCCAGGACCCGCTCGACCTCGTCGCCGATGCGGGCGAGCTCACGCACCACGGCATGGATCTCGTCGCCCCACTTGGTGCCGCGCACCTGCCCGAGGTAGAGCGCGAGCAGGTAGCAGGCGACGAGCTGCGTCAGGAAGGCCTTGGTCGAGGCTACGGCGACCTCGGGCCCGGCGTGGGTGTAGAGCACGGCGTCGGACTCACGCGGAATCGTCGAACCGTTCGTGTTGCAGACGGCGAGGACCTTGGCGCCCTGCTCGCGGGCGTGCCGGAGCGCCATGAGGGTGTCCATGGTCTCGCCGGACTGGGAGATCGCGATGACCAGGGTCTTCTGGCCGAGGATCGGGTCCCGGTAGCGGAACTCGCTGGCGAGCTCGACCTCGCAGGGGATGCGGGTCCAGTGCTCGATGGCGTACTTGGCGATGAGGCCGGCGTGGAAGGCGGTGCCGCAGGCGATGATGACGACCTTGTCGGCCTCGCGGAGCACGGCGTCGGGGATGCGTACCTCGTCGAGGGTGAGCCGGCCGGCCCCGTCGATCCGCCCGAGGAGGGTGTCGGAGACGGCCTTGGGCTGCTCGGCGATCTCCTTGAGCATGAAGTAGTCGTAGCCGCCCTTCTCGGCGGCGGAGGCGTCCCAGTCGACGTGGTAGGCCCGTACGTCGGCGGGCACCCCGTCGAAGTCGGTGACGGTGACGCCGTCCCGGGTGAGCTCGACGACCTGGTCCTGGCCGAGTTCGATCGCCGAGCGGGTGTGGGCGATGAAGGCGGACACGTCGGAGGCGAGGAAGTTCTCGCCCTCTCCGACGCCGACGACGAGCGGGGAGTTCCGGCGGGCGCCGACGACCACGTCGGGCTGGTCGGCGTGGACGGCGACGAGGGTGAAGGCCCCGTCGAGGCGGCGGCAGACGAGCCGCATGGCCTCGGCCAGGTCCCCTGCGGAGGAGAACTCCTCGGCGAGGAGGTGGGCGACGACCTCGGTGTCGGTCTCGGAGAGCAGGTCGTGGCCGCGCTCGGCCAGCTCTTCGCGGAGGGCGGCGAAGTTCTCGATGATGCCGTTGTGGACGACGGCGACGCGCCCGGCGTTGTCCAGGTGCGGGTGCGCGTTGAGGTCGGTCGGCCCGCCGTGGGTGGCCCACCGGGTGTGCCCGATGCCCACGGAGCCGCCGGCCAGCGGCCGGTCCACGAGCTCCTTCTCCAGGTTGACGAGCTTGCCCGCCTTCTTGGCCGCGGCGAGTCCCCCGTCGGAGAGCACCGCGACACCGGCCGAGTCGTAGCCCCGGTATTCGAGCCGCTTGAGGCCCGCGACCACCACATCAAGCGCCGACTGCCCGCCGGCGTATCCCACGATTCCGCACATGTCGGAAGCGTAGGACGGAAGGCGGCCGGAAGGCCGGAGTCTGCGGAGTTCGGCGGCAGCGCGTCGGCAGCCGGCCGGACCCTGCCCCGCGTGAGATCCGGGGCACGCGACACCCCGGCATGATCGCCCCGGGGCTGCGGCCGGACGGAGGCTTTTGTCGCGTGACCGACCCCACGGCCCACGGACGCCGCCGACCCACGACAATGGCAGCGTGATCACTTCGCCGCCACGAAGCTCCAACGGAGAAGGTCCCCGCGACGGCGCCGGGACCGGAGGCCCCGGCAACGGGACCGGCAGCCCCGGGAACGGGACCAGCCCCGGAAGCCCGGGAAACAGCACCGCAAGCCCCGGGAACGGCTCCGGCACCCCCCGGAACGGCACCGCAAGCCCCGGGAACGGCTCCGGCACCCCCCGGAGCGGTACCGGCCACCGCCGGCCCTCCGAGGCGACCCCGTACGTCGACCTCACCCGCGCCGAGTGGAGCGACCTCCGCGACAAGACGCCGCTGCCCCTCACCGCCGACGAGGTCGAGCGGCTCCGCGGCCTCGGGGACGTCATCGACCTCGACGAGGTCCGGGACGTCTACCTCCCGCTCTCCCGGCTGCTCAACCTCTACGTGCAGGCCACCAGCGGCCTGCGCGGCGCCCTCAACACCTTCCTGGGCGAGAGCGCGGAGCAGCGCGGCACCCCGTTCGTCATAGGGGTCGCCGGTTCGGTCGCCGTCGGCAAGTCGACGGTCTCCCGACTGCTCCAGGCCCTCCTCGCCCGCTGGCCGGAGCACCCGCGCGTGGAGCTGGTGACCACGGACGCCTTCCTCTATCCGATGGAGGAGCTGAAGGCGCGCGGCCTCATGGCCCGCAAGGGCTTCCCCGAGTCGTACGACCGCCGGGCGCTGACCCGGTTCGTCGCGGACATCAAGGCGGGCAAGGAGGAGGTCACGGCCCCGGTCTACTCGCACCTGATCTACGACCGCGTGCCGGGCGAGCGGCTCGTCGTCCGCCGCCCCGACATCCTCATCGTGGAGGGGCTGAACGTCCTCCAGCCGGCCCTGCCCGGCCTGGACGGCCGCACCCGCGTCGGTCTCGCCGACTACTTCGACTTCTCGGTGTACGTGGACGCGCGGCCGGAGGACATCGAGCGCTGGTACCTCAACCGCTTCCGCAAGCTGCGCGACACCGCGTTCCAGAACCCGTCCTCGTACTTCCAGCGGTACACGCAGGTCTCCGAGGACGAGGCGCTCGACTACGCCCGCACGATGTGGCGGACCATCAACAAGGTCAACCTGCTGGAGAACGTGGCCCCGACCCGCGGCCGCGCCACCCTCGTCGTCCGCAAGGGCCCCGACCACAAGGTGCAGCGGCTGAGCCTCCGGAAGCTCTGACCTCCGTAAGCTCACGGCATGCTGCATCTCCGGTTGATCGTCCCGTCCGACCGCACCCGGGCCGCCGTCGAAATGATCGAGTCGACGGTCGGAACCGCGCATTTGGTGGTGCTGCCGGGCGCGGCCCGGGACCCGGTCGGTGACGTCGTCCTGTGCGACGTGGCCCGCGAGGCCGGCCATGAACTCCTCAACGGCCTGCGCGAGCTGAGGATCGATCAGGACGGTTCGATCGCCGTCGAGGACATCGACCTCTCCCTCTCCACGCGCGCCGACGCGGCGGAGAAGGAGGCACCCGGCGAGCCCGCGGACGCGGTGATCTGGGAGCAGCTGACGGGCGCGACCCACGAGGAGTCGACGCTCTCGATCACGTACAGCGCGTTCATGATCCTGGCGACCATGATCGCGGCCTGCGGTGTCGTCCTGGACAACTCGATCCTGATCGTGGGCGCCATGGCCGTCGGCCCGGAGTTCGGCCCGCTCGCCGGGATCTGTACGGCGGTGGTGCAGCGGGCCCCGAAGCTCGCCGTCCGTTCGCTGATCGCGCTGCTCGTCGGCTTCGCGGTGGCGATCGCGGCCACCACGGTCTTCAGCCTGGGGATGGACGCGCTCGACCTGTTCAGCAAGGAGCAGCTGGACGCGGGCCGCCCGCAGACCAGCTTCATCTGGAAGCCGGACCCGTTCTCCTTCGTCGTGGCGCTGCTCGCGGGCGTGGCCGGCATGCTCTCGCTCACGTCCTCCAAGTCGGGCGCCCTGGTGGGCGTGGCGATCTCGGTGACGACCGTCCCGGCGGGCGCGAACGCGGCGGTGGCGCTCAGCTACGGCGAGGTGGGCCAGATGTGGGGCTCGGTCGAGCAGCTGCTGCTCAACCTCTCCGGCATCGTGCTGGCCGGAGTACTGACGCTGTACGGGCAGAAGCTGCTGTGGCGCACCCAGCGCGGCCGCTGGCGGCGCAAGCCGAAGACCGCCTGAGGGCCTGGGGCGTCCGGAACGACAAGGAGGCCCCGTCGCGCCCGGACTCCGGGTGCGACGGGGCCTCCCCCGCTGCATGACGGTGCTTCAGAAAGCCTAGCCCAGCGCGGACTTCACGACGTCCGCCAGGCGCTGCGCGACCGCGCGGGCCTGCTCGATGTCGGCGGCCTCGACCATGACGCGGACCAGCGGCTCGGTGCCGGAGGGGCGCAGCAGGACACGGCCGGTGGCGCCGAGCTCCGTCTCGGCGGCGGTGACCGCGGCGGCGAGGTCGCCGGAGGTCTTCACACGGGACTTGTCGACGTCCGGGACGTTGATGAGGATCTGCGGGAGGCGCTCCATCACGCCGGCGAGCTCCGCGAGGGACTTGCCGGTGGCGGCGATCCGGGCGGCGAGCATCAGGCCGGTGAGGGTGCCGTCGCCGGTGGTGGCGTGGTCGAGCACGATGACGTGCCCGGACTGCTCGCCGCCGAGCGCGTAGCCGTTCTCCTTCATGGACTCCAGGACGTAGCGGTCGCCGACCGCGGTCTGGACGAGGTTCAGGCCCTCGCGCTCCATGGCGAGCTTGAAGCCCAGGTTGGACATGACGGTCGCGACGACGGTGTCGCCGCGCAGCGTCCCGGCCTCGCGCATGGCGAGGGAGAGCACGGCGAGGATCTGGTCGCCGTCGACCTCGTTGCCCGCGGCGTCCACGGCGAGGCAGCGGTCGGCGTCGCCGTCGTGCGCGATGCCGAGGTCGGCGCCGTGCTCGACGACGGCGGCGCGGAGCAGACCCAGGTGGGTGGAGCCGCAGCCGTCGTTGATGTTGAGGCCGTCCGGCTCGGCGCCGATGGTGACGACCTGGGCGCCGGCCCGGGTGAAGGCCTCGGGCGAGACGTGGGAGGCGGCGCCGTGGGCCTCGTCGAGGACGACCTTGAGGCCGTCGAGACGGTTGGGGAGGACGGTGAGGAGGTGGGAGACGTACGTCTCGAAGCCCTCGTCGTAGTCGCGGACCCGACCGACGCCGGCACCGGTCGGACGCGCCCAGGGAGCGCCGGTGCGGTGCTCCTCGTAGACGGACTCGATGCGGTCCTCGAGGTCGTCGGCGAGCTTGTGGCCGCCGCGGGCGAAGAACTTGATGCCGTTGTCGGGCATCGCGTTGTGGCTGGCGGAGAGCATCACGCCGAGGTCGGCGCCGAGGACGCCGGTGAGGTGGGCCACGGCGGGGGTGGGGAGGACGCCGACGCGCAGCACGTCGACACCGGCGCTGGCGAGACCCGCCACGACGGCCGCTTCCAGGAACTCTCCCGACGCGCGCGGGTCCCGTCCGACCACGGCGGTCGGCCGGTGGCCCTCGAAGGTGCCCGCTTCGGCCAGTACGTGTGCCGCCGCGACCGAGAGACCGAGCGCCAGCTCCGCCGTCAGGTCCGCGTTGGCGACGCCGCGCACGCCGTCCGTGCCGAAGAGTCGTCCCACAGCTGTCCTCCGAAAATACGTGCCCAAGCCGATGAAAGATGAACGTCAAGGTGGAAAAGGTGGAAATGGTTATGAAAAAACGTACGCCCCGACGGCACGGGCAGTGCCGCCGGGGCGTACGAAAACAGTCCGAGCAGGCGTGATTAACGCTTGCTGTACTGCGGGGCCTTACGGGCCTTCTTGAGACCGGCCTTCTTGCGCTCGACCGCACGGTCGTCGCGGGAGAGGAAGCCGGCCTTCTTCAGCGCCGGGCGGTTGTTCTCGACGTCCGCCTCGTTCAGCGCACGGGCCACACCGAGGCGCAGGGCGCCGGCCTGGCCGGAGACACCGCCACCCGCGATGCGGGCGATGACGTCGTAGCGGTTGTCGAGCTCGAGCACCTTGAAGGGCTCGTTGACTTCCTGCTGGTGCACCTTGTTGGGGAAGTAGTCCTCAAGGGTGCGACCGTTGATCTTCCACTTGCCGGTGCCCGGAACGATCCGGACGCGGGCAATGGCGTTCTTGCGACGGCCCAGGCCGGCGGCCGGCTGCGGGTCGCCGAAGCGGGACGCGAGCGACTCGGAGGTGTACTCACCCTCGACGAGCTCGGTCTCGGTGGTGTACTCCTCAACGCCCTCGAACTCGTCGACGGGGGTCTCGGGGGTGGTCTCGGCCACGATGCTCCTCAGATTTCTTTCGTTCTTAGGGGGTGTGGCCGGAACTACTGCGCGACCTGGGTGATCTCGAACGCAACCGGCTGCTGCGCAGCGTGCGGGTGGTTCGGGCCCGCGTAGACCTTCAGCTTCGAGAGCATCTGACGGCCCAGGGTGTTCTTGGGGATCATGCCCTTGATGGCCTTCTCGACGGCCTTCTCGGGGTTCTTCTCCAGCAGCTCGTCGTAACGGACGGAGCGGAGACCACCCGGGAAGCCGGAGTGGCGGTACGCCAGCTTCTGGGTCTTCTTGTTGCCGGACAGGTGGACCTTGTCAGCATTGATGATGATGACGAAGTCGCCCATGTCCATGTGCGGGGCGTAGATCGGCTTGTGCTTGCCTCGGAGGAGGTTCGCAGCCGTGGTCGCCAGACGGCCCAGGACGATGTCCTGCGCGTCAATGATGTGCCACTGGCGAGTGACATCGCCGGGCTTGGGGCTGTACGTACGCACTTCGTAGCCTTCGCTTCTTCAGTGGATGGAGTCCAGACACACCTGAAGCGATCATGCAGCTGGGGCCTGCACTGCCGGGACGCTGCCCGTATGCGAGCCACTGGTAACTGCTCCAGGGAACCTGCGTAAGGGCCCGTCGTGTGAGAACGACAAATCCCATACGCATAACAAACCGCAACAGTACCCGCGCCACCCCGGACGGGTCAAAACGCCGCGAGACACCAGGACCACTCCTCTACGCCGCCCTCGCACGGGGAGGCCCCAGGGGGCCTCCCCGGCTTCGCCCGGCTGCGCCGGACTCCGTCCGTCGACGCGTGCCCCAGGCGCCCGCCGACCGACCCGGGTCACCGCGCCCGCTCGACCCGTCGCTCGTCCCAGACCGGCTCCGTCGTCTCCCGTACGACTCCGTCGGACCCGAACACCAGGAACCGGTCGAAGCTCTTCGCGAACCAGCGGTCGTGGGTGACCGCAAGGACCGTCCCGTCGTACGACTCCAGGCCGTCCTGGAGCGCCTCGGCCGACTCCAGGTCCAGGTTGTCCGTCGGCTCGTCGAGGAGCAGCGCCGTCGTGCCCGCCAGCTCCATCAGCAGGATCTGGAACCGCGCCTGCTGCCCGCCGGACAGCTTGTCGAACGACTGGTCGCCCTGCCGCTCCAGCTCGTACCGCCGCAGCATCGACATCGCGCCGCCCCGGTCCTTGGCGTGCTCCGTCCACAGGATGTCGACGAGCGGCCGCCCGGCCAGCTCCGGGTGCGCGTGGGTCTGCGCGAAGTGCCCGGGCACGACCCGCGCGCCCAGCTTCCAGTCGCCCGTGTGGGCGACCGTGGGGTCCCCCGCGAGCAGCCGCAGGAAGTGCGACTTCCCGGAGCCGTTCGACCCGAGGACGCCGACCCGCTCCCCGTAGAAGATCTCCAGCGAGAACGGCTTCATGAGACCGGTCAGCTCGAGGTTCTCCACGGTCACGGCCCGCACCCCGGTGCGCCCGCCGCGCAGCCGCATCTTGATGTCCTGCTCGCGCGGCGGCTCCGGCGGCGGACCCGCCTCCTCGAACTTCCGCAGCCGGGTCTGCGCCGCCGCGTACCGCGAGGCCATGTCGTGGGAGACCGACGCCGCCTGCCGCAGGTTGACGACCAGCTTCTTCAGCTGGGCGTGCTTCTCCTCCCAGCGCCGCTTCAGCTCCTCGAAGCGCGCGAACCGCTCGCGCCGCGCCTCGTGGAAGGTGTCGAAGCCGCCGCCGTGCACCCACACGTCCGAGCCGGCCGGGCCGGGCTCGACCGCGACGATCTTCTGGGCTCCCCGGGAGAGCAGCTCCCGGTCGTGGGAGATGAAGAGCACGGTCTTGCGGGTCTCCCGCAGCCGCTCCTCCAGCCACCGCTTGCCGGGCACGTCGAGGTAGTTGTCCGGCTCGTCGAGGAGCAGCACCTCGTCGGGGCCGCGCAGCAGCGATTCCAGGACCAGGCGCTTCTGCTCACCGCCGGAGAGCGTCCGCACCTCCCGGAACTGCGCCTTCTCGTACGGCATGCCGAGCGCCGCCATGGTGCAGATGTCCCAGGCCGTCTCGGCCTCGTACCCCTGCACCTCGGCCCAGTCGCTGAGGGCCTGCGCGTACTTCATCTGCGCGGCCTCGTCGTCGACCGTCATGATCAGGTGCTCGGCCTCGTCGACCGCCTTCGCGGCCTCCCGGATCCGCGGCTGCGCCACCGAGACCAGCAGGTCACGGACGGTGGACGCGTCCCGTACGGAGCCGATGAACTGCGGCATGACGCCCAGGCCGCCGCTGACGGTGACCGAGCCTCCGTGCGGCTGGAGCTCCCCGGAGATCAGCCGGAGCAGTGTGGTCTTGCCGGCGCCGTTGGCTCCGACGAGGGCGACGACGGCGCCCTCCCCGACGCGGAAGGAGACGTCCCCGAGCAGGACCCGCCCGTCCGGAAGGTAGTACTCAAGATGTGCGGCCTCGACATGTCCCATGGGGTGCATTGTCACCGCACGCGTCCCCTTCGCCCAACCGGATTAGGATGCGCGGCATGAGCTTTGGGGGACCGCAGTGGCCGCAGGAGCCGCAGCAGCAGGGGCAGGGACAGCCGGGCCACGGACCGCAGCCGGGGTACGGGCAGCAGGCCGGCCACGGAGGGCAGCAGCCGGGGTACGGGCAGCAGCCCGGCTACGGCGGGCAGCAGCCGTTCGGCGGGCAGCCGGGCCAGGGGCAGCAGCAGCCGGACCCCTTCCCGGGGGCGCAGGGCGGCGGGCCGACGCCCGACTGGGGTGCCCTCGCCGACGCCTCGGCGAGCCGTGGCCGCCGCAAGCGCTGGCTGCTGATCGGCGGCGGGGCGCTGGCGACCGTCGCCGTGGGCGCGATCGTCGCCACGGCCGTCGTGTCCACGAACAAGACGAACGACGAGTCGAAGAACGGCGGGGTCGTCACCCCCACGGTCTCCGCCACCGGCTCCCCCACGCCCGAGCCGACGTTCTCCTCGGTGGCGCCGCCGCCCCCGCCGAACCCGAAGGACTACATCTCGGACCCGAAGAAGGACAAGGCGCCGCTCACCGCGGACGGCCTGTTCCCGGGCAAGAAGATGAGCATGAACGGCCGCCCGTACAAGAAGGGCGCGACCTCCGCCACCACGAACTGCGCGTCCGTCACGCAGGGCGGTCTCGGTGCCGTCCTCAAGAAGAACGGCTGCCAGAAGCTCCTGCGCGCCACCTACGTGAAGGACGGCGTGGCGATCACCGTCGGCGTGGCCGTCTTCCCGTCCGAGGCGGCGGCACTGAAGGCGAAGGGCCAGGCCACCGGCGGCATCGCGCCGCTCGCGGGCGCGGGTGTACGTGAGTTCTGTCACGGCACGGTCTGCCTGCGCCGCGCGAACTCGGCCGGCCGCTACGCCTACTTCACGCAGGCGGGCTTCACCAACGGCAAGAAGGTCACCAAGGCCGACAAGCCGGTCTTCCAGGCCAGCGACGACCTCGGCACCTTCGCGTTCAACCAGATCTACGCCCGCGGTCGCGCGCAGGCCTCAGCAGCAGCCAACGCTCCCGGGGAGTGACCGCTTGTTGCGGGCCTCCTTGCTGCGCGCGGCGAGGAGCGCGTCCTCCGGGTAGCCGACCTCTTCGAGGGTGAGGCCGTGCGGCCGTACGACGTGGACGGCCGAGTCCCGCACGCCGGCGGCGAGCACCTTGCCGGGCCAGTCGACCGGCCGGTGTCCGTCGCCGACGAAGAGCATGGCGCCGACGAGCGAGCGGACCATGTTGTGGCAGAAGGCGTCCGCCTTCACGGTCGCTTCGAGGATGCCGTCGGCCCGCCGCTCCCA
Organism: Streptomyces sp. NPDC056169; assembly: GCF_042268445.1. Lineage (NCBI taxonomy): Bacteria > Bacillati > Actinomycetota > Actinomycetes > Kitasatosporales > Streptomycetaceae > Streptomyces > Streptomyces sp. NPDC056169. The sequence continues at coordinate 28,967 of NZ_JBHJUO010000034.1, read as the reverse complement.
CCGCAGCACCTGAAGGGTGCGGATGGTCGTGGCCCCTTCGCGCTTCTTGCAGTACGCGGCGAAGTCGTGCTCGCCGACGAGCGCGGTCGCGGCCTCGTTCATGGCGTCCATGTCGAGGGCCCAGTCGTGCCACAGGACGTGCCCGCGCAGGAGCGGGTCGACGCCCCCGGGGTTGTCGGTGACGCGGTAGGCGTAGCGGCGCCAGATCGCCGAGAACCGGGCGTTGAAGCCGGCGGGGGCCTCTTCCACCTTCCACACCCGTACGTCGTGGGAGAGCCGCCCCGCGAGCCGCCTGAGCAGCTTGTCCCGGTGCTCCTCCCAGAGCTCGACGGGCAGGTCGACGTGGGCGACCTGACCGCGCGCGTGCACCCCGGAGTCGGTCCGGCCGGCGACGGTCAGCTCGTACGTCTCCGTGGACCGCGTCACGGTCCGCAGCGCGGCCTCGATGTCGCCCTGCACGGTGCGCCGGCCCTGGGGCTGCTTGGCCCAGCCGGAGAACTCCTTGCCGTCGTACGACAGGTCAAGGCGTACCCGTACGAACCCGTCCTGCACGTCATCGCTCACGCGGAACCATCCTCTCGAACCATCAAACACACGGGAACGGGCCCGCACCCCCAGGGGGGTACGGGCCCGCACACGAGAAACTCGTCGGAACGCTTACGCGTCCTTCGACTCCTCGGCCGGAGCCTCGGCGGCCGCGTCGGCCTCCTTGACGGCGCGCACGGTGGCGGCCTCGGCCTCGGCGACGGTCGCCTTCTTGGCGATCTCGCCCTCGACCAGCTCGATCACGGCCATCGGGGCGTTGTCGCCACGACGGTTGCCGATCTTGGTGATACGGGTGTAACCACCCGGACGCTCCGAGTAACGCGGGGCGATCTCGGTGAAGAGGGTGTGGACGATGCCCTTGTCGGTGATCGTCTGCAGCACCAGGCGACGGTTGTGGATGTCGCCCTTCTTCGCCTTGCTGATCAGGCGCTCGGCGACGGGACGCAGGCGACGGGCCTTGGCCTCGGTCGTCGTGATGCGGCCGTGCTCGAAGAGGGACTTCGCCAGGTTGGCGAGCAGCAGACGCTCGTGAGCGGCGGAACCGCCGAGGCGGGCACCCTTCGCGGGACGCGGCATGGTGTTTCTCCTTGGTGTCTGCCCCGGCCGTATCAGGTACCGAGGTCAGTATCCGAGCGGGCGGTCACCCGTCGGAGACCCCGCGCCCCCTAAAGGGGCGCGGGGAACTGCGCGACCAGCCGAAACCGGCCGGCAGAGGTCAATCGATCCTCAGGAAGAGAATCAGTACTGCTCGGTCTCGACGAAACCGGCATCCGCGTCGTCGTCGGCGCCGAAGGCGTCAGCGGCAGCGGTCGGGTCGAATCCGGGCGGCGAGTCCTTCAGCGCGAGGCCCATACCGGCCAGCTTCGCCTTGACCTCGTCGATCGACTTCGCACCGAAGTTGCGGATGTCGAGCAGGTCGGCCTCGGAGCGCGCCACGAGCTCACCCACGGAGTGGATGCCCTCGCGCTTGAGGCAGTTGTACGAACGAACGGTGAGCTCGAGCTCCTCGATCGGCAGCGCCAGGTCGGCGGCGAGGGCGGCGTCCGTGGGGGACGGGCCCATGTCGATGCCCTCGGCGTCGATGTTGAGCTCGCGCGCCAGACCGAACAGCTCGACCAGGGTCTTGCCGGCGGACGCCATGGCGTCACGCGGGCGCATGGCCTGCTTGGTCTCGACGTCGACGATCAGCTTGTCGAAGTCGGTGCGCTGCTCGACACGGGTCGCCTCGACCTTGTACGTGACCTTGAGCACCGGCGAGTAGATGGAGTCGACCGGAATACGGCCGATCTCCTGGCCCGCCTGCTTGTTCTGGACAGCGGAGACGTAGCCGCGACCGCGCTCGACGGTCAGCTCCATCTCCAGCTTGCCCTTGCCGTTGAGCGTGGCGAGGACGAGGTCGGGGTTGTGCACCTCGACACCGGCCGGGGGCGCGATGTCGGCGGCGGTGACCAGACCCGGGCCCTGCTTGCGCAGGTACATCACGACCGGCTCGTCGTGCTCCGAGGAGACGACCAGCTGCTTGATGTTCAGGATGAGGTCGGTGACGTCCTCCTTGACGCCCGGCACGGTGGTGAACTCGTGCAGGACACCGTCGATGCGGATGCTGGTGACAGCGGCACCCGGGATCGAGGAGAGGAGGGTACGGCGGAGGGAGTTGCCGAGGGTGTAGCCGAAGCCCGGCTCCAGCGGCTCGATCACGAACCGGGAGCGGAACTCGTCGACGACCTCTTCGGTCAGCGACGGACGCTGAGCGATCAGCATGTCGTTATGTCCTTCTGTCGTGGACGCCCACTATTTGACGCCCGACGGGATGTAGCACCTACAAGGGTACGGGCGGCACGGTCCGAAGAGCCGTACCGCCCGAAGCCTGGGTCAAGCAGCCGTGCGTCAGACGCGGCGGCGCTTGGGGGGACGGCAGCCGTTGTGCGGCGTGGGGGTGACGTCCTGGATCGAACCGACCTCGAGGCCCGTGGCCTGGAGGGAGCGGATCGCGGTCTCGCGGCCGGAGCCCGGACCCTTGACGAAGACGTCGACCTTGCGCATGCCGTGCTCCTGCGCGCGGCGAGCGGCCGACTCAGCGGCCATCTGCGCGGCGAACGGGGTGGACTTGCGCGAGCCCTTGAAGCCGACGTGGCCGGCGGAGGCCCAGGAGATCACGTTGCCCGCGGGGTCCGTGATCGAGACGATGGTGTTGTTGAACGTGCTCTTGATGTGGGCGTGCCCGTGAGCGACGTTCTTCTTTTCCTTGCGGCGCACCTTCTTGGCAGCGCCCTGACGACCCTTGGGGGGCATCTATAACTCCTACGGGAGGTGGTCGGTCCTACAGCGAAGACCGCTTGGTCAAGCGTCCGCTGAGGACTACTTCTTGCCCGGCTTCTTCTTGCCGGCGATGGCGCGACGCGGGCCCTTGCGGGTACGAGCGTTCGTGCTGGTGCGCTGACCGCGAACGGGCAGGCCACGACGGTGGCGCAGGCCCTGGTAGCAGCCGATCTCGACCTTGCGGCGGATGTCGGCGGCGATCTCGCGGCGGAGGTCACCCTCGGTCTGGAGGTTGGCGTCCACGTACTCACGGATCTTGACGAGGTCTTCCTCGGCAAGGTCACGGACACGGGTGGACTCGTTCACGCCGGTCGCGGCGAGAATCTCCTCGGACCGGGTACGCCCGATGCCGAAGACGTAGGTGAGTGCGACCACCACACGCTTTTCGCGCGGGATGTCAACACCGGAAACGCGTGCCATTCAATGGCTCCTGTGTTCTCGGGGGTCTGCTGCAGAACCGCTCCCGACCGCCGACCCTTCGAAGTCTCGAAGAGTGGTACGTCCGGGTCCCCGGCCCCCGCCGGAGGTGCCGTCAACCGTGGAACACGGCCCGACGGGCTCTGCGTATGTACGTACTGCTATGCGTCGCGCGAAGAACTGCGAAATGCAGGTCGGTCGGCGTGCGTCAGCCCTGGCGCTGCTTGTGGCGCAGGTTGTCGCAAATGACCATGACCCGACCGTGACGGCGGATCACCTTGCACTTGTCGCAGATCTTCTTGACGCTCGGCTTGACCTTCATGGGATGTGAGGTTCTCCGGGTCAGTGCCACCACCCGCGCCGTGAAGCGGGGTGCGGGCAAGATCTACTTGTACCGGTAGACGATCCGGCCACGCGTCAGGTCGTACGGAGAGAGCTCCACGACGACCCGGTCGTCCGGAAGGATTCGGATGTAGTGCATCCGCATCTTGCCGGAGATGTGCGCGAGGACCTTGTGACCGTTCTGGAGTTCCACCTTGAACATGGCGTTCGGGAGGGACTCGATCACGGTGCCCTCGATTTCGATGGCACCTTGCTTCTTGGCCACGCTTCGCCTTTCGAATCGGCTACCTTGATCGACTCTCGCCGCCGTATGCGGACACACGGGTACACGAGAGCCGACGCATCAGTCTACGTCAGGCCCCTGGAAAAGACGAATCCGGGAAGTTTGCCCACAGTAGAAGATCATTACGCAAGCGGGTACGTGAGAGGATCCGGCGCTACGCCAGCGGGTCCGGCGCCGCCGTGACACCCAGCTCCGCCAGCTTCGCCTTGCCGCCGTCGACCGCGGTCAGGACCAGGGGGCCCTCCTCGGTGAGGGCGATCGAGTGCTCCCAGTGGGAGGACCAGGTGCCATCGGTCGTGACGACCGTCCAGTCGTCCTTGAGGACCTCGGTGTGCGGGGTGCCCAGGGAGACCATCGGCTCGATCGCCAGGCAGAGACCGGGGACCAGCTTCGGGCCCTTGCCGCGCTTGCGGGAGACGTAGTTCAGCAGGTGCGGGTCCATGTGCATCTCGGTGCCGATGCCGTGGCCGCCGTAGTCCTCGACGATCCCGTACCGACCGAGGCTGTGCTCGCCGACCGACGGGCGGGGCTGCCGCTTGATGTACGTCTCGATGGCCTTCGAGATGTCGACGAGCCGGTTGCCGAGCTTCATCGCCGCGATGCCCGCCCACATCGACTCCTCCGTCACCCGGGAGAGCTCGACGAGCTCGGGCGCGTGGCCGGTGCCCACGAAGGCCGTGAAGGCCGCGTCACCGTGCCAGCCGTCCACGATCGCGCCGGCGTCGATGGAGATGATGTCGCCGTCCTTGAGGACGGTCTTCTCGTCGGGGATGCCGTGGACGACGACCTCGTTCACCGAGGTGCAGATCGTCGCGGGGAAGCCGCCGTACCCGAGGAAGTTCGACTTCGCCCCGTGGTCGGCGATGACCTTCCGCGAGACCTCGTCCAGGTCCCGGGTCGTGGCACCCGGCACGGCCGCCTCGCGGGTCGCCGCGTGGATGGCGGCGACGACCAGTCCCGCCTCGCGCATCTTCGCGATCTGCTCGGGGGTCTTGATCTGCACCATCGTCGGGGGCCCTTCCTTGCGTGTACACGGGACAGAACAACGATACGGCCGCGGCGCCCCTCAAGGGCACCGCGGCCGTATCGGACGAACCGGGGTTACTTCTTCAGCGCGGCCATGGCCTTCGCCGTGACCTCGTCCACCTTGCCGAGCGCGGAGATCGTCGACACCAGGCTCTGCGACCGGTAGTAGTCGATGATCGGCTCGGTCTCCGTGTGGTAGACCTCCAGGCGCCGGCGGACGGTCTCCTCGGAGTCGTCGTCGCGCTGGTAGAGCTCGCCGCCGCAGGCGTCGCAGACGCCTGCGGTCTTCGGCGCGTTGTACGTCACGTGGAAGACGTGCGCACTGTCGTTGCGGCAGATGCGGCGACCCGCGATCCGCTTCACGACCTCGTCCTCGGGGACCTCCAGGTCCAGGACCGCGTCCAGCTGGACGTGCCCGGCCTTGAGGATCGCGTCCAGAGCCTCGGCCTGGGCCACGTTGCGCGGGAACCCGTCGAGCAGGAAGCCGTTGACGGCGTCCGGCTGCTCCATGCGGTCCTTGGCCATCCCGATCGTCACGGAGTCCGGCACGAGCTGGCCGGCCTTCATGTACGACTGAGCCTCGAGCCCGAGCGCCGTGCCCTGCGAGATGTTGGCACGGAACAGGTCACCCGTGGAGATGTGCGGGATGTCCAGGTTCTTGGCAAGGTACGCGGCCTGCGTGCCCTTGCCCGCACCGGGCGGTCCGACGAGGACGATTCGCATCAGCGGAGGAACCCTTCGTAATTGCGCTGCTGGAGCTGGCTCTCGATCTGCTTCACGGTCTCCAGCCCCACACCCACGATGATGAGGATGCTCGTCCCACCGAAGGGGAAGTTGGCATTGGCGCCACCGAAGCCTGCCAACGCCATCGTCGGCACAAGAGCGATCAGACCCAAGTACAGCGAGCCCGGCCAAGTGATCCGGTTGAGCACGTAGCTCAGATACTCAGCAGTAGGTCGACCAGCCCGGATACCCGGGATGAAGCCACCATACTTCTTCATGTTGTCGGCTACTTCCTCGGGGTTGAACGAGATCGCCACGTAGAAGAAGGCGAAGAACACGATCAGGAGGAAGTACGTCGCGATGTAGTAGGGGTGGTCACCCTTGACGAAGTGGGCTTCGATCCAGGTCTTCCACCCTGCGGTGGAGTTCGAGAACTGGGCGATCAAGGCCGGGATGTAGAGCAGCGACGACGCGAAGATGACAGGAATCACACCTGCCTGGTTCACCTTCAACGGGATGTAAGTGGACGTACCGCCGTAGGAACGCCGACCGATCATCCGCTTCGCGTACTGCACGGGGATGCGCCGCTGAGCCTGCTCGACGAAGACCACGAGGGCCACCATCGCGAAGCCCACGAGGATCACGGTGCCGAACTCGATCCAGCCGTCGGCCAGGTCGCCTTCGACCTTGATCTTCCACAGGGCGCCCGGGAAGCCGGCGGCGATCGAGATGAACATCAGGATCGACATGCCGTTGCCGATGCCACGGTCGGTGACGAGCTCACCGAGCCACATGACGACGGCGGTGCCCGCGGTCATCGTGAGGACCATCGTGGCGATCGTGAAGATCGACTGGTTGGGCACGACCTGGTCGGCGACCACACAGCCGCTGAAGAGCGCGCCGCTCTTCGCGGTGGCCACGAGACCGGTGCCCTGGAGGATGGCGAGGGCGATCGTCAGGTACCGCGTGTACTGCGTGATCTTGGCGGTACCGGACTGACCCTCCTTCTTGAGGGCCTCCAGGCGCGGGATCACGACGGTCAGCAGCTGCAGGATGATGCTCGCCGTGATGTACGGCATGATGCCGAGCGCGAAGATGGTGATCTGCAGCAGCGCCCCGCCACTGAACATGTTGACCAGGCCGAACAGGCTGTTGTTGCCCTCGCTGGCCTGCTTGACACACTGCTGAACAGCCTCGTAGCTGACGCCGGGCACCGGGATGTGCGCGCCGAGGCGGTACAGCACGATGATGGCGAGCGTGAAGAGCAGTTTCTTGCGCAGGTCGGGCGTCTTGAACGCCCGGGCGAACGCGGTGAGCACGGTGCCTCCTGCGACCCCCGCGTTACGCGCGTGAGGGTGACGGTTTGAATGCGAGCAAGAACAGAACACGGCAGCCGCACGCCAGAAGCGCAGACTGCCGGGGAAGCTAACAGCCGCTACCATACCCGCCACCACTGCCAGCGGGAAACGTCTCCGAGGCACGTCAACTGCGCATCGGCCGCGGGCGGCCGTCCCGGTCGCGGCCATCCGACGTTCGTCGGGTGCGCATCCCGACCAAGAGACGTGATGACAGGGCATGCCGTCCTCAGAGACTGCTTCGTGCGGTTCCGGATCCGACTGGCCGGAATCACTCATCGCAACGACCACTTCTGGGGGAACCACCTGTGCAGAAGTCGCTCCCCGTCGCGGGTGCCGCGGGTGCCGCGCTTCTGCTCGGGGCCGTGAAGCGCACCTCGACGGCCCTCGCGGGCTGTGCCGCGGTGACGGCCACGGTCGTGGCCGTCTCCCGGATCCAGTTCACGGAGACGGCACCGTCGAACGCCGACCAGTCCGTCATGTCGCACCGAAAGGTGGAGACGTTCGCCGAGCACCGGGGTGACGCGGATCGACGGACGAGTGGCGGAGGAACGCCTCCGGCGTGCCGACCGGCCCGAGCCCGTCATCGCGCGGAAGGGCAGGTCGAGAGCCGGCTCCAGGCCTGTCTCAAGGCCCGGGGACTCACCTCGGCCGCGGCCTGACACCGCCCCGCCGGACACGACAAAAAGCCTGGCCGGCTCCCCCGAGGGGGAACCGGCCAGGCTTTGTGGTGTCGAGCCGAACTCAGACGAGCTCGGTGACGGTGCCACCAGCGGCGGCGATCTTCTCCTTGGCGGAGCCGGAGACGGCGTCAACCGAAACCTGCAGCGCCACGGTGATCTCGCCGGTGCCGAGCACCTTGACGAGGCTGTTCTTGCGAACCGCGCCCTTGGCGACCAGGTCGGCCACCGTGACCTCTCCACCCTCGGGGTAGAGAGCGCCGAGCTTGTCCAGGTTCACGACCTGGAACTCGGTGCGGAACGGGTTCTTGAAGCCCTTGAGCTTCGGCAGACGCATGTGGAGGGGCATCTGCCCACCCTCGAAGCGCTGCGGAACCTGGTAACGGGCCTTCGTACCCTTGGTACCACGACCGGCCGTCTTACCCTTCGACGCCTCACCACGACCGACACGGGTCTTCGCGGTCTTGGCACCGGGGGCGGGACGGAGGTTGTGGGCCTTCAGCGGGTTGTTCTCCGCCATGTTATTCAACCTCCTCGACCGTCACGAGGTGGCGGACGGTGTGCACCATGCCGCGGAACTCGGGGCGGTCCTCCTTGACAACCACGTCGTTGACCTTCTTGAGGCCAAGCGAACGCAGGGTGTCGCGGTGGTTCTGCTTGCTGCCGATGTACGACTTCGTCTGCGTGACCTTGAGGCGAGCCATTACGCACCCGCCCCAGCACGCGCACGGAGCAGAGCCGCGGGAGCGACGTCCTCGAGGGGCAGACCACGGCGAGCCGCGATCTCCTCGGGACGCTGCAGACCCTTGAGGGCCGCCACGGTCGCGTGCACGATGTTGATCGCGTTGTCGGAGCCGAGCGACTTCGACAGGATGTCGTGAACGCCGGCGCACTCGAGCACCGCGCGCACCGGGCCACCGGCGATAACACCGGTACCGGGGGAAGCAGGCTTCAGCAGGACAACGCCGGCCGCCTTCTCGCCCTGGATCGGGTGCGGGATGGTGCCCTGGATGCGGGGAACCTTGAAGAAGTTCTTCTTGGCTTCCTCGACGCCCTTGGCGATGGCCGCGGGAACTTCCTTGGCCTTGCCGTAACCGACACCTACCGTGCCGTCGCCGTCACCGACGACAACCAGGGCGGTGAAGCTGAAGCGACGACCACCCTTGACAACCTTGGCGACGCGGTTGATCGCGACAACGCGCTCAACGTACGCGGTCTTCTCGGCGGCAGCGCCACCGTCGCGGCCCTTCCGGTCCCGCCGCTCGCCGCCACCGGCACCGCTTCCGCGGCGCTGGGGTCCAGCCATTGGATTACCTCTCTCTGTTACGTCCGTTAGTCCCGGAACCGGGGCTTAGAACTTCAGCCCGGCTTCGCGGGCGGCGTCAGCCAGAGCGGCAATGCGCCCGGCGTACCTGTTGCCACCACGGTCGAACACGACAGCCTCGACACCGGCGGCCTTGGCGCGCTCGGCGACCAGGGAACCGACCTGCTTGGCCTGCGCGGACTTGTCACCCTCGCCGCCGCGGATCGACGCGTCCAGGGTCGACGCAGACGCAAGGGTGTGACCCTTGAGGTCGTCGATGACCTGAGCGGTGATACCGCGGTTGGAACGCGTCACGACGAGGCGCGGACGCTCCGCCGTACCCGACACGTTCTTGCGGATGCGGATGTGGCGGCGCTTCTTGGCGGCGCCCTTGTAGGCGTCGCCCTTGGCGATCTTCACACCGTATGCCATGGCTTACTTACCAGCCTTTCCGACCTTGCGGCGGATGACCTCACCCGCATACTTCACGCCCTTGGCCTTGTAAGGGTCAGGCTTGCGAAGCTTGCGGATGTTGGCGGCGACCTCGCCGACCTTCTGCTTGTCGATGCCCTCGACCGAGAACTTGGTCGGCGACTCGACCTTGAACGAGATGCCCTCGGGCGCCTCGATAAGGATCGGGTGGCTGTAGCCGAGCTGGAACTCCAGGTTGGAGCCCTTCGCGGCAACGCGGTAACCGACACCGCTGATCTCGAGCGCCTTCACGTAACCCTGGGTCACACCGGTGATCATGTTGGCCACCAGCGTGCGGGACAGGCCGTGGAGGGCCTTGTTCTGACGCTCGTCGTTCGGACGGTTGACGTTGAGCACGCCATCCTCGCCCTTAACGATCTCGATCGGAGCGGCGACGGTGTGGCTCAGGGTGCCCTTGGAACCCTTCACCGTGACCGTGCGGCCATCGATGGTGACGTCCACGCCGGCGGGAACCTGGATAGGCAGCTTGCCAATACGCGACATGAGCTTTCCTTCCTTTCCCGACTACCAGACGTAGGCGAGGACTTCCCCACCTACGCCCTTCTTGCCTGCCTGCTGGCCGGTCAGGAGGCCGTGGGACGTGGAGATGATCGCCACGCCCAGGCCGCCGAGAACCTTCGGCAGGTTGGTGGACTTCGCGTAAACCCGGAGACCGGGCTTCGAGATCCGCTTGATGCCCGCAATGGAGCGCTCACGGTTCGGACCGAACTTGAGCTCGAGGACGAGGTTCTTGCCGACCTCGGCGTCCTCGACCTTCCAGCCCGTGATGAAGCCCTCCTGCTGGAGGATTTCCGCGATGTGAGACTTGATCTTGCTGTGCGGCATCGTCACAGAGTCGTGGTATGCCGAGTTCGCGTTACGCAGACGAGTCAGCATGTCCGCGATCGGATCAGTCATGGTCATGAATTGGCCTTCGGCCTCTCTCGCCGGGGTTTCCTGTATGCGCCATCCCTCTCCCCACACAGGGGCGGGACGGGTGCGGCGCGGGGACCTACGGCGTAGTAAGTCGTACGGGCGACGGACGCCCAACCCTCCTAGCCTAAGGCATGGAGGGATGGGCGACCGCCAACCCAGTGCTTACCGAGAGTCTCCGGTCATTCCCAACACCCAAAGGGTGGAAGGGAATTACCAGGAGCTCTTGGTCACGCCCGGCAGCTCGCCACGGTGAGCCATCTCACGAAGGCACACGCGGCACAGGCCGAACTTGCGGTACACGGAGTGGGGACGACCACAGCGCTGGCAGCGCGTGTAGCCACGCACGCCGAACTTGGGCTTGCGGGCAGCCTTCGCGATGAGAGCCTTCTTCGCCATCTCGCTTACGCCTCCTTGAAGGGGAAGCCGAGGTGACGGAGAAGGGCGCGGCCCTCAGCGTCGTTGGTCGCCGTGGTCACCACGGTGATGTCCATACCCCGGACACGGTCGATCTTGTCCTGGTCGATCTCGTGGAACATGACCTGCTCCGTGAGACCGAAGGTGTAGTTGCCACGCCCGTCGAACTGCTTGGGGGACAGACCACGGAAGTCGCGGATGCGCGGAAGCGCGAGCGACAGGGTGCGGTCCAGGAACTCCCACATGCGGTCGCCACGGAGGGTGACGTGCGCACCGATCGGCTGGCCCTCACGCAGCTTGAACTGCGCGATGGACTTGCGAGCCTTGGTCACGGCCGGCTTCTGACCGGTGATCGTGGTCAGGTCGCGGATCGCACCGTCGATCAGCTTCGAGTCACGGGCGGCGTCGCCGACACCCATGTTGACCACGATCTTCACGAGGCCGGGAACCTGCATGACGTTCTCGTACGAGAACTCCTCACGCAGCTTGCCCGCGATCTCCTCGCGGTACTTCGTCTTGAGACGCGGAGTGGTGGTAGCCATCAGATGTCCTCACCCGTCCGCTTGGCAACGCGGATCTTGTTGCCCTCGTCGTCGAAGCGGTAACCGACACGCGTGACGACCTTCTGGCCATCCTTCTCCACGACGAGCTGAACGTTGCTCACGTGGACAGGGGCCTCGGTCGTGACGATGCCACCGGCCTGCGACGGGCCGGCCTTGGTGTGCTTCTTGACCCGGTTGACACCCTCGACGAGGACGCGGTTCTCGCGGGGGAAGGCCGTGATGACCTTGCCCTGCTTGCCCTTGTCCTTACCGGTGATGACCTGGACCAGGTCGCCCTTCTTGATCTTCATGCTTACAGCACCTCCGGCGCGAGCGAGATGATCTTCATGAACTTCTTCTCGCGCAGCTCACGGCCGACCGGGCCGAAGATACGGGTGCCACGAGGGTCGCCGTCGTTCTTGAGAATGACAGCGGCGTTCTCGTCGAAGCGGATGTACGAGCCGTCCTGGCGGCGGCGCTCCTTGACGGTGCGAACGATGACCGCCTTGACGACGTCACCCTTCTTCACGTTGCCACCGGGGATCGCGTCCTTGACGGTGGCGACGATGACGTCACCGATGCCCGCGTAGCGGCGACCCGAGCCACCGAGAACACGGATGCAAAGGATCTCCTTGGCACCAGTGTTGTCGGCGACACGCAGTCGCGACTCCTGCTGGATCACGTCTATCTCCTGATTGTCTGCCGGTTCCCGGCCGGGGCTTCAGAAGAAGCCCCGGCCGAGCCTGGCGGAACGAACTCGAAGGGTTACCCCTTCAAGAATTACTTGGCCTTCTCGAGGATCTCGACGACGCGCCAGTGCTTCGTCGACGACAGCTTCCGGGTCTCCATCAGGAGGACGCGGTCACCGATGCCGGCAGCGTTCTGCTCGTCGTGAGCCTTGAGCTTGTTCGTACGGCGGATGACCTTGCCGTACAGCGCGTGCTTGACGCGGTCCTCGACAGCGACGACGACGGTCTTGTCCATCTTGTCGCTGACGACCAGGCCCTCGCGGACCTTGCGAGCGTTGCGCTCGGTCTTCTCAGTCACGTTGCTCTCGCTCATCAGGCGTTCTCCACCGTCTCGATGCCCAGCTCGCGCTCACGCATCAGGGTGTAGATCCGGGCGATGTCCTTACGGACGGACTTGAGCCGGCCGTGGTTCTCGAGCTGGCCCGTCGCCGCCTGGAAGCGGAGGTTGAACAGCTCTTCCTTGGCCTCGCGGAGCTTGTTGAGAAGCTCCTCGTTGCCCAGCTCGCGCAGCTCGGACGCCTTGGTACCGGCCGACATCACAGCTCACCTGCTTCGCGCTTAACGATCTTGCACTTCATCGGCAGCTTGTGGGCCGCACGGGTCAGGGCCTCGCGCGCGATCTTCTCGTTCGGGTAGGACAGTTCGAACATCACCCGACCCGGCTTGACGTTCGCGATCCACCACTCCGGAGAACCCTTACCGGAACCCATGCGGGTCTCGGCAGGCTTCTTCGTCAGGGGGCGGTCCGGGTAGATGTTGATCCAGACCTTGCCGCCACGCTTGATGTGGCGGGTCATCGCGATACGAGCAGCCTCGATCTGGCGGTTCGTCACGTACGCCGGCGTGAGGGCCTGAATGCCGTACTCGCCGAACGCAACCTGCGTACCACCCTTGCTCATACCCGAGCGCTTGGGGTGGTGCTGCTTGCGGTGCTTGACCCTACGGGGGATCAGCATTTCGGTCAGGCCTCCGTTCCGGTGCTCTCAGCCGGAGCGGCAGCGGCGGCGGGAGCGTCGGCCTTGGGGGCCTCGGCAGCCGGCGCGGACTGCTGCTGCGGCTTGCGGCCGCGGCCGCCACGCTCGCCACCACGGCCACCACGGCCGGCCGGGCGGTCGCCAGCGCCGGCACCACGGGCCGGGCGGTTACCCGCACGGGCCGCAGCGTTCTCGGCGCGGACCTCGGCGATGTTCTTGACGTCGCCCTTGTAGATCCAGACCTTGACGCCAATGCGACCGAAGGTCGTCTTGGCCTCGAAGAAGCCGTAGTCCACGTTCGCGCGGAGCGTGTGCAGCGGCACACGACCCTCGCGGTAGAACTCCGAGCGGGACATCTCGGCGCCGCCGAGACGACCGCCACACTGGATCTTGATGCCCTTGGCGCCGGCCTTCATCGTGCCCTGCATGCTCTTACGCATGGCGCGACGGAAGGAGACGCGGGAGGAGAGCTGCTCGGCAACGGCCTGAGCAACCAGCTGAGCGTCCATCTCGGGGTTCTTGACCTCGAGGATGTTCAGCTGGACCTGCTTGCCCGTGAGCTTCTCGAGGTCACCGCGGATGCGGTCGGCCTCGGCGCCACGGCGGCCGATGACGATGCCGGGACGCGCGGTGTGGATGTCCACACGCACACGGTCACGGGTGCGCTCGATCTCAACCTTCGAGATGCCGGCGCGCTCCATGCCGGACGTCATCATCCGACGGATGGCGACGTCTTCCTTGACGTAGTCCTTGTACAGCTTGTCGGCGTACCAACGGGACTTGAAGTCCGTGGTGATGCCGAGCCGGAACCCATGCGGGTTAACCTTCTGGCCCATTACCGGGTTCCTTCCTTGCTGCTGACGACCACGGTGATGTGGCTGGTCCGCTTACGGATCCGGAATGCACGGCCCTGAGCACGCGGACGGAACCGCTTCAGGGTCGGGCCCTCATCGACGTACGCCTCGCTGATGACCAGCGAAGAGGCGTCAGTGTGGTCGTAGTTGTGTGCAGCGTTGGCAATGGCGCTGTCCAGCACCTTGCCAACCGGCACGCTCGCGGCCTGCGGGGCGAAACGCAGGACCGCCTGAGCCTCCGTGGCGTCCATGCCACGGATAAGGTCCACCACTCGGCGGGCCTTCATGGGCGTGACGCGGATGTACCGCGCCTGGGCCCTGGCTTCCATGGTTGTCCTTCCAGTGTCTGTCATGGTCGATTCCACCCCGCTACTAGCGGCGCTTCGACTTCCGGTCGTCCTTCACGTGACCCCGGAAGGTGCGCGTCGGCGAGAACTCGCCGAGCTTGTGGCCGACCATCGACTCGGTGACAAACACCGGAATGTGGGTCTTGCCGTTGTGCACCGCGATCGTGTGGCCGAGCATGGCCGGGATGATCATCGAGCGACGGGACCAGGTCTTGATGACGTTCTTGGTACCGGCTTCGTTCTGTACGTCCACCTTCTTTACGAGGTGTCCGTCGACGAAGGGTCCCTTCTTGAGACTGCGCGGCATCTAAACCCGCTCCTAGCGCTTCTTGTTCGTCTTGCGGCGGCGGACGATGTACTTGCTCGAAGCCTTCTTCGGCGAGCGAGTACGACCCTCCTTCTGACCCCACGGGGAGACCGGGTGGCGACCACCGGAGGTCTTACCCTCACCACCACCGTGCGGGTGGTCCACCGGGTTCATCGCCACACCGCGAACGGTCGGGCGAACGCCCAGCCAGCGCTTACGGCCGGCCTTGCCCCAGTTGATGTTCGACTGCTCGGCGTTGCCGACCTCGCCGATCGTCGCGCGGCAGCGGGCGTCGACGAGACGGATCTCGCCGGACGGCATACGAAGGTGGGCCATCGTGCCCTCCTTCGCCAGCAGCTGCACGGAGGCACCAGCGGAGCGCGCGAACTTGGCGCCGCCACCGGGACGGAGCTCGATCGCGTGGATCGTGGTACCGACCGGGATGTTGCGGAGCGCCAGGTTGTTGCCGGGCTTGATGTCCGCGCCGGGGCCGTTCTCGACCCGGTCACCCTGCGAGAGGTTCTTCGGGGCGATGATGTAGCGCTTCTCGCCGTCCGCGTAGTGGAGCAGCGCGATGCGCGCGGTGCGGTTGGGGTCGTACTCGATGTGAGCGACCTTCGCCGGCACGCCGTCCTTGTCGTGACGACGGAAGTCGATCACCCGGTAGGCGCGCTTGTGGCCGCCACCCTGGTGTCGAACCGTGATCCGACCGGTGTTGTTACGGCCGCCCTTGCTGTGCAGGGGGCGGACCAGCGACTTCTCCGGCGTGGACCGCGTGATCTCGACGAAGTCGGCTACGGAGGAGCCACGACGGCCCGGCGTAGTCGGCTTGTACTTGCGGATTCCCATTTCTCAGTCCTCGTCCGATTCCGGACGATCCAGACCGCCCTTAGGCGGTCGGACCGCCGAAGATGTCGATACGGTTGCCCTCGGCAAGGGTCACGATGGCGCGCTTGGTGTCCTTGCGCTTACCGAAACCGGCCTTGGTGCGCTTGCGCTTGCCCTGGCGGTTGATCGTGTTGACCCCGGTGACCTTGACCGAGAAGACCGCCTCGACGGCCTGCTTGATCTGGGTCTTGTTGGAGCCAGGCGCGACGATGAACGTGTACTTGTTCTCGTCCAGCAGGGCGTAGCTCTTCTCCGAGACAACCGGCTTGACGAGAATGTCGCGCGGGTCCGAGAAGGTCTTGCTGGTGACGACGGCCTCAGTCATCAGGCGTCGCTCCCTTCGGTCTCAGCGGTCTGGGGGCCAGACACGAAGGACTCGAGGGCGGCCTGAGTGAAGACCACGTCGTCGGAGACGATCACGTCGTACGTGTTGAGCTGGCCCGGCTCCAGGATGTGCACCTGGGGCAGGTTACGAGCGGACAGCCACGCGGCCTCGTCGGAGCGCTCGACGACCAGGAGCAGGTTCTTGCGCTCCGAGATCTTGCCGAACAGCGTCTTCGCGGCCTTGGTGGAAACGTCACCCTCGACCACGCCGGTGACGACGTGGATGCGGGAGTGGGTGGCCCGGTCCGAGAGGGCACCGCGGAGGGCGGCGACCTTCATCTTCTTCGGGGTCCGCTGCGAGTAGTCACGCGGCTGCGGGCCGTGGACGACGCCACCGCCGACGAACTGCGGAGCGCGGGTCGAACCCTGACGGGCGCGGCCGGTGCCCTTCTGGCGGTAAGGCTTCTTGCCACCACCACGGACTTCGCCACGACGCTTGGTCTTGTGCGTGCCCTGACGGGCAGCGGCCAGCTGAGCGACGACGACCTGGTGGATCAGCGGAACGCTGACCTTGGCGCCGAAGATCTCCTCGGGGAGCTCGACGGTCCCGGTCTTGTCGCCTGCCGGCGAAAGGATGTCAATGGTGCTCATCGGTTCCTCAAACCCCCTTGGCCGCGGTGCGGACCAGGACGAGGCCACCGTTAGGGCCGGGGACGGCGCCCTTGATGAGCAGCAGACCCTTCTCGGCGTCAACGGCGTGGACGGTCAGGTTCTGGGTGGTCACACGCTCGTTGCCCATGCGACCGGCCATCTTCATGCCCTTGAAGACACGACCCGGGGTGGCGCAGCCACCGATGGAGCCGGGCTTGCGGTGCACGCGGTGGGCACCGTGCGACGCCTTGCCACCACGGAAGTTGTGGCGCTTCATGACACCGGCGAAGCCCTTGCCCTTGCTCTTGCCGGTGACGTCGACCTTCACGCCGGCCTCGAAGAGCTCGGCGGTGATCTCCTGGCCGAGCGTGTACTCGGAGGCGTCAGCGGTGCGGAGCTCCACCAGGTGGCGGCGCGGGGTGACGTCAGCCTTGGCGAAGTGACCCTTGAGGGGCTTGTTCACCTTGCGAGGGTCGATCTCGCCGAAGGCGATCTGGACCGACTCGTAGCCGTCGACGTCGTTCGTACGGACCTGGGTCACGACATTCGGGCCGGCCTTGACGACGGTCACCGGGACGACCCGGTTGTTCTCGTCCCAGACCTGCGTCATGCCGAGCTTCTCGCCCAGGATGCCCTTGATGTTCTTAGCCATCTCGCGCGCCCTCAGAGCTTGATCTCGATGTCAACGCCCGCCGGGAGGTCGAGACGCATGAGCGAGTCAACCGTCTTCGGCGTGGGGTCGAGGATGTCGATGAGGCGCTTGTGCGTGCGCATCTCGAAGTGCTCGCGCGAGTCCTTGTACTTGTGCGGCGACTTGATGACGCAGTACACGTTCTTCTCAGTGGGCAGCGGCACCGGGCCCGCGACCGACGCACCAGTGCGCGTCACCGTCTCGACGATCTTCTTCGCCGAGGAATCGATGACCTCGTGGTCGTAGGCCTTGAGCCGGATGCGGATCTTCTGTCCCGCCATGGCTACTAGTAGTCCTGTCTCTCGTAACGCTCTGGACTCGGGGGTTCTCTTGACTCTGTCTCCGACCCACGCGGTCGGGCGTGTCGCACTCCCTCTACGCAGAAATCCCGAAGGATTTCCCAACCAAGGGGGTGCGGTCCCTAGAACCGCGGGCCGGGGGCAGAACACCACCCGAGTGCCTGGTCTGCACCCCGCTGACGCTTCCCGGAAGATTCCCGTACGTCCGCTCCTGAGAAGGAGCGACGAGTACTGTGGGACTCGCTTCCGGTCCTCCCGACGGGAGGCGCGCAGCATCGGCACTCAACCGAGCAACCCCGACAGTCTGCCATACGGGACCTTCCGGCCGCCAATCGGGGGCGAAGACTGTACCCCACGTCACGTACGGCCAAGCCTCGGGGCGCACGTGCCGCCCCGGAAGTCCCGCTCAGCCCCTCTCATCCCAACCGCCGCGCCCGCTCCGTCAGATGACGGCGCTCGGGAGCACTCGTCGTGTGACGGGCCGCCTCGCGGTAGGCGGCGGCCGCGCCCCCCTCGTCGCCCAGCAGTTCGAGAAGGTGCGCGCGGGTCGCGAGGAGCCGGTGGTGGCGCGCGAGCCGCTTGTCCTCCGCGAGGCCGGCGAGCAGCTCCAGACCCGCCTCCGGGCCGTGGACCATCGCGACCGCGACCGCGCGGTTGAGCGTGATCACCGGGTTGTCCTCGGTCCGCTCCAGCAGCTCGTACAGCGCGAGGATCTGCGGCCAGTCCGTCGCCCCGGCGGACTCGGCCTCGTCGTGCACGGCCGCGATCGCCGCCTGGAGCTGGTACGGGCCGACCCGCCCCTTCGGCAGCGTACGGCTGATGAGCTCGACGCCCTCCGCGATCAGCCGGCCGTCCCAGCGGCCCCTGTCCTGCTCCGCGAGCGGCACCAGCTCGCCGTGCGGGCCCGTGCGGGCCGGGCGGCGGGCGTCGGTGAGCAGCATGAGCGCGAGAAGGCCCGCCGTCTCGGTGTCCTCGGGGACGAGCCGGTGCAGGAGCCGGGCGAGCCGGATCGCCTCCGTGGCCAGCTCGGGCACGGTGAGGTCGTCGCCGCCGCTGGCCGTGTAGCCCTCGTTGAAGACGAGGTAGAGCACGTGCCGCACCTCGGCGAGGCGGGCCGCCCTGTCCTCCCCCGCGGGCCCGGCGAGCGAGCCGCCCGCCGCCTTGATCGTCTGCTTGGCCCGGCTGATCCGCTGCGCCATGGTCGACTCGGGCACGAGGAAGGCCGCGGCGATCTGCGCGGTGGTGAGGCCGCCGACGGCGCGCAGGGTGAGCGCGATCCGGCTGGGGGGCGACAGGTCCGGGTGGCAGCAGAGGAAGAGCAGGGACAGCGAGTCGTCCTCGCCGCCCGCGGGAGCGTCCGCGGGCCGGGCGACGAGCTCGGAGTCCGGGGTGGCGAGCGAGAGTGCGTCCTCGCGGCGCCGGCGCGCGGCCTCGCTGCGTACCAGGTCGATGTACCGGCGCTGGGCGACGGTCAGCAGCCAGGCGCGCGCGCTGTCGGGGACGCCCTCGTCGGGCCACTGCCGCGCGGCGGCGATCAGCGCCTCCTGGACGGCGTCCTCGCAGAGGTCGAAGTCGCCGTACCGCCGGACGAGCGCGCCGAGGACCCGCGGCGCGTACGTGCGCAGCAGGTCCTCGATCTCCTGGGGCCCGGTCACACGTCCGCCGCGGACTCGTGCAGGATCGGCCAGAGTTCAACGGGGTCGACGTCCGCGAAGGGCATGTCCGCGGCGATCTCCTGCGCCCGCTCCAGGCTGTCGCAGTCGAGCAGGTAGAAGCTGGCCAGGTACTCCTTGGTCTCCAGGTACGGCCCGTCGGTGATCACGGGGGCGCCGCCCTGGCGGCGGACGAGCTGGGCGGCGGCCGCGTCGGCGAGTCCGTACGCGCCGATCAGCTCGCCGCTCTCCCGGTACCGCCGGTTGAAGGCCTCCTGCTTGGCGATCGCCTCGGGCCAGGCCTCGGCCGGGAAGGACTCCCACTTGGCCTGGTTGCCGTAGATCATCGCGACGTACTTCATCTCGGGTGTCCTCCCCGTCCCGCGTGCCCCTGTGGCCCGCTGTCACCCATGGGTCGGAGCCGCCGGCGCGGGCTCGACATCGGACGACAGTATTTCCCGGAACTTTTCGAAGATCACTCGGCGGGAACGCGAGAAGGCCCCGCACCTTTCGGTGCGGGGCCCTCTCTTGGAGCTCGTTGGAGCTACCAGGTCAGATCACGGATCAGGCAGTGATCTTGACGACCTGGCCGGCGCCGACGGTCCGGCCACCCTCACGGATGGCGAACTTGAGGCCCTCCTCCATGGCGATGGGCTGGATCAGCTCAACGCTCATGGCGGTGTTGTCGCCCGGCATGACCATCTCGGTGCCCTCGGGGAGGGTCACGACGCCGGTCACGTCCGTGGTACGGAAGTAGAACTGCGGGCGGTAGTTGTTGAAGAACGGGGTGTGACGGCCACCCTCGTCCTTCGACAGGATGTAGGCCTGGGCCTCGAAGTTGGTGTGCGGCGTGACCGAGCCCGGCTTGATGATGACCTGGCCGCGCTCGACGTCCTCACGCTTGATGCCACGGAGGAGCAGACCGACGTTCTCACCGGCCTGGCCCTCGTCGAGCAGCTTGCGGAACATCTCGATACCGGTGACCGTGGTGGTGGTCTTCTCGGTCTTGATACCGATGATGTCGACGGTCTCGTTGACCTTGAGGACACCACGCTCGATACGACCGGTGACGACGGTGCCACGACCGGTGATCGTGAAGACGTCCTCGATCGGCATGAGGAACGGCTTGTCGACCTCGCGCTCGGGCTGCGGGATCGACTCGTCGACGGCCTTCATGAGACCGAGGAGAGCCTCGCCCCACTCCTTGTCGCCCTCGAGCGCCTTGAGCGCCGAGACACGGACGACCGGAAGGTCGTCGCCCGGGAAGTCGTACTCGGAGAGGAGCTCACGCACCTCGAGCTCGACGAGCTCCAGGATCTCCTCGTCGTCCACCATGTCGGCCTTGTTCAGGGCGACGACGATGTACGGAACGCCGACCTGGCGGGCCAGGAGCACGTGCTCCTTGGTCTGCGGCATCGGGCCGTCGGTGGCCGCGACCACGAGGATGGCGCCGTCCATCTGCGCCGCACCCGTGATCATGTTCTTGATGTAGTCCGCGTGACCGGGGCAGTCAACGTGGGCGTAGTGACGCGACTCGGTCTGGTACTCGACGTGCGCGATCGAGATGGTGATACCGCGCTGGCGCTCCTCGGGAGCCTTGTCGATCTGGTCGAAGGCCGAGGCCTCGTTCAGGTCCGGGTACGCGTCGTGCAGCACCTTGGTAATGGCGGCCGTGAGGGTCGTCTTACCGTGGTCAATGTGACCGATGGTGCCGATGTTGACGTGCGGCTTAGTCCGCTCGAACTTTGCCTTCGCCACTGAATCCTCCTGCGGAGTGGTTCTGTACGCCTTGCTTCATCGGCGCCAGGTGATCTTTGCTGGGATGCCAGTCGCCGGGGCCCGATCCTCGGGGTTCCGGGGTGAAACCCCGGCGACTGGTGTCAAGCCTAAAGCGTGAACTCGGGAGAGTTACTCGCCCTTGGCCTTCGCGATGATCTCCTCGGCGACGTTCCGCGGAACCTCGGCGTAGGAGTCGAACTGCATCGAGTAGCTTGCGCGACCCGAGGTCTTGCTGCGGAGGTCTCCGACGTAGCCGAACATCTCCGAGAGGGGCACGAGGCCCTTCACGACGCGAGCGCCGCTGCGCTCCTCCATGGCCTGAATCTGACCACGGCGGGAGTTGATGTCGCCGATGACCTCACCCATGTAGTCCTCGGGCGTGGTGACCTCGACGGACATCATGGGCTCGAGGATGACCGGCGAAGCCTTGCGCGCGGCCTCCTTGAAGGCCTGCGAACCGGCGATCTTGAACGCGAGCTCGGAGGAGTCGACCTCGTGGTAGCCACCGTCGAGAAGGATGACGCGGACGCCAGTCATCTCGTAGCCGGCCAGGATGCCGAACTGCATGGCCTCCTGCGCACCCGCGTCGACCGAAGGGATGTACTCCTTCGGGATGCGGCCACCGGTGACCTTGTTCACGAACTCGTACGTGGCGTCGCCGTCCGTGATCGGCTCGATCGCGATCTGCACCTTGGCGAACTGACCGGTACCACCGGTCTGCTTCTTGTGGGTGTAGTCCACGCGCTCGACGGTCTTGCGGATCGTCTCGCGGTACGCGACCTGCGGCTTGCCGACGTTCGCCTCGACCTTGAACTCGCGACGCATACGGTCGACGAGGATGTCGAGGTGAAGCTCGCCCATACCACCGATGATGGTCTGGCCGGTCTCCTCGTCCGAGTGCACCTGGAAGGAGGGGTCCTCCTCCGCGAGACGCTGGATGGCGACACCCAGCTTCTCCTGGTCACCCTTGGACTTGGGCTCGATCGCGACCTGAATGACCGGCGCCGGGAAGTCCATGGACTCCAGGATGACCGGGTTCTTGTCGTCGCACAGCGTCTCACCGGTGGTGGTCTGCTTCAGGCCCATGACGGCGACGATGTCGCCGGCGCCCACCGAGTCGATCTCCTCACGCTTGTTCGCGTGCATGCGGTAGATCTTGCCGATGCGCTCCTTCTTGCCCTTGACGGAGTTCAGCACCGCGGTGCCGGCCTCCAGGCGACCGGAGTAGATCCGGACGAAGGTGAGCTTGCCGAGGTGCGGGTCGCTCGCGATCTTGAACGCGAGGGCCGACAGCGGCTCCTCGTCGGACGGCTTGCGCTTGACGACCAGCTCCGCGTCCTTGACGTCGTGGCCCTCGATGGCCTCGACGTCCAGGGGGGAGGGAAGGTAGCGCACGACCGCGTCGAGCAGGGGCTGGACGCCCTTGTTCTTGAACGCGGTGCCACAGAAGACGGGGGTGACCGTCTTCTCGCCGCCACCCTTGCCGGAGGCAATGGTGATGCGACGGACGGCAGCGTAGAGCTGCTCCTCGGTGGGCTCGACGCCCTCGAGGAAGAGCTCCATGAGCTCCTCGTCGTTCTCGGAGACGGACTCGATCAGCTTGCCGCGGTACTCATCGGCGAGCTCGACGAGGTCGGCCGGGATGTCGACGACGTCGTACATCTCGCCCTTGGACGCGTCCGCGGACCAGACCAGGGCCTTCATGCGGACGAGGTCCACAACACCCTGGAAGTCCATCTCGGCGCCGATGGGCAGCTGCATGACGATCGGGACCGCGCCAAGGCGGTTCACGATCATGTCGACGCAGCGCAGGAAGTCGGCGCCCGTACGGTCGAGCTTGTTGACGAAGCAGATACGCGGGACGCCGTAGCGGTCCGCCTGTCGCCAAACGGTCTCGGACTGGGGCTCAACGCCGGCCACACCGTCGAACACGGTGACAGCACCGTCGAGCACGCGCAGCGAACGCTCCACCTCGACGGTGAAGTCGACGTGACCCGGCGTGTCGATGATGTTGATCGTGTGATCGACATTCTCGAGCGGCCAGTGGCAGGTCGTCGCGGCGGACGTGATCGTGATGCCGCGCTCCTGCTCCTGCTCCATCCAGTCCATCGTGGCAGCGCCGTCGTGGACTTCACCGATCTTGTAAGAGACGCCGGTGTAGAACAGGATCCGCTCGGTGGTGGTCGTCTTGCCCGCGTCGATGTGCGCCATGATGCCGATGTTGCGCACCTTGGCAAGGTCAAGCGAAGTGGTAGCCATATCGGCTCAGTCTTCTCTCGGTCTCGATGTGGGTTGCGACTACCAGCGGTAGTGCGCGAAGGCCTTGTTGGACTCGGCCATCTTGTGCGTGTCCTCACGCTTCTTGACCGCAGCTCCGAGGCCGTTCGAGGCGTCGAGGAGCTCGTTCAGGAGGCGCTCGGTCATGGTCTTCTCGCGACGGGCGCGGGAGTAACCGACGAGCCAGCGCAGCGCGAGGGTGGAGGCGCGACCGGGCTTGACCTCGATCGGCACCTGGTAGGTGGCGCCACCGACACGGCGGGACTTGACCTCGAGGGACGGCTTGACGTTCTCGAGAGCGCGCTTCAGCGTGATGACCGGGTCCTGGCCGGTCTTCTCACGAAGACCCTCCATGGCGCCGTACACGATGCGCTCGGCGGTGGAACGCTTGCCGTCCAGCAGGATCTTGTTGATCAGCGAGGTGACAAGAGGAGAGCTGTAGACCGGGTCGATGATGACCGGGCGCTTCGGGGCGGGGCCCTTACGAGGCATTCTTACTTCTCCTTCTTGGCGCCGTAGCGGCTGCGAGCCTGCTTACGGTTCTTGACGCCCTGCGTGTCGAGGGAACCGCGGATGATCTTGTAGCGAACACCCGGCAGGTCCTTCACACGGCCACCGCGCACGAGCACGATGGAGTGCTCCTGCAGGTTGTGGCCCTCACCCGGGATGTAGGCCGTGACCTCGATGCCCGAGGTCAGACGCACACGCGCGACCTTACGGAGGGCCGAGTTCGGCTTCTTCGGGGTGGTCGTGAACACACGCGTGCAGACGCCACGACGCTGAGGGGAACCCTCAAGTGCGGGCGTCTTGTTCTTCTCGACCTTGTCCTGCCGGCCCTTACGGACCAGCTGCTGGATCGTAGGCACTACTTCTCCGGTTTCTGTGTGCCGTCGGTGTAACTAACCTGGAACACTCACCGACCCACGCGGTCGGGTGTGTCGAATCTCGCGGACCTCCGCCGAAAGGCGGAAAAGGCGCGGATCACGGTGGCCGTTTCGCGGACTCGCCGTGCGGCGGAAGACACGCACGCGAGCCCAGGCACACCCCAGGCACAAGGCATGAGCGTACCTATCGCATGGACTCCGGTCAAAACAAATGCCCACGCGCACGGAGCTCCGGGCGCGTCGGGGCGTGCCGGATCACCCCGGGATCACCCCGGGGGCCGCCCGGAGAAGGGGTGCCGGGACGGACCCGGCACCTGGGACCGTCCGGCGGGCGGCGGTCAGTCGCGCGCGGTGCGCCTCGCCTCGACGGCGGCGGCGTCGTCCAGACCCTCCTCGTCGGGCTCCAGGAACTGGTTCACGACCTTGACGAAGACGCCCAGGCGCTCGTCGGGCACGCCGAGCCAGCGGGCGAAGTCCTCCATGGTCGGCTGCCAGTCGTTGGGCGGCAGCAGGTCCGCCGCGAGCGGCAGCTCCTCGGGGGTGACCCGGCCGGACCGGATCAGCATGTCCCGGACGGAGACCCCGAGGAGCGGGGCGATCCGGCGCATCGTCTCCAGGTCGGGCATGCTCTGCCGCTGGAGCAGACGGGTCACGGCGGCGCGGTGCACCCCGGCCTCGTCGGCGATACGGGACTTCCCGCCGCCCCGGGGACTGTCGATGTCGTACCCGCGCGCCCTCATCAGGCCTTCGACCCAGCCCGCGAATTCGTCGAGCCCTTGACTGGTCATGTGTACCGCTCCCTTACTCCCCACCCTCCGGATATCTACCTTAGCGTGCTTGCGCGCACAGAATTACGTGCTTTCGGGCACGCAATCGTGTCGAATCGATGAAGACCCGGTCGGGACATCCCCACAAGTTTGTTGCGCGCTCGCACGCAACGTGTAAGGCTGCTCATCGCCGCACTCGTCGGCCCCCTGAGCCCCAGAAGCCCCACCGGCCCCATGGACGCCCCGGTGGCCCCGGACCGTGGAGAAACCTCTTGTTCCCGACCGACCCGTCCCCCTGGCAGGCCTCCGCCGCGTGCGCCGGCCTCTCCCCGTCCGTCGTCTTCGCCCGCCGGCCCAAGGACGCGGCCCCGGCGCTCCGCGCCTGCGCCGACTGCCCCGTCCGCCGCGAGTGCGAGGCGGCCGTGGCCCCCGCCGAGAGCTACTTCGACGGCGTCTGCGCGGGCCGCCTGTGGCGCAACGGCCGCGCGGCGGACGCGCAGCGCGTCGCGAAGGCGGTCGCCATGGCGGGGAGCCGCCGCCGTGGCTGACCTCACCGACAGCGGCACGAGCACGCCGAGCAGCGGGCGCACGCCGAGCAGCGCGCACACGCCGAGCGGCACGAGCTCGCCGAACAGCCCGAGCACGCCGAGCACGCCGAGCGGCGCGAGCAACCTGAACAGCGCGAGCACCGTCGAGCTCGTGCTGCGGGACATCGCCCTCTGGACCGCCTCCCTCGTACGGCAGTTCCCCGAGCTCGCCGAGGAGCTGGCCCCCGGTCGCCGCTCCCCCGCAGGGACCGCCCCCACCGCCCCGCACCCCGGCCGCGACGAGCTGATCCGCGAGGAGCGGCGCGAGGCGCTGCTCCTCGAACAGCGGCACGGCCTCTCCGTTCCCGGGCACGGCGCCGCCCCGATCCGGCTGCACATCTCCGACGCCATCCGGGACATCACCGACGGCGTGGTGGAGCTGGAGGAGGCGGTCTGCGCCCGGCTCGGCCTGCCGCGGCCGCGCCGCGCCGGGGTGATCGAGCGGCTGCGGCGGATCGTCGGGCTGCTCGACGCCGTCGCCGGCCACCCGGTCCTCGCCCGGCACGTCCGGGACGAGATCCGGCGGATGGCCCGCCGGTGCGCCAGGACGCTGGGCGACTCGGAGACGATCGTCCGGGTCTCGGGGCGCTGCCCGTGGTGCGACTCGGTGTCGCTGCGGGCGTTCCCCGACCGGCGCGCGGTGCTGTGCGTGAACCCGGCGTGCGTGTGCACGGACGCGGCGTGCGGCTGTCAGGACGACCCGGCGTACCGGCACCTGTGGCCGGAGAGCGCGTGGGGGGAACTGACGGAGGCCTCGGGGACCCGTACCGAGGAGATCGAAGCGGCGATGGACGACACGAAGGAGACCTCATGCTGAGCTCGCCCGCGATGCCCGCGATGCCCGCGATGGCCGGACTGCCCGCGCTGCCCGCGCTGATCCCCGGGCCGCTCGCCGCCGAGGAGGCCGGGGTCGCCCCCGCGACGATCCGCAAGTGGGTCCAGCTGGGTCATCTGCGGGCCGCGGGCAAGGCGGGCCGTGCGCAGCTCTTCCGCCTGGAGGACGTCTTCGCCGCGGAGCGGCTGGCCCGCCGCCGTACCCGTACCGCCTGATCGTTCCGATCGTTCGTCACCGAAGCGCCCCGATTCCGGATCCGGAATCGGGGCGCTTCGTCATGCCGTCATGCCGTCACGCCCTCATGCCCTCATGCCCTCATGCCGCGAGGAAGGCGCGGAGGGAGCCGACCAGGGCGTCGGCGAAGCGCTCGCGCACCGGCTCGGCGACGCGGTCGAGGGAGAGGTACGGGTTGAGGTCCTCCAGCTCGACGAGGAGCAGCCCGCCCTCCGGGGTGCGGCAGGCGTCGACGCGCTGGATGCCGTGGTCGAGGGTGTTCCAGTCGACGAAGCGGCGGGCGAAGCCGAGGTCCTCCGCGGTCGGTTCGTACGGCTCCAGGACCCAGCGGCGCTCGGGGTCGGGGGCGTAGAGGGCGTACTGGAAGAGGTCGTCGACGAAGTAGAAGGAGACCTCGTACCGGAAGTCGATGCGGGGCTGGACGAGGAGCTCGCCGTACGGGAGGGCGGCGAGCTCCTCGTACGCCACGAAGCGCAGGCCTATGGAGTCGGCGCCGGCCTTGGGCTTGACCGCGTACTCCGCGGCGGCGGGCAGCCGGTGGAGGTCCTCGGGGCGGTCGGCGGTGGGGATGACGGGGTACCCGGCGGCGGTGAGGTCGAGCAGGTACTGCTTTCCGGCCATGTCGCCGCGCCCGTGGAGGGGGTTGTAGACGCGGGTGCCGAGGGCCCGGGCCCGCTCGCGGAAGGCCTCGTACTCCTTCTGGTAGGCGAGGACGGGGCCGCTGTTGCGGACGACGACGGCGTCGAAGCCCTCCATGAGGGCGGCGGCGTCGAGCGGGTGGCAGAGGGCGAGGTCGAAGTCGGCGCGCAGCCGGGCGGTGAGGTGGACGTCCTCGTCGCCGTAGCGCCGCCCCTTGGCCGGGTAGGTCAGGTCGGTGACGTAGAGCAGGCGGGGGCGGTCGGCGGACACGGGCGGCTCCCTCGGTTCGGTGGCGGCCAACCTATCGAGGGAGGTGTCCCCCGGCCGCGGCGGATCCGTTCCCCGTTCTAGTTGCGTGCGCGCACGATCGCTGTCACAGTTGGTGCAGCGGCGGAGCTGCGCCCGCAGGACGGGACGCGGCTCCGCCGTCCGCCGTCCGGGTGCGCTGCCGCGCCCCGCCCCCTCCCGCCGGAGCGCCCCGGGCGGCACCCCGTCCCGCCCACCCCGGGCGGCACACCCGTCCCGCCCTCCCTCCCCTCTCCCGAGGAGAACCGTCATGACCACTCCCCCGAGTGCTTTCCCGGACGTCGAGAAGCTGGTCGTCGACGTCCTCAAGGCCGACCCCGCCCTGGCCGGCGCCACGATCGCGGTCAACGCGCCCGCCGGCTTCGACGGCACGACGAGCGCCGTCCTGGTGAACCGCCGCGGCGGCGCCTGGATCGGCGACCAGCACGTCGACATGCCGCTGATCGAGTTCGAGGTGTACGGGCCGAGCAAAACCGCCGCCCACGTCCTCGCCAACGCGGCCCGGCGGGCGCTGCTCGCCACCATCGGCAAGCACCTCGGTGCCAACAACGTCGTCCACGACGTCGAGGAGCAGGACGGGCCGCGCTGGCTGCCCGACTACCTCTACCGGGGCGCCAACCGCTACCTCTGCGTGATCCGCCTCTCCCTGAGCGTCTTCTGAGCCCGCCCGGCTCCCTGACGGACGCTCACCCCACAGACCAGGCCTCGCCGTCCGGCGGGGCCTTTGCCGTACCCGGACCGGATGTCCGGGAACGGCCGCCCTCTCAACCCGAGCAACCCGACCAACCCAAGGAGAAACACCACCATGGCTGGAAACAACTCTGCCGAGATCCGCGTCGCAGGTACCGGCAAGCTCTACGTGGCCGACGCCGGCACGACCGCCCCGGCCACCTTCGGCACCGACACCGCCGTCGACTGGACCGGTGCGGGCTGGAAGGACCTGGGCTTCACCACCGGCGACGGCGTCACCTTCTCGAAGAAGGACAAGCTGGAGGCCATCGACTCGTGGCAGTCGGTCTCCCCGGTGCACTACATCTACTCGAGCCGTGACCTCTCGCTGAAGTTCTCGATGCTCCAGTTCAACGAGGACACGCTGCCCTTCTTCATGGGCGGCGGCGCCGTCAAGGCGGAGCCGACCCCGGCGGTCGACACCTACCGCTACGAGATCGCCGAGCGTCCGTTCGCCGACGTGCGCGCCCTCGGCCTGGAGTTCACCGACGTGAAGGCCGGTGGGACGACCGCGGTCACGTACCGCTTCATCATCCCGCGCGGCCAGGTCACCGCCTCCGACGACATCAAGCTGGCCCGCAAGGCGGCCTCCCAGCTGGGTGTCACCTTCTCCGCCATGTCGAAGGGCGACGGCAAGCCGCTGGCGACCTTCCTCATGAAGGACAGCCAGTACTCCGCGACCGTCTGATCCTTCTCCACCCGGGGCGGGGGGGGGGGGCCCCCCGCCCCCCCCCCCCCCCCCCCCCAAAACAACCGAAAAAAGCGTAAACCAACACAAAAGCCCCGTGGACGGCAACACCCCCCCCCCCCCCCCCCCAGGCGGCCCCAGCCCCCCCA
>NZ_JBHJUO010000033.1:50672-54438 GCF_042268445.1 Streptomyces sp. NPDC056169 | reverse complement strand
TTTTTTGTTCTTTGGCGGGGGGGGGGGGGGTGGTGCCCCCCCCCCCCGCGGGGGGGGGGGGCGCGGCGGCGGGGCCCCCGCCCCCCCCCCGCCCCCGCCCCCGCGGAACTGGCAAGTCCCGGCGCGCTGCGAAGCGCTCACTCTCCACCCACTGGTACGCCTGGGCGATGGTCGCCCCGGTGATCGTCGTGATCGCCGTGATCATCGGCTACCCGCTGATCCGCGGCATCTACCTGTCGCTGACGAACGCCAACGAGCGGAACGTCGCCCGGTCGATCGGCGTCAACGAGATCCCGGCCACCTACGACTTCGTCGGCCTGGACAACTACGCCGACGCGCTCACCGGCAGTCAGTTCCTGTCCACCCTGGGCTGGACGCTGCTGTGGACGGTGTCCTGCGTCTCGCTGACCTTCGCGCTCGGCCTCGGCCTCGCCAACATCCTCAACCGCAAGATCGCCGGCCGCTCCGCGTACCGGCTGCTGCTGATCCTGCCCTGGGCCGTGCCCGGCTTCGTCTCCGTCTTCGCCTGGCGCTTCCTCTACAACCAGGACAACGGTCTGCTCAACAAGGTCCTCGCGGGCGGCGGCATCGACGCCGTCCCGTGGCTGAACGACCCCACCTGGGCCAAGTTCTCGGTCATCCTCGTCAACGTCTGGCTCGGCGTCCCGTTCATGATGGTCGCCCTCCTCGGCGGGCTCCAGTCCATCCCGAGCGAGATGTACGAGGCCGCCGAGATGGACGGCGCCAACGCCTGGCAGCGGTTCCGGCACATCACCATGCCCGGGCTCCGCTCGGTGTCGACGACGGTGATCCTGCTCTCCACCATCTGGACCTTCAACATGTTCCCGGTGATCTTCCTGCTCACCCGGGGCGGGCCCGGCGAGGCCACCCAGATCCTCGTCACCCAGGCCTACAAGTTCTCCTTCGAGGTCAGCCCGCGGGACTTCGCCCAGTCGTCGACGTGGGGCGTCCTGATCCTGGTCCTCCTGATGCTCTTCGCCGCGGTCTACCGGCGAGTCCTCCGCAAGCAGGGAGAAGTCTGGTGACCACCACGACCCCCACCCGCCGTGCCACCCGCCGTGCCACTCCCCAGGCCGCTCCCCGGACCGTGAACGCCCCGGTCCGCGGCCGCCGTTCGCCGCTCGCCTCGGTCGCCCTGCACCTCACGCTCATCGTGGCGTCCGTGATCGCCGTCTTCCCGGTGCTGTGGGTGCTCCTGACCTCCCTGAAGCCCGCCGAGTTCGCGATCACCACGGACTTCTTCAAGGAGACGACGCTCGAGAACTACACGAACCTCCTGAGGGACACCCCGTTCCTCACCTGGTTCGGCAACTCGCTGCTCGTCGCCGGCCTCACCACCGTCGTCGGCGTCTTCATCTCCGCCACCACGGGCTACGCCGTCAGCCGCTTCCGCTTCCCCGGCAAGCGCGGACTCATGTGGACCCTGCTCATCACGCAGATGTTCCCGGTCGCCGTCCTCATCGTGCCGATCTACAACATCATGGCGTCGATGGGCCTGCTCAACCAGCCGGTCGGCCTGGTCATCACCTACCTGACCATCGCCGTCCCGTTCTGCGCCTGGATGATGAAGGGCTTCTTCGACACCATCCCGCGCGAGATCGACGAGTCCGGCTACGTCGACGGACTCACCCCCTTCGGCACCTTCTGGCGGCTCATCCTGCCGCTCGCCAAGCCGGGCATCGCCGTGACGGCCTTCTACTCCTTCATCACCGCCTGGGGCGAGGTCGCCTACGCCTCCGCCTTCATGGTCGGCGACGAGAACCTCACGCTCGCCGGCGGACTCCAGAAGTTCGTCAACCAGTACGGCGCCCAGTGGGGCCCGATGGCCGCGGCCTCCGTGCTCATCGCCGTCCCCGCAGCCCTGGTGTTCCTCTTCGCCCAGCGGCACCTCGTCACCGGCATGTCGGCCGGTGCCGTCAAGGGCTGACGGCCCTGAGCACCCCGCCCGAACACACCTCCTTACCTCCCAGGGAAGACATGACCCAGCATCTCGCCACCCCGGCCGACGCCCCCACCACCGGCACGCACACGGGCTGGTGGAGAGACGCGGTGATCTACCAGGTCTACCCGCGCAGCTTCGCCGACGGCAACGGCGACGGCATGGGCGACCTGGAGGGTGTCCGCAGCCGGCTGCCGTACCTCAAGGAACTCGGCGTCGACGCCGTCTGGCTCTCCCCGTTCTACGCGTCGCCGCAGGCCGACGCCGGATACGACGTCGCCGACTACCGGGCCATCGACCCGATGTTCGGCTCGCTCCTCGACGCCGACGCCGTGATCCGCGAGGCCCACGAACTGGGGCTCCGGATCATCGTCGACCTCGTCCCCAACCACTCCTCCGACCAGCACGAGTGGTTCCAGCGGGCACTGCGCGAGGGCCCCGGATCGCCGTTGCGCGAGCGCTACCACTTCCGCCCCGGCAAGGGCGAGAGCGGCGAACTGCCGCCCAACGACTGGGAGTCCATCTTCGGCGGCCCCGCCTGGACCCGCACCCAGGACGCCGACGGCACCCCCGGCGAGTGGTACCTCCACCTCTTCGCTCCGGAGCAGCCCGACTTCAACTGGGAACACCCGGCCGTACGCGACGAGTTCCGCTCCATCCTGCGCTTCTGGCTCGACATCGGCGTCGACGGCTTCCGCGTCGACGTCGCCCACGGCCTCGTCAAGGCCCCGGGCCTCCCCGACATCGGCGCCCACGACCAGCTGAAGCTGCTCGGCAACGACGTCATGCCCTTCTTCGACCAGGACGGCGTCCACGAGATCTACCGCTCCTGGCGCAAGGTCCTCTCCGAGTACGACGGCGAGCGCGTCCTCGTCGCCGAGGCCTGGACCCCGACCGTCGACCGCACCGCGAACTACGTGCGCCCCGACGAGATGCACCAGGCCTTCAACTTCCAGTACCTGGGCACCCACTGGGACGCCGCCGAGCTGCGCCGCGTCATCGACGACTCGCTCGCCGCGATGCGCCCGGTCGGCGCCCCCACCACCTGGGTGCTGTCCAACCACGACGTCACCCGGCACGCCACCCGCTTCGCCAACCCGGCGGGCCTCGGCACCCAGCTGCGGACCGCCGGCGACCGCGAGCTCGGCCTGCGCCGGGCCCGGGCCGCGACCCTGCTGATGCTGGCCCTGCCCGGCTCGGCCTACGTCTACCAGGGCGAGGAGCTCGGCCTGCCGGACGTCACCGACCTGCCCGACGAGGTCCGCCAGGACCCGTCGTTCTGGCGGGCCAGCGGCCAGGACGGCTTCCGCGACGGCTGCCGGGTGCCGATCCCGTGGGCCGTCGAGGGCCCCTCGTACGGCTTCGGCGACGGCGGCTCCTGGCTGCCGCAGCCCGCGACCTGGGGCGCGCTGAGCGTCGAGGCGCAGGCCGGCGACCCCGGCTCCACCCTGGAGCTGTACCGCAGCGCGCTCGCCGTGCGCCGCGAGCGTCCCGAACTCGGTGCGGGCGAGTCGCTGGAGTGGCTGGAGGCGCCCGAGGGCGTCCTGGTCTTCCGGCGCGACGGTTTCGTCTGCACCGCCAACACCACCGGCCGGGCCATCTCCGTCCCGCTGCCCGGCCGGTTCCTCCTCTCCAACGAGGAGATTCGGATCGTCGACGACGAGATCGAACTCCCCGCGGACACCACCGTCTGGTGGGCGGTGTGACGATCCCCCTGCCGCGGGGGGGGCGGGGAGGGGCGCCCGGGCGCGGGGGCGTGGCGGGCCCGGGCCGGCGGGGGGGGGGGGCCCGGGCCGGCGGGGGCGC
>NZ_JBHJUO010000033.1:3768-50662 GCF_042268445.1 Streptomyces sp. NPDC056169 | reverse complement strand
TAACCCCCCGCCCCACCCCTTCATCCACCCCCCCGCCCCCACCGGGGTGGGGGGGGGTTTGGCCCCCCCCCCCGGCGGGGGGGCGCGGGCCCCGCCCCCCCGCGGCTCGCGGACATCGCGGCCCAGTCCGGCGTCAGCGAGGCCACCGTCAGCCGGGTCCTCAACGGCAAGGCGGGGGTGGCCGGAGCGACCCGGCACAAGGTGCTCGCCGCGCTCGACGTGCTCGGCTACGAGCGTCCCGTACGGCTCAAACGCCGCAGCGCGGGCCTCGTCGGGCTCGTCGTGCCCGAGCTGACCAACCCGATCTTCCCGGCGTTCGCGCAGGTCGTCGAGCAGGTCCTCGCCGGCCACGGCTACACGCCGGTGCTCTGCACGCAGATGCCCGGCGGCGCCACCGAGGACGAGCTCGTCGAACAGCTCGTGGAGCGCGGGGTGTCCGGCATCGTCTTCCTCTCCGGGCTGCACGCGGACGCCACCGCCGACCCCGCCCGCTACGCGCGCCT
The DNA here is from genome assembly GCF_042268445.1 of Streptomyces sp. NPDC056169. Lineage (NCBI taxonomy): Bacteria > Bacillati > Actinomycetota > Actinomycetes > Kitasatosporales > Streptomycetaceae > Streptomyces > Streptomyces sp. NPDC056169. The sequence goes on along the minus strand of NZ_JBHJUO010000033.1, from coordinate 50,159 downwards.
CGCGGCCCGGGGCGTGCCGTTCGTCCTCATCAACGGCTACAACGAGCACATCGACGCCAACTTCGTCTCCCCGGACGACCGGGCCGCGGCCCGCATGGCCGTGCGGCACCTCGTCGAGCTGGGCCACGAGCGGATCGGGCTCGCCATCGGCCCCACCCGGTACGTGCCGTCGCGCCGCAAGGCCGAGGGCTTCGCCGCCGAGCTGTACGAGCTCCTCGGCATCGAACGGGCCGAGGCCGAACGGTTCATCAGGCCCACGCTGTTCGGCGTCGAGGGCGGGCACGCGGCGGCCGACATCCTGCTCCGCGAGGGGTGCACGGGCATCGTCTGCGCCTCCGACCTGATGGCGCTCGGCGTGATCCGCGCGGTCCGCGCCCGGGGCCTCGACGTGCCCGGGGACGTCTCCGTCGTCGGCTTCGACGACTCGCCGCTCATCGCCTTCACGAGCCCGCCGCTCTCCACCGTGCGCCAGCCGGTGCAGGCGATGGCGACGGCGGCGGTCGGCGCGCTCCTGGAGGAGATCGAGGGAAACCCCGTGCAGCGCACGGAGTTCGTCTTCCAGCCGGAGCTGGTGGTCCGCGGCTCCACGGCGCAGCCGCCCGGCAGGGTCCCGCAAGTCCTTTCGTAACAACTTGCGTTGAGGTGTCCGGAGCGGCGTCCGGAGGGTTGACCGGGCGTCGGGGCACTCGTACGGTCACGGCTGAAAACAGTTGCTGATACTTTCGGCAACTTCTTGCGACAGTGAAGTCAGCAGGAGGAAACATGGCCAGAAAGACCGTGGCAGCTGCACTCGCCCTCGTGGCGGGAGCCGCTGTGGCCGTCACGGGCAACGCCCCCGCGCAGGCCACCCCGCCCGGCGAGAAGGACGTCACCGCGGTGATGTTCGAGTGGAAGTTCGCCTCGGTGGCCCGGGAGTGCACCGACCGCCTCGGCCCCGCCGGATACGGATACGTCCAGGTCTCCCCGCCCCAGGAACACCTCCAGGGCGGCCAGTGGTGGACCTCGTACCAGCCGGTCAGCTACAAGATCGCCGGACGCCTCGGCGACCGCACCGCCTTCAAGAACATGATCGACACCTGCCACGCGGCCGGCGTCAAGGTCGTGGCCGACTCCGTCGTCAACCACATGGCGAACGGCTCCGGCACGGGAACGGGCGGGACCCCGTTCTCCAAGTACGACTACCCGGGCCTCTACTCCGGCTCCGACATGGACGACTGCCGCTCCTCGATCAGCAACTACCAGGACCGCGGCAACGTCCAGAACTGCGAACTGGTCCAGCTCCCCGACCTCGACACCGGCGAGGAGTACGTCCGCGGGAAGATAGCGGGCTACCTGAACGACCTGCTCTCCCTCGGCGTCGACGGCCTCCGCATCGACGCCGCCAAGCACATGCCGGCCGCCGACCTCGCGAACATCAAGTCCCGGCTGAGCAACCCGAACGCCTACTGGAAGCAGGAGGCCATCCACGGCGCCGGCGAGGCCGTCTCCCCGAGCGAGTACCTCGGCACCGGAGACGTCCAGGAGTTCCGCTACGCCCGCGACCTCAAGCGCGTCGTCCAGGGCGAGAAACTCGCCCACCTGAAGAACTTCGGCGAGGCCTGGGGCTACATGCCCTCCGGCCAGTCCGGCGTCTTCGTCGACAACCACGACACCGAGCGCGGCGGCGACACCCTCAGCTACAAGGACGGCGCGAACTACACCCTCGCCTCCGTCTTCATGCTCGCCTGGCCCTACGGCTCCCCGGACGTCCACTCCGGCTACGAGTGGACCGACAAGGACGCCGGACCGCCCAACGGCGGCCAGGTGAACGCCTGCTACACCGACGGCTGGAAGTGCCAGCACGCCTGGCGCGAGATCTCCTCCATGGTCGGCTTCCGCAACGCGGCACGCGGCCAGTCCGTCACCGACTGGTGGGACAACGGCAACAACGCGATCGCGTTCGGCCGCGGCTCCAAGGCGTACGTGGCGATCAACCACGAGTCCTCGGCGCTCACCCGCACCTTCCAGACGCAGCTCGCCCCCGGCGCCTACTGCGACGTCCAGTCGAACACGCCCGTGACGGTGAACTCGTCCGGCCAGTTCACGGCCACCCTCGCCGCCAACACGGCCCTGGCCCTGCACGTGAACGCCACCGGCTGCGGAGGGGGCACCACCCCCACCACGCCGCCGACGACGCCCCCGGCCACCGCCGGCGCGTCCTTCAACGCCACCGCCACCACGGTGACCGGCCAGAACATCTACGTCACCGGCAACCGCGCCGAGCTCGGCAACTGGGCCCCGGCCTCCGCCCTGAAGCTCGACCCTGCCGCGTACCCCGTCTGGAAGCTCACCGTCGGCCTGCCCGCCGGAACGACCTTCGAGTACAAGTACGTCCGCAAGGACGCCGCCGGAAACGTCACCTGGGAGTCCGGCGCCAACCGCACCGCGACCGTCCCGGCCTCCGGCCAGATCGTCCTGAACGACACCTTCCGCAGCTGACTCTCCCCTCCTCGCAGGGTCGCCCCTCCAACGGGGCGGCCCTCCCACCCGTACCCCCGTCCCTCCTCCAGGGAGCACCCCCGTGACACCCAAGAGAACGGCGGTCGCGCTGGCCGCCGCCCTGTGCGCGGCCCTCGTGCCCGCCGTCCCCGCGGCCGCCGCGCCCCGGCCCCCCGCCCCGCCCTCCGACCGCGCGCTCGCGGCCGAGCCCGCCCGCCAGGACCTCACGCGCGAGCAGTTCTACTTCGTCCTGCCGGACCGGTTCGCCAACGGCGACACGTCCAACGACCGCGGCGGCCTCACCGGCAGCCGCACCCAGACCGGCTTCGACCCCACCGACAAGGGCTTCTACCAGGGCGGCGACCTCAAGGGCCTCACCCAGCGGCTCGACTACATCAAGGGCCTCGGGACCACCGCCATCTGGATGGCCCCGATCTTCAAGAACCGGCCCGTACAGGGCGAGGGCAAGGACGCCTCCGCCGGCTACCACGGCTACTGGATCACCGACTTCACCCAGGTCGACCCGCACTTCGGGACCAACGAGGACCTGGAGAAGCTGATCGCCGCCGCCCACGCCAAGGGCATGAAGGTCTTCTTCGACGTCATCACCAACCACACCGCCGACACCGTCGACTACGCCGAGAAGAAGTACGGCTACCGCCCCAAGGGCGCCTACCCGTACCTCGACAAGGACGGCCGCCCCTTCGACGACCGGACCGCGATCGGGAAGACCGACGCCGACTCCTTCCCGTACACGCCCGTCGAGAAGGCGAACACCAAGGTCCCCGCCTGGCTCAACGACCCCACGATGTACCACAACCGGGGCGACTCCACCTGGGCCGGCGAGTCCGCCGAGTACGGCGACTTCGTCGGCCTCGACGACCTGTGGACCGAGCGCCCCGAGGTCGTCGAGGGCATGGAGCGGATCTACGAGAAGTGGGTCCGCGACTTCAAGATCGACGGCTTCCGCATCGACACCGTCAAACACGTCGACCTGGACTTCTGGACCCAGTGGGCCACCGCCCTCGACACGTACGCCAAGAAGCGCGGCCGCGAGGACTTCTTCATGTTCGGCGAGGTCTACTCCGCCGACACCACCGTCACCGCCCCGTACGTCACCCGGGGCCGCCTCGACGCCACCCTCGACTTCCCCTTCCAGGACGCGGCCCGCGCCTTCGCCTCCCAGGGTGCCGGCGCCGACCGCCTCGCGAAGGTCTTCGCCGAGGACTACCGGTACACCACCGACAAGGCCAACGCCTACGAGCAGGTGACCTTCCTCGGCAACCACGACATGGGCCGCATCGGCACCTTCCTCAAGCAGGACAACCCGAACGCCTCCGACGCCGAACTCCTCCGCCGGGCCGAGCTCGCCAACGAGCTGATGTTCCTGTCGCGCGGCAACCCGGTGATCTACTCCGGCGACGAGCAGGGCTTCACCGGCGCCGGCGGCGACAAGGACGCCCGCCAGCCCCTCTTCGCCTCCCGGGCCGCCGACTACCTCGACGACGACCAGCTCGGCACCGACCGCACCCACGCCACCGACGCGTACGACACGAAGCACCCCGTCTACGCCTCCGTCGCCGAACTGTCGCGCCTCACGAAGACGCACCCGGCCCTCCGGGACGGCGTCCAGCAGGAGCGGCTCGCCGAAGGCTCCGTCTACGCCTTCTCCCGTACGGACACGAAGACGCGGACCGAGTACCTCGTCGCCACCAACAGCGCCACCACCGAGAAGACCGTCACCGTCCCCGTCGACTCCGCGGCCTTCCACGCCCTGTACGGGGGTCAGGGCGCCGTCGCCGCGAAGGACGGCAAGGTCACCGTCACCGTCCCGGGGCTCTCCTCCCTGGTCCTCAAGGCCGACCGCGCCCTCCCGGCCCCGGCCACCGGGCCCAGCCTGACGCTGGACGCCCCGGCCGCCGGAGCCACCGGCACCGTCGAGCTCACCGCCGACGTCACCGGCGGCGGCCTCAACCGCGTCGTCTTCGCCGCCCAGGTCGGCAACGGCCGCTGGCAGACCCTCGGCACCGCCGACCACGCCCCCTACAAGGTCACCCAGCACGTGACCGCCGCCGCCGGCACGGCCCTGCGGTACAAGGCCGTCGTCGTCGACAGCGCGGGCCGCACCGCGAGCGCCGCCGCCGCCACCACCGCCGGACAGGTCCCCGCACCCGAGAAGCCCGTCGCCGTCGAGCGCACGTACGCCGTCGTCCACTACCAGCGGCCCGACGGGAACTACGACGGCTGGACCCTCAAGGCCGCAGGCCAGGAGAGCGCGTTCACCGGCCGCGACGCCCACGGCGCCTTCGCCTGGGTCAAGGTCCCCGACGGCGCGTCCACCGTCTCCTACACCGTCGAGAAGGACGGCGCCGCCGACGGCCCCCAGCGGAGCATCACCCTCGGCCGCACCGGCGAGGTCTGGATCACGCAGGGCCAGGACGGCCAGTCCGACACCGCCCCCGCCCCCGCCCCGCAGGACAAGACCAAGGCCGTCGTCCACTACCAGCGGCCCGACGGGAACTACGACGGCTGGGGCCTCCACACCTGGACCGGCGCCGCCCAGCCCACCGACTGGTCCAAGCCCCTCCTGCCGGTCCGCTTCGACGCGTACGGCGCCGTCTACGAGGTGCCGCTCACCGAGGGCGCGACCTCCCTCTCGTACATCCTCCACAAGGGCGACGAGAAGGACCTGCCCACCGACCAGTCCCTCGACCTCGCCACCTACGGCCACGAGATCTGGGCGCTCTCCGGCCAGCAGAAGTACCTGCTCCCGACTGTCGGCGGCGCCCCGAACCTCGACCTCACCAAGGCCGAGGCCCAGTGGATCGACCGGAACACCGTCGTCTGGAAGGTGAAGACCACCGACGCCACCAGCCAGCAGCTGGTGTACGCGAAGGACGGCGGGATCACCGTCACCGACGGGGCCCTGAACACCGAGGGCCAGTGGCTCCGGCTCACCCCCTCCTCCCTGAGCGACGCCCAGAAGGCGAAGTACCCGCACCTCAAGGAGTACCCGGCCTTCACCCTCGACCCGCGCGACGCCGACCGCGTCCGCGCCTCCCTCCGCGGCCAGCTCGTCGCCACCCAGCGCGCGGCCAACGGCGCCCTGCTCGCCGCCACCGGCGTCCAGACCGCCGGCGTCCTCGACGACCTGTACGCGACGAAGGCCACCGGCGCGAACCTGGGGCCGACGTTCCGCGACGGCCGCACCACCCTCTCCCTCTGGGCCCCCACCGCCCGGTCCGTCAGCCTCGAACTCGACGGCCGGACCGTGCCCATGCGCCGCGACGACAGCTCCGGCGTCTGGTCGGTCACCGGCCCGAAGTCCTGGACCGGCAAGCCGTACCGGTATGAGGTCAAGGTCTGGGCCCCCAGCGTCCAGAAGGTCGTGGTCAACAAGGTCACCGACCCCTACTCCACCGCCCTCACCACCGACTCCGCCCGCAGCCTCGCCGTCGACCTCACCGACACCCGGCTCGCACCCCAGGGCTGGAAGAACCTGCGGAAGCCCGCCGCCGTACCGCTGCGGGACGCCCAGATCCAGGAACTCCACATCCGCGACTTCTCGATCGCGGACCCGACGGCGAAGGCCGACCACCGCGGCACCTACCTCGCCTTCACCGACAAGGGAAGCAAGGGCTCGCAGCACCTCCGCGACCTCGCCGCCACCGGCACCTCCTACGTCCACCTCCTCCCGGCCTTCGACATCGGCACCATCCCCGAGAAGAAGTCGGACCAGACCACCCCCGCCTGCGACCTGAAGGTCTACGCCCCCGACTCCGAGGAGCAGCAGGCCTGCGTCGCCGCCGCCGCGGCCAAGGACGCCTACAACTGGGGCTACGACCCCCTGCACTACACCGTCCCCGAGGGCTCCTACGCCACCGACCCCGAAGGCACCCGCCGCACGGTCGAGTTCCGGCAGATGGTCCAGGCCCTCAACGGCAACGGCCTGCGCACCGTCATGGACGTCGTCTACAACCACACCGTCGCCGCCGGACAGTCCGACAAGTCCGTCCTCGACAAGATCGTCCCCGGCTACTACCAGCGCCTCCAGGCCGACGGCACCGTCGCCACCTCCACCTGCTGCGCCAACACCGCGCCCGAGAACGCCATGATGGGCAAGCTCGTCGTCGACTCGGTCGTCACCTGGGCCCGCGACTACAAGGTGGACGGCTTCCGCTTCGACCTCATGGGCCACCACCCGAAGGCCAACATCCTGGCCGTACGGAAGGCCCTCGACGCCCTGACCGTCGCCAAGGACGGCGTCGACGGCAAGGCGATCGTCCTCTACGGCGAGGGCTGGAACTTCGGCGAGATCGCCGACGACTCCCGCTTCGTCCAGGCCACCCAGAAGAACATGGCCGGAACCGGCGTCGCGACCTTCTCCGACCGCGCCCGCGACGCCGTGCGCGGCGGCGGCCCCTTCGACGAGGACCCGGGCGTCCAGGGCTTCGCCTCCGGACTCTTCACCGACCCCAACTCCTCGACGGCCAACGGCACCCCGGCCGAACAGAAGGCCCGCCTCCTGCACTACCAGGACCTGATCAAGGTCGGCCTGACCGGCAACCTCGCCGCGTACACCTTCACCGACACCTCCGGGCGTACGGTCAAGGGCTCCGACGTCGACTACAACGGAGCCCCGGCCGGCTACGCCGCGGCCCCCGGCGACGCCCTCGCCTACGTCGACGCCCACGACAACGAGGCCCTGTACGACGCGCTCGCGTTCAAGCTCCCGGCCGGCACGCCGGCCACGGACCGGGCCCGCATGCAGGTCCTCGCCATGGCGACGGCCACCCTCTCCCAGGGCCCGGCGCTCTCCCAGGCCGGCTCGGACCTGCTGCGCTCCAAGTCCCTCGACCGCAACTCGTACGACAGCGGCGACTGGTTCAACGCGATCCACTGGGACTGCCGCGACGGCAACGGCTTCGGCCGCGGCCTGCCCCCGGCCCCCGACAACAAGGCCAAGTGGTCCTACGGGAAGCCGCTCCTCGTGAACCCGGCCCTGACGGCCGGCTGCGAGCAGATCGACGGCGCCTCCGCCGCCTACCGCGACCTCCAGAAGATCCGCACCACCGAGCCGGTGTTCTCCCTGGCCACGGCCGGTCAGGTCCAGTCCGCCCTGTCCTTCCCGCTCTCGGGCAGCGAGGAGACCCCCGGCGTCATCACCATGCGCCTCGGCGACCTGGTCGTCGTCCTCAACGCGACCCCGGGGCAGCGGACGCAGAAGGTCGCGGACCTGGCGGGCAAGGGCTACCGCCTCCACCCGGTCCAGGCGAACGGCTCGGACCCCGTGGTGAAGTCCGCGTCCTACGAGGCCGGTTCGGGCACCTTCACGGTCCCGGCCCGGACGGTGGCGGTCTTCACGGCCGGGTGAGCGCCTTCTCCCACAGGATGACCCCGTAGCGCGTGCCGTCGGCGGCGAGCTTTCCCGGCTCCTCGCCGACGGCCCGATAGCCCGCGGCTTCGTAGTAGGTACGGAGCCGCGGGTTGCTCGTCATGGAGTCGAGACGCGCGACCTCCCGCCCGCGGGCCGCGATCCGCTCCTCCGCGTGGGCGAGCAGCACCCGCCCGGCCCCGGCGGGCGCCGCCTCCCGGTCGGTCATCAGCCGGTGCACGTACCCGGCGACCGGCGGCTGCGGGCCCCAGGCCTGCTCGTCCTCCCACCACAGCTCGTACGCGCCGACCGCCCGGCCCCCGTCGAGGGCCAGCCACACCTCACCGTCGGCGATGCGCCCCCGGAAGTGCTCCGCACCCTTCGCGCCCGGTTTCCACTGGTCGATCCCGTTCCGCACCATCCAGTGGGCCAGCCCGTCGAACAGCCCCACCAGAAGGTCCAGATCACCGGCGTCCGCCTGCCGGAAGGTCACTTGTGTCGTCATGCCGATCACCGTAAAGGTGTGGCCAGACATTCGACATCCGCACCCCTACCGTCCGGGAGTGACCCCATGCCGCAGATCACCGTGGACTACTCCGCGCCCCTCGACCGGCGCGGCTTCGCGCTCGCCCTGCACCCGCTCGTCGTCGAGACCGTGAACGCCACGCTCGACGCCTGCAAGACCCGCTTCCGCGAGGTCGAGGAGACGGTCGTCGGCGACGGATCGACCGAGGACGTCATCGTCCACGTCGAGATCGCCCTGCTGCACGGCCGCACCGACGACGCCAAGATCCGGCTGTCGAAGGCCGTCCTCGCCCTCCTGCCGCAGTACGTCAAGGCGACCGAGAACGTCCGGCTCTCCGTCGAGATCCGCGACCTCGAAGTGTCCTACCGCAAGCGCTGATCGGGCACGGCGGACACGGCGGGCGCCGCCCCGGCCGCCGGCACGAGCGAGGCGAGCCGGGCCACCAGGTCCCCGAAGGGGCCGTCGGCCGGCTCGTCGGCGAGGATGCCGACCAGGATCTCCGCCATCTCCGGGTCGTACGCGGCGCTCACCGCGGCCAGCGCCGCGAAGTCGTGCACGAGCTGCAACTCCAGCTCCGCGCGCGGGATCCGGCGGCCGTCCAGCCAGAGCAGGGCCGTCGACTCGGCGAGCGACACCCAGGAGCGGACGACCAGTTCGAGCCGGGCCGAGGGCCGGTCGACCTTCAGATGGGCCAGGATCTGCTCGTACGCGGCCTGCCGCACCTCGTCGATCATCGCGTTCGTCGTGGAGGAGCCCACCGCGGGACCGCCGCGCATCAGCGCCGCGAAGCCCGGCCCGTGCTCGTCCACGAAGTCGAAGAACCGGCCCATCACCCGTAGCAGCCGCGCCCCCAGCGGGCCCTGCGGCGGCTCCACGAACCGGGCCGCCAGCTCGTCGGCCGCCCGCCGCAGCGCCGCCTCGTAGAGGCTCTGCTTCCCGGGGAAGTAGTGGTAGACCAGCGGTCGCGAGATCCCCGCGGCCGCGGCGATCTCGTCGATGGACACCTCGTCGGGAGAGCGGTGGCTGAAGAGTTCGAGAGCCACCCCGATCAGCTGCTGCTTGCGCTCCTCGACGCCCATCCTGCGGCGTACCCCGGTCGTCATACGAACAGCCTAACGGGGTCCGTTACGCTCCTGCTCCATGACCGCTTCCGACCAGGACACCCCGGCCGCCGAGGCCCCCGAGGCACCTGAGGCCCCCGAGACCGACGAGACCTCCGAAGAGGCCATCGAGGAGACCGACGAGGAGACCGACGAGATCCTCGAAGAGGACGCCGAAGAGGACGCCGACGAGATCCTCGACGAGGACGCCGACGAGGCGCCCTTGACGGGCGGCCTCACGCCCAAGCAGGCGCGACGGCTCCGCGTGGCCGCCGCGTCCGTCCTGCTCGTCGCCCTCGCCGTGGTCCTGGTGATCCGCCTCGCGAGCCGTACGTCCGTCCTGGTCGTCGGCGTGTACGGCCTCGCGATGATCCTCTGCGGCGTCGTGATCGAGCTCTCCCGCAACGGCCGTACGCGACTGGCCACCTGGCTCCTGGTGAGCGGCCTGCTCGCCGCCCTCGCCTTCGACTGGCTGATCCTGCCGTAAGCCCTGAGAGGGCCTACAGGTCCAGGACGAGCCGCTTCCCCGCGCAGCGCGAGACGCAGATCAGCATCGAGTCGTCCCGCTCCGCGTCGGTGAGCAGCTCGTCCCGGTGGTCGATCTCCCCTTCCAGGACCCGCTGTTGGCAGGTCCCGCAGAAGCCCTGCCGGCAGGAGTACATGAGGCCGGGCACCTCCTCGCGGACCGCGGCGAGCACCGACTGGTCGGCCGCCACCGTCACCGTCCGCCCGGAGCGGCGCAGTTCGACCTCGAAGGCGGTGCCGCCGGCCGGCGCGGCGGCGGAGAAGCGCTCCAGGCGCGGCACCCGGCCCTCGGGCATCGCCGCGCCCACCGCGTCCATCAGCCCGTCGGGACCGCAGCAGTAGACGAGGGTCTCGACGGGCACGTGCGCGAGGAAGTCCAGCTCGGGAAAGCCGGACTCGTCCTCGGCGACGACCGTGACGCGGTCGCCCCCGAGCCGTTCGATCTCCTCCGCGTACGGCATCGTGGCCCGGCTCCGCCCGCAGTACACGAGCCGCCAGTCCGCCCCGGCCGCCTCGGCGGCGCGCACCATCGGCAGGACCGGGGTGATGCCGATGCCGCCGGCGAGGAAGACGTACGCGGGGGCGTCGACCAGCGGGAAGCGGTTGCGCGGCCCGCGGATCTCGACCTCCGTGCCCTCGTGGAGCTGCTCGTGGACCTCGCGCGAACCGCCCTGGCCGTCCTCGATGAGGCGCGTCGCGACCGTGTACGAGCCGGTGTCGGCCGGGTCGCCGCAGAGCGAGTACTGCCGCACGAGCCCGGAGGGCAGGACGAGGTCGACATGCGCGCCCGGCTGCCACGCGGGCAACCCGGAGCCCTCCAGGCGCAGTTCGACGACACCGTCGGCGGGCGTGGCGCGCCCGGTCACGAGGACCCGGCGGGGGACCGTGCTGCCCCGGCCGTACCCGGACACGGGCACGTCGAGGGCGGGCATCGGCCACAGCGGGGCCGTGGACATCCGGCTGCGCACGGCGCGCCGGACGAGCAGCGCGGCGCCGGCGACGAGGGCGACGGTGGCCAACCGCGGCATCAGTGGCCTCCGTTGGCGCCGGGGGAGGAGGCGAGGTAGGCCAGCGCCTGCGCGGTGTCACCCTCCTGGGAGGGGTGGTAGGCGCGGCTGAGGTAGCGGGGGACGGAGCGCAGCATGGACGGGGTGGAGGGCAGCATGCCCTGCCGGCCCTTGCGGTAGAACTGGCCGAAGGAGGCCTTGCCGTCGAGGAGGCTCGGGTCGTTCTCCATGAAGAAGCGGGCGCCCCGCTGCCAGAGGAAGACGAGCGCGGAGAAGGCCAGCGCCCAGGTGCGGGCGCGGCGCCGGTAGCCGCCGTCGAGGTGCATGAAGAGCTCGAAGGCGACCGAGCGGTGCTCGACCTCCTCCGCCCCGTGCCAGCGCAGCAGGTCGAGCATGACGGGGTCGGCGCCGCGCCGGTCGAGCTCGTCGGCGTTGAGGACCCAGTTGCCGAGGAAGGCGGTGTAGTGCTCGATGGCGGCGATGATCGCGACCCGCTCCATCAGCCACCAGCGGCGCGGCCGGCCGGGCGGCAGGGTCCGGTCCCCGAGGAGCTTCTCGAAGAACCAGTCGACCTGCGCGGTGTACGGGGTCGGGTCGAGGCCCAGCTTCCTCAGGTGGGGGAGGACGTCGTCGTGGGCCTGGGAGTGGATGGCCTCCTGGCCGATGAAGCCGATGACGTCCTCGCGCAGCCGGTCGTCGGTGATGTACGGCAGGGCCTGCTTGTAGACGTGCACGAACCACCGCTCGCCCGCCGGGAGCAGCAGGTGCAGCACGTTGATCGTGTGCGTGGTGAAGGGGTCGCCGGGAACCCAGTGGAGGGGGGTCTCCGCCCAGTCGAAGGAGACCTTGCGGGCCTTGAGCTCGACGTGTTCCGACGCCACCGGTGCAGGCTGCGTATTAGACATGTCGTCAATGTACTGAGGGGTAGGCGCCGGCAACAGGCCTGTGCGCCGCCTTTTTCGGCGGTACGGGCCGCACGGGCCGCGCTCCCCGGACGCCCCTGCCTCACCGCAGCGCGGCCACCCGCGTGCCGTCCCGCAGGGTGCCGTCCAGATCGGCCCGCGCCCCCGCCTTCGCCTTCACGGCGAGCACCGGACCGGCCGCACGGCCCTTCACCCCGCCGGAGGTCTCCAGGGAGGCGACGTCCGGGCTGCCCGCCGCCAGGACGTACCACCCGCCGCCCGGCGCCCGCCACAGCACGCCCGCGAGGACCCGGGGATCCCGCACCCCGCACGCGGGCGAACCCTCGGAGCGGGCCGCGAGCGCCGCCGGCGCCTTCGGCGACGGCACGAGGAACTGGGCGAGGACCCGGCTGCCCGTGCCGCGCCAGGTCTCGGCGCGCGTGCACACCCAGGTGCCGCGCCCGGCGCCCTCGGGCAGCGGCTGCGTCGCGAACCGCCAGGCGTTCACCGACCGCACCCCGTGCGCCCGTACGGCCGTCAGCTGGCAGGCCGTCCGCGCCCACGCCTCGCGCGCCTCCTTCGCCGTCACGTCCGCCGGCGCGTCCGGCGGCCCCCACAGGAGCCGGGCCGGCGCCAGCTCGCCCAGGTCCGTGAGCAGCCGGGTGCCCGAACCATCCCGCACCTGGAGGGAGTTCCAGCGCTCGCACCCCTGCGCCTGCGCGGGACTCGGCACCGGCTCGGTCACCCCGTACGCGTCCCGGGCCAGCGGCCAGGGCTCCTTCGTGGGCGCGAGCAGGTCCCGTACGCCCGCCTCCCGCACCCAAGGGGCTGTCAGATAGCGGACGTTGCCCGAGGACCGGGAGACCACGAGAGCGGCCGCACCGACGGCGTCGGCCGCGTCCGTCCGCGCGAAGTCCAGCGCGGCGCCCGCGGTCCCCGCCACCGGCTCCGCGTACCGCACGGCCCGCAGCCCGTCGTGGAAGAGCACCACCCGGACCCCGTCCACCAGCCCCGCGAACAACAGCTGCGGCGGCCCCATCGGCGGCCCCACGGGCGTCCCGGGCGTCGCCGAGGACTGCACGGAGAGCCCGGGCCGCGCCCACACGGCGAGCGCCCGCCGCAGCAGCGCACGGTCCCCGGTGAGACCGCCGCGCGCGGGCCACACCGAGAAGTCCTGCCGGGTCGACGCGGGCCAGGCGGCGGGCGGCACGCGCTTGACGGCACCCGGGTCGAGCGCGGCCTCGGCGGCGGGGTTACGGGCGTACGAGGGGGCGGCAGCACCGTTTCTGCCCCAGCCGTCCCCGGGCAGGCCGAGCAGCGTCCCGCACACGACGAGCGCGGCGACGGCGACGAGCGCGGCCCGCGCATGCTGCCGCCGCCGCAGCAGATCGGTCGGCCGGGCCTGCAAGGAACAGGGATCGAACTCGGCCGACTCCAACAGAGCGGCGCCGCTGACCCGCACCCCCCGCCGCCCGCCGTACCCGGCGGCGGCACCACTGCCGCCGTCCCTCCCGGAGGCTCCGGGCCCTCCGTCGTCCCGGGTGTCCTCGCCGTAGCCGGGCCCGTCGCCGGGCCCTCCGGCGGGGCCGTTCTCCTCGCGGCGCCAGGCGTCCGCGAGCCGGGCGCGGTCGCCCGGCCTGCCCGGGCTGCCGGTCCTGCCGGGCCCGGCCTGCTCGCCGACCCTCTCGGCGCGGCCGTCCCCGCCAGGAAGGGCCGGTTCGCCGGACCGGCGCGCGCTCCCGGATCCGGCCGGGCCTCCGGTCCCGCCCGGGCCTCCGGTCCCGCCCACGCGGCCGGTCCCGTCGGCGGTACCCGGCGACTCCGACAGGTCGTCGTCGTACTCCTCCGCCGCGTCGACCGCGTCCGCCTCCGCCAGGGCCGCCGCCGGGTCGGTGACGCCCGCCGCGGCCAGGACCCGCAGGACTTCCGGGTCGCCCTGGCGCTCCAGGCCGCGGAGCACGTACGCCGCCCGGCCGGCGCCCGAGAGGGCGGACAGGCGCTGGTCCAGGGCGAGTTCGTCCGCGCCGCCCACCCTCGGGAAGACCCGCAGCCCCCACACCTGCGGCAGCAGCGGCGGGAACTGGGCCCGGCGCGGCAGCGCGCGCCGCCGCAGCGGCAGCCCGGCGATCAGGGCCTGCCGCAGCACCTCGCCCCGCACGTACGCGTAGCCGGGATCGACCGCGTCCTCGGTGCGCCGGGGACCCGGGACCGCGGGACCCGGCACCCGGCGGCGCGGCAGCGAGCGCTGGACGAGCGCGTGCGCGGTCAGCACCCGGCGGTTGCGGCCGAGCGTCGGCGGCAGCACGAGATAGGCGATGCGCACGAGGCGCGGATACCGCTCGACGAGCGCGGCCTCGGCCTGCTCGACGTCGACGGGGCCCACGGGCGAGGGGTCGAGATCCTGGGTGCTCACGTTCAGCAGAACGAGCGATTCTTCCGATGGTCACCCCGGCGCCCGGTGCCGCCCGGAAGTCCCGGCGGCGGCCCGGGCGGCGGCTCAGGCCGAGTGGACCGTCAGCCGCTCGCGGATCAGCTCCGTCACCTCGTCCGGAACGCCCAGACCCTCCCGTACGTACTTCTCCATCGAGCCGTGCCGGACCGCCACCTCGTCGAGCCCCGCCGCCAGGTACTCCGGCAGGACGCCGATCAGGTCCAGCGCCAGCTCGGGGTCCCCGCCCTGGGCCGTGAACCCCTCGATCATCGGCGCGAACGCCTGCCGTACCGCCGTATTCACCGACAGGTACTCCGTCCGTACCGTCTCCTCGTCCGCGCCCAGCAGCGACAGGACGACCGTCGCCGCCCACCCCGTCCGGTCCTTGCCCGCAGAGCAGTGGAAGAGCACCGGCCCGGCCCCCGGCGTTCCCAGCTCCGTCAGCAGGGCGCGGTACGCGGCGCGGGCGGAGTCGCCGGACACGAAGGTCCGGTAGGTGCGCGCGAAGGCCGCCCGCACCCGGCCCCCGCCGAGGTGCTCCTCGGCGAGCGCGGGGTCGGTGAGCAGCATCTTCAGCCGCGCGGCGGGCGGCAGCCCGCTGACGGCCAGATGGTCGGCGAGGACGTCCGCGACGAGCAGCCGCGCGCCGGCCGGCAGGTGGTCCGGCCGGTCGCCGCGCTCGCTCTCCGTCCGGAGGTCGACGACCGTACGGATGCCGAGGTCCGCCACCACCGGCTCGGCCGGGTCGAGCCGGTCGAGCTGCGCGGAGCGGAGGGCGAGACCGGACCGGACGGCGCGCCCGTCACCGAGGGGCAGGCCGCCGAGGTCGCGGAGATTGGCGACGGAGGCTGCGGGGATGGCGGGCATGGGCGTCGACTCCTCCGGTTCGTCCCTTTCCTATCGACCGTAGTGGATCGTCCGAAGTGGGGCAGTTCGTCAGTGGCTTTCGACGCCGAGGGCGTGCTTCGCCAGGAACTCCGCCTCCCGCTCGGGGGAGAGTCCGACCTCCGGCCGGTCGGGGCGCCTCGGCGCGACACCGCCGAGCGATTCCAGCCACGCCCAGGTGTCCGCGACGGTCTCCTCGACCGGCCGGCAGCGCAGCCCGGCCGCGACCGCCCGGGAGACGTCGGCGGTGTGCATCGCGTCGTACATCTCGCCCGGCGGCAGCCACACGGGCAGCTCCGACCAGGGCTCGATCCCGGCCGCGAGGAGCGCCTCCGGCTCCGCCCACCGCAGCTCGACCTCCGCGCCCGTCGCCCGCACGCACGCGTCGAGCAGCTCGCCCATGGTGGTGTGCCCGGGCGGCGACACGAGGTTGTACGGCCCCGAGAGCCCGGCCGCCACCGCGTCGAGCGTCCACTCGGCGAGGTCGCGGGCGTCGACGTACTGGAGGGGGAGCGTGCTCGGCCCGGGCGCCAGGACCGTCCCGCCGCGGGCGATCCGGCCCAGCCACCAGGGGAGCCGGCCGACGTTCTCGTACGGGCCGATGATCAGGCCCGCGCGGACGTGCAGCGTCCGCTCCGCCCCGAAGGCGGCCGTCGCGGCGAGCTCGCCGCCCCTCTTGGACTCCGCGTACGGCATGTCCCCGTCGTCGGGCGATCCCTCCACCAGCGGGCCGTCCTCGCCGAGTCCGGCGGCCGGCGGCCAGGAGTAGACGGAGCGGCTCGACACGTACGCGTACCGCCCGACCCGGTCCGCGAGCAGCCGGGCCGCGTCCCGGACCGCCGAGGGCGCGGCCGACCAGGTGTCCACGACGGCGTCCCAGGAGCCGGTGGCGAGGGCGGCGAGACCGTCCGGTCCCGCGGTGCGGTCGCCGTGCAGGGAGTGGACTCCGGCCGGAGGCGCGTGGCGGCCCCGGTGGAAGACCGTCACCTCCCAGCCCCGGCCGAGCGCCGCCTCGACGACCGCGCGACCCACGAACTCCGTACCACCGAGAATCAGCAATTTCATGATCGAAGAGTGCCCGGCGGCGGCGGGCGGGGCCAGGGGATTCCGCTCCGGGAGGATTCCGCCGGGGGAGGAACGCACCGGACCGGGGGAGGAACGCACCGGGCCCAGGAGGAACGCGCGAGCCCGGGGGGAGGGGGTCTGTTCGGCCAGATGGCGGGATGGCACCATGGCGGGCGATGACGGATGCCCGGTCGCCGCTGCGCGCCCTGCGAGCCGCGCTTTTCGCGGTGGTGTGCGTGACCTTGGCCGCCGTGGGGCATTCGTCCATGTCTGCGCATCAGCTCCCGGCGTCCGGCCTGCTCGGCGCCCTCGCCGCGACGGCCGTCGCCGCCTGGGCCGCCGCCGGCCGCCGCCGGGGCGTGCCGACGATCGCGGGCGCCATGCTCGTCCTCCAGGGCGCGCTGCACCTGCTCTTCTCGATGGCCGGTTCTCACCCGTCGGCGCACACCGCGAACGACGCGATGCACATGCCGGGCATGACGACCCCGCATGTCATGGCGGGCACGACAGGCGCCCATGACGCCGCCATGAGCGCGGGCGCGGCCATGGACTCCGACCCCGGCATGCTCGCCGTCCACCTTCTCGCCGCACTCCTCTGCGGCCTCTGGCTCGCCCACGGCGAAGCCGCGTTCTTCACGCTCGCCGAGGCGGCCCTCGCGTACGCCTTCACCCCGCTGCGCCTGCTGTGCGCGCGCGTCCGCGTCCCCGAGGCCCCGCGCGGCCCGGTCCGCAGGACGCGCGGCCACGCCCACCGTCCCCACACCGTCGTCCTCGCGCACACCGTCTCCCGGCGCGGGCCGCCCCGGCCGTCCGTACCCCGCGCCACGGCCCTCGGAGCACACGTCTGACACCGGGGGTCTCCTCCCGTTGTCCCACCGACTCCAAGGACGGTCAGCCATGACCATCGACGATCCCGCACGCCCCGACACCACCGAGGCGCCACCGTCGGAGACGCCCGACACCACCGCTCCGCGCAAGGCGGGCACCTGGAGCGCCCTGCGCCCCCTCGTCCTGCGGCTCCACTTCTACGCGGGCGTCCTCGTCGCCCCGTTCCTCCTCGTGGCCGCCGCCAGCGGCCTGCTCTACGCGCTCTCCTTCCAGGCCGAGAAGGTGATCTACGCGCACGAGCTGGAGGTCCCCGTCGGCGACACCGCCCTGCCGCTCTCGCAGCAGGTGAACACCGCCCGCAAGGTCAACCCGAACGGCACCGTCACCGCCGTCTGGCCCGGCGCCGAACCGGGCGCCACCACCCGGGTCCTGATGGCCGACCCGGACGTCCCCGAGGGCACCTCGCTCGCCGTCTTCGTCGACCCGTACACCGGGGACGTCCGCGGCCAGCTGCCCAGCTTCGGCAGCTCCGGCGCCCTCCCGCTGCGCACCTGGATCGACGGACTCCACGCCGATCTGCACCTCGGCGAGCTCGGCCGCAACTACAGCGAACTGGCCGCGAGCTGGCTGTGGGTGATCGCCCTCGGCGGTCTGGCGCTCTGGCTCGGCCGCCGCAGGAAGAACCGCCGTGCGCTGTTCGTCCCCGAGGGCGGCCCGAAGTCCCGCCGCCGCACGCTCTCCTGGCACGGCTCGGTCGGCCTGTGGGCCGTGACCGGACTCGTCCTGCTCTCCGCGACGGGCCTGACCTGGTCGCGGTACGCGGGCGAGAACATCGGCACCGTGCAGGACGGTCTCGGCGGCGCGACCCCCACGCTCACCGCGACGCTCGACGGCGCGGCCGGCGCCGGCTCGGAGCACGCGGGCCACGGCGGCGGCCACCCGCAGGGCGGCTCCACCGCCCAGGGCCCGGACATCGGCGTCGACAAGGCGGTCGAGGCGGCCCGCGCGGCCGGCATCGACAGCCCGAGGATCTCGGTCGTCCTGCCCGCCGAGGGCAAGGGGTACGTGGTCAAGGAGACCGACACGCAGTTCCCGCTGGAGCTGGACTCGGCGGCGGTGAACCCGGCGGACGGCACGGTCCTCGACCGCCTCGCCTTCGCCGACTACCCGCTCCTCGCCAAGCTGACCCGCATAGGCATCGACGCGCACACCGGAGTGTTCCTCGGCCTGTTCAACCAGCTGGCGCTCGCGGCCCTCGCGCTCGCCCTGATCCTGCTGATCCTCTGGGGCTACCGCATGTGGTGGCAGCGCCGCCCGGGCCGCCCGGTGGCGCGCGGGGCCTGGCGCAAGGTCCCGGTGACGATGCTGCTGCCGCTCGCGGCGGTCACGGCCCTCGTCGGCTGGTTCGTCCCGCTGCTCGGCCTCAGCCTGCTGCTGTTCCTCGCGGTGGACCTCACCCTCGCCCTCGTGGCGAGGCTGAGGGCGAGGTCCACGCGGAACGCCTGATCAAGTCCGGGATCAGGGCGTGTACTTGTAGCCGACCCGCCGCACGGTCTGGATCGTGTGGCGGTGCTCGGCGCCCAGCTTCCGGCGCAGCCGGGCCACGTGCACGTCGACCGTACGGCCGTCGCCCACGTGCCCGTACCCCCACACCGTCGTGACCAACTGGTCGCGGGTGTGCACCCGGTGGGGGTTCGCCACCAGATGGGCGAGGAGCTCGAACTCCAGATATGTCAGGTCGAGCTCCTCCCCGTCGACGACGGCGATCCGCCGGACCCCGTCGATGGTCACCGGCCCCTGCTCCTCCGCGGCCGAGGACGGCGCGGGGACGGGGGCGGCCACGGGCGCCGGGGGCTGCTGATCGGCCGGTACGAGCACGAGGTACCCGACCATCGGCGGGCGCCCCGGCAGCGTCGGCAGCGCGTGCTGCGGCGCGGGCAGCAGGGTGGCACCCGGCGGCAGCAGGTCGGCCACCTGGGAGAGCTGGGCGAGCGGCGAGAGCGGCGGGAGACCGACGACCTCGTTGGGGTCGACGGCGCGCAGCCGGTGCCGCCCGGGGCGGACGGCGGCGAGGGGGGCAGTCTGGATGTGGGCCATGGAAGGTCAGCTCTTTCGCGCGGAGAAACGAACGGACAGGCGTCGTACGTCATTCGTCGTGCGCGTCGGCCGAAGGCCGGGATCGGACCGAACCGATCGGGGGCTTTAGAGGGCCGACGCGTTCCTCGCGCGGCAACAGACTCGGTCGAAGTCGTCGTGCTGCCGGGAAGGCCAGAACGGCTCAAGGTCGCAGCGACCTGTCGCGGTCTCGTTCTTCATCGTGGCCATATCCCTATTGAACCAGAAGGGAATGCCCTCGACGAGTCATTCCCCGGCCAAACCCCGTGTCGTCCATCCCACATGACGGAAGAGGCGCCCACCGTACGAAACGGTGGGCGCCTCTCCGGAGGTGCGCGTGCGGCGGTCCGGGACGGGACCGGAGGGTCAGACCTGGCCGGCCTTCTCCAGGGCCTCGCAGCAGGTGTCCACCAGCAGGCGGGTCACCACGTACGGGTCCACGTTCGCGTTCGGGCGACGGTCCTCGATGTAGCCCTTCTGGTCCTGCTCGACCTGCCACGGGATGCGGACCGAGGCGCCGCGGTCCGAGACGCCGTAGGAGTACTCGTCCCACGGGGCGGTCTCGTGCAGGCCCGTCAGGCGGTCGTCGATGCCGGCGCCGTAGTTCTTGACGTGGTCGAGCGGCTTCGAGCCCACGCCGAGGGACTCGGCGGCGGTGATGATCGCGTCGTAGCCCTCGCGCATCGCCTTGGTGGAGAAGTTCGTGTGCGCGCCCGCGCCGTTCCAGTCGCCCTTCACCGGCTTCGGGTCCAGGGTCGCGGAGACCTTGAAGTCCTCGGCCGTGCGGTACAGCAGCCAGCGGGCCACCCACAGCTGGTCCGAGACCACGAGCGGGGAGAGCGGGCCGACCTGGAACTCCCACTGGCCCGGCATGACCTCGGCGTTGATGCCGGAGATGCCCAGACCCGCGGTGAGGCAGTTCTCCAGGTGCGCCTCGACGATGTCGCGGCCGAAGATCTCGTCGGCGCCGACACCGCAGTAGTAGCCGCCCTGCGGGGCCGGGAAGCCGCCGACCGGGAAGCCGAGCGGACGCTCGCCGTCGAAGAAGGTGTACTCCTGCTCGATGCCGAAGATCGGCTCCTGCGAGGCGTACTTCGCGGCCACCTCGGCGAGCGCGGCACGCGTGTTGGAGTCGTGCGGCGTCATGTCCGTATTGAGGACCTCGCACAGCACCAGGATGTCGTCGCCGCCGCGGATCGGGTCCGGGCAGACGAAGACCGGCTTGAGGACACGGTCCGAGGCGTGGCCCTTGGCCTGGTTCGTGCTGGAACCGTCGAAGCCCCAGATCGGCAGCTCGTCGAGCGAGGCGCCGCCGCCCACGATGATCTTCGTCTTGGAGCGGAGCTTCGCGGTCGGCTCGGTGCCGTCGATCCAGATGTACTCAGCCTTGAAGGTCACGGGCGTCATCCTTTGTGCGTGCTGCTGCGGGTGCGCGGCGGCTCGCTGCGCTGCGAGAAGCTGCGGTGTCGGTGTCCGGTCGCAGCTTCGCAACACGGGATTTCCCGTCGGTTGCCCGTTTGTGAACCCCGTGTTACTCAGCCTTCCTCTTTTTCCCGCAGGCGCCGTGCGACGACGTGCGCGTCGAGCAGCGCCCCGAGCCCCGCCGCCTCGATCCGCCGCACCACCTCCGCGTACGAGGTGCCGAGGGCCTCCGCCGTCCGCTCCAGGTGCCAGTCGCGGTCCGCGAGCACCCGCAGCAGGTGCCCCTTGCGGATCTGCTTCTCGGAGAGCCGGAAGGTCTTCAGATAGGCCGCCCGCCCCTTGTGGTCGGTGATCAGCTCGCCGATGTGCTGCTCCCGCCCGTCCCGCAGGAACGGCGGCAGGAACCGGTGCAGGTCGAAGCCCCCCATCCGGTACACCCGCTCGAAGGCGTACGAGGTCTCCAGGAGGTCCCGCGCCATCAGCCCGTCGTGCGCCTCGACCCAGGCCCGCTCCTGCGCGCGCGCCGCCGCCCGCAGGTCCGCGAGCGTACGGATGCCGCCGGCGCCGTCCCGGATCCGCGCCGTGAACTCCGGCACCGGACCGCCGTAGTACGCGTACTGGTGGACCAGCTCCCCGTACAGGTCCTCCACGAGCGTCGGGTGCAGCAGGCGGTAGTCGTCCGGGTGCGGGACGACGAAGGCCGCGGCCAGGGCGTCGGCCACGTACAGGAGCAGCCCGCACTGGCCCGGATGGAGCTCGAAGATCCGCAGGGCCTCCGCGAGCCCGGGCACCGTCCACCCCGCGTACGCCGCCTCGGCGCGCGGCGAGAGACCGTGCCCGAGGGCCTTGCGCGACCAGTCGTCCCAGACCACGGACGGCCCGCCGAAGTGCAGCGCGAGATACCCCTCAAGGGCGAGGTGGAGCGGCAGGAAGCGCAGCCGCCGCTCGGCGGGCCGCCGCTTCGCCAGCCGGTGCAGGCGGCGCACGGGCACGCACGAGGACGGCGCGCCCTCGCCGCCGAGCAGGGTCCCGTACACGGCGGACTCCGCTCCGGCCCCGGCCGCCGCCCCCGGCGCCGTCCAGTCGGCGACGAAGCCGTGCGGGACGTACGAGGTGTACGTCGTCCGGTCGCCGAGGTCCACGGCGCCGAGGCCCGAGCCCTCGTACACCTCCCGGCGCAGCCGCAGCCCGGGCACCGGCTCGTCCCGCACCAGCGGCACGATCCGCACCCCGCCCCACACCTGCGCCGGCCGGACGTCGAGCCCGGTCAGATCGATCCGCGTCATCCCCCGGCCTCCTTCGGACCGGCCGGCAGGAACAGCTCCACGCGCCGGTCCAGATACGCCCGCAGCTCGGCGAACCCCGTCCGGCCCTCCGCGAACTGCGCGATCTCCACCAGGGCCGCCAGGTCCTCCGCGTCCCGGATCCCGGCCGTCGGCACGCTCGGCGCCAGCCGGCGCACGTCGAAGCCCTCCGCGTCGTATACGGGGTTGAGGTGCACGACGCTCGTCCGGCGCCCGGGATCGAGCCGCGCGCGCCACACCCGCAGGACCTCGCCAGCGAGCCCCGGCGGCGCGTTGTCCCAGCCGTCCGAGACGATCACGACCCGGTCGGGGCCGGTCTCCAGGGCGTCCAGGATCCGCAGGCCGAGCGGCGTCGGCCCGTACGGCCGGACCAGCAGCGGATCGGAGCCGCCCGAGGTCCAGAGCGCGGTGTACGCCCCCGGCGCCGCGAGGGCCTCCAGGAGGAAGTGGCAGCCCAGCGCGACGGCCAGCGGACGGCGCCGCTTCACCGTCGAACCGGACGACGAGAAGCTGTCGTCGAGCACGGCGGCGACCCGCCCCCAGCTCCCCGCGTACGGCCCGGCCGCACGCCGGGCGGCGGCCCGCAGCGCACCCGTCAGCTCGGCCCGCCGCGCCACCCGCTCGCCGAACGGCAGCGCGAGGACGTACAGCGCGAGCCGGGTGAGCGGCATGACGGACAGGTCGGCCCCCGCCCCGGTGACCGCGCGCGTCGTCCGGTCCGCCCGGAGCCGCTCCAGCCGGGTCATGCGGGGCGCGATCCGCTCCAGGAACACCGCGCGGGGCACCTTGTGCCGCGCGGCGAAACCCTCGGCGACCGTGAACGGCAGCTCGTACAGGGCGGTCTGCTCGTAGTGCGCGCGGCGGTACGCGTCGAGGGTGGCGCTCTCGTACCGGACGCGGCGGCCCGGCGCGAAGAGGAAGTCGCCCGTCTCGGGGTCGGCCGGCCGCCCGTGGACGTGCCGCAGGGCGGCCTTCATCCCGGGCCGGTACTTCACGGCGTCCAGCGTCGGATCGGGCCGCGCGGCGAGCCACGCGCGCACGATCGCGCGCGTGCGGCGGTTGTTGACCCCGGCGGCGCGCAGGGTGCGGAACAGCCGGTAGACGCGCTGCGGCGGCAGCAGCGCGAGCCGCGCGGCGATCAGCCGTCCCTCGGCCCGTTTCGCCTCGGGCCCGCCGGCGTCGTGGGGCGTGCGCAGGAGCTGCTCGACGATCAGGGCGGCGTTGTGGTGGTTGATGTCGAGGGCGAGCGCGGCGGCGTACACGGGCCGGTAGTTGACCCGTACGTACTCGTGGACGAACCGCAGCGAGAAGTGCTGCGCGGCGGCGGACGAGCGGAACTCGCGCTGGCCGGTGGCGGTCACGGCGGCGTTGACGAAGAGGAGCACGTCCTCGGCGGCGACGAGCTCGGACAAGGCTCTCCCCTTCTCGTGGGCGCCGGCCGGGGAATGGGGGCACGAACAGCGAAGACGTTGCTTCATAGGCAGGTTCCGGAAGTCGCACCGAAGTCCCGCGGCCGGCCGTCGAACGCTAACACCGGGGAGGGGGACCCCCGCCAGCGGATTACGGTCCCGGGCGGCCCGGACCCCGCGCTGTCGGTGGCACCCGGCAGACTGGGGGCATGGCGAAGCACCCGGGCGCGAAGCCCCGTATCGGACTCCTCGGCACCGGCCCCTGGGCCGCCCGCACGCACGCGCCCGCGCTCGCCGGGCATCCGGGCATCGAGTTCAGCGGCGTGTGGGGCAGACGCCCGGAGGCGGCGGCCGGGCTCGCCGCCGCGTCCGGCACGCGCGCGTACGACGACGTGGACGCCCTCTTCGCGGCGAGCGACGCCGTGGCCTTCGCGCTCCCGCCGGACGTCCAGGCCCCGTTGGCGGTGCGGGCGGCGCGGGCCGGCTGCCACGTCCTGCTCGACAAGCCGGTCGCCACGACGGTCGAGGGGGCCCGCGAGGTCGCCGAGGCGACGGAGAAGGCCGGAGTCGCCTCCGTCGTGTTCTGCACCCTCCGCTTCGCGGAGACGACGGCCCGCTGGATCGAGGAGCGGGCGGCGGCGGGCGGCTGGTTCCTTGGCGAGGCGCACTGGCTGGGCTCGCTCTACGGCCCCGGCTCCGCCAGCGCGTACGCGGCCTCGCCCTGGCGGCGGGAGAAGGGCGGGCTGTGGGACGTCGGCCCGCACGTCCTCTCCGTCTACCTGCCGGTCCTCGGCGACGTCACCGCGATCACGGCCGTGCCGGGCCCGGAGGACACCCACCACCTGGTCCTGCGCCACAGCTCGGGCGCGAGCAGCACGGCCACCCTGACGCTCAGCGCCCCACCGGAGGCGGCGGAGGTGACGCTCTCCCTGCACGGCACCGCCGGCCGGGCCGAACTGCCCCGCTGGGGCGGCGCGGTGGACGCCTTCGGCGCGGCCGTGGACGCCCTGCTCACCGCGGCCCGCACCGGCGAACCGCACCCCTGCGACGCCCGCTTCGGCCTCCGGCTGACCGAGATCCTGACGGAGGCGGAGCGGCTCGCCGCTCAGAGCGCGGCGGACAAGGCCTGACAGAGCGCGTCCAGGGCGGCCGGGTACAGCCGGTCCGGGGGCGTGGCGTAGCCGACGACGAGGCCGTCGGGGAGGGCCGGGCCCAGGGCCTCCGGGTGCCGGTAGTCCGCGAGGCCCTCCACGGCGACCCCGTGCCGGGCCGCGGCGGCGACGGCCGCCCGCTCCGTGCCCGGGGGCAGTTCCACGAGCGCGTGCAGCCCGGCGGCGAGACCGGTCACCCGGACGGCCGGCACGCGCTCCGCGAGCACCGAGACCAGCCGGTCGCGCCGCACGCGGTGGTGCTGGCGCATCCGACGGACGTGCCGGTCGTACGCGCCGGAGTCGACGAACTCCGCGAGCGTGAGCTGCTCCGTCGCCGACGTGTGCGGTTCGCGCACGCCCTTCGCCTCGACGACCCCGTCCACCAGGGCCTCCGGCAGGCACATCCAGCCGATCCGCAGCGCGGGGGAGAGGCTCTTGCTGACGGAGCCGAGGAGGACGGTCCGGTCGGGGTCGAGGCTCTGGACGGCGCCCACCGGCCGCCGGTCGTAGCGGAACTCGCCGTCGTAGTCGTCCTCCACGACGAGCCCGCCGGAGCGCCGCGCCCACTCCAGGACGCCGGCCCGGCGTTCGGGGTGGAGCGGCCCGCCGGTGGGGAACTGATGGGCGGGGGTGAGCAGGACGGTGCCCGCCTCCGGGGGGATCTCCGCGACGCGCGCCCCGTCCTCGTCGACGCCCAGGGGCAGCGTGTGGATGCCCGCCTCGCCCAGCAGCCCCTGGTGGTAGGGGAGTCCGTAGGCCTCGACGGCCCAGGGACGGGGCGGCGCCTTGTGGGCGGCCGTCTGGCGGGCGGGTTTCTCGCGGGCGTGCGTCGCCAGGGGAACGCGCGCGAGGAGCCGCAGGGCGTGCGCGGTGCCGGAGCAGATCACGATCCGGTCCGGGGTGGTCCGTACGCCCCGGACCCGGGCCAGGTACGCGGCGAGGGCCCGGCGCAGTTCGATCCGGCCGCGCGGGTCCCCGATGCCGAAGGCCTCGTGGGGCGCGGCGGTCAGCGCCCGCCGGGCGGCCGCCAGCCAGGCCGCGCGCGGGAAGGCGCCGGGGTCCGGCTTGCCCTGGACGAGGTCGTACGGGAGCGCTGCCGGCGCGGCGGGCCGTGCCGGTCCGGGGGCCGGAGCGAGGACCCGCTCGGCCACCCGCGTCCCGGAGCCCTGGCGGGAGGTCAGCCAGCCCTCGGCGACGAGCTCGGCGTAGGCGTCGGCGACGGTGTTCCGGGCGATCCCGAGGTCGGCGGCGAGCGACCGGTAGGGCGGCAGCAGGGTCCCGGGCGCAAGGCGTCCGCCGCGCACGGCCTCGCGCAGCGCCTCGGCGAGCACGGCCCGCCGGCTGCCGCCCGCACCGAGCTCCAGATGCAGATCGACCCCGAGCCCGCCGGGCCCTCCGTCCACCGTCCCGCTCACCGTCCCGCTCACCGCACTCCCTCCCGGCCCTGCCCGTGTCCCCGACGGCTCAACGGGACAGGGCGTCCCGCACGGCCTCCTCCGACCGGCCCACGACGGCCGTGCCGTCCTCCGCCGTGATGATCGGCCGCTGGATCAGCTTGGGGTGCCCGGCGAGCGCCTCGATCCACCGGTCCCGGTTCGCCGCGTCCCGGGGCCACTCCTTCAGCCCGAGCTCCTTGGCGACGGCCTCCTGCGTCCGCGTGATGTCCCACGGTTCGAGCCCGAGCCGGTCGAGCACCTGCCGGATCTCCTCGGGCGAGGGCACGTCCTCCAGGTAGCGCCGCACGGTGTACTCGGCGCCCTCGGCGTCGAGCAGGGTGAGGGCGCTGCGGCACTTGGAACAGGCGGGATTGATCCAGATCTCCATGCCCCCACGGTACCCCCCAGGCCTCCCGCCACCACCCCCCAAACCCTGTCTGGCCAGGGGCGATTGTCAGTGGGGGCCACTAAAATAAGGGGTGAAGGTGAGGGTCCCGGGGAGGGCCCGCACCCCATCGTTCGCCAGGAGGTAGCCCATGGCTCTCGCCGTGATCCGGACACCGTCCCTCGAACCCTGGAAGCCCCTCCAGAGGAAGCCGCTCCCGGCGGGCCGCCCCCGCGAGTGGTACGTGACGCACAACCGCCGCCTCAAGGCCATGCGTCTCGCGATCGCCCTCCTCGACGCCGGCGTCTACGTCCCGTCGAAGGCCACGAACGCGACGATACGCACGACGGCCGCCGACATCGGCATCCACCCGCCCTCCGACACCACCTGCCGCATGGTCCGCGCCCTGATCCGCTACGGCCGCTGACCCCGGGCGGGACCGAGGAGACGGCGAAGGCCGCCGCACCCGGAGCTCCGGGTGCGACGGCCTTCGTACGTGCGGCGCGTCCGGCTTAGAGGTCGAAGTAGAGCTCGAACTCGTGCGGGTGCGGGCGCAGCTGGATCGGGGCGATCTCGTGGGTGCGCTTGTAGTCGATCCACGTCTCGATCAGGTCGGACGTGAAGACGCCACCGGCCTGGAGGTACTCGTTGTCGTCCTCGAGGGCGTGGAGGACGGCCTCCAGGTTGGTCGGGACCTGCTGGACGTTCGCGTGCTCCTCGGGAGCGAGCTCGTACAGGTCCTTGTCGATCGGCTCCGCCGGCTCGATCTTGTTCTTGACGCCGTCGAGGCCCGCGAGGAGCAGCGCCGAGAAGGCGAGGTACGGGTTCGAGGACGGGTCCGGCGCGCGGAACTCGACGCGCTTGGCCTTCGGGTTCGAGCCCGTGATCGGGATGCGCATGGCGGCGGAGCGGTTGCGCTGCGAGTACACCATGTTGACCGGGGCCTCGAAGCCCGGGACCAGGCGGTGGTACGAGTTCACCGTCGGGTTGGTGAAGGCGAGCAGCGACGGGGCGTGCTTGAGGATGCCGCCGATGTAGTAGCGGGCGGTGTCCGAGAGGCCGGCGTAGCCCGTCTCGTCGTAGAACAGCGGGTCGCCGTTGGCCCACAGCGACTGGTGGACGTGCATGCCCGAGCCGTTGTCGCCGAAGATCGGCTTCGGCATGAAGGTCGCGGTCTTGCCGTTGCGCCAGGCGACGTTCTTCACGATGTACTTGAAGAGCATCAGGTCGTCGGCCGCGGCGAGCAGCGTGTTGAACTTGTAGTTGATCTCGGCCTGGCCGGCGGTGCCGACCTCGTGGTGCTGGCGCTCGACCTGGAGGCCGACGTTCTCCAGCTCCAGGGAGATCTCGGAGCGCAGGTCGGCGAAGTGGTCGACCGGCGGGGCCGGGAAGTAGCCGCCCTTGTAGCGGACCTTGTAGCCGCGGTTGTTCTCCTCCGAACCGGTGTTCCAGGCGCCGGCCTCGGAGTCGATGTGGTAGAAGCCCTGGTTCGCCGAGGTCTCGAAGCGCACCGAGTCGAAGACGTAGAACTCCGCCTCGGGGCCGAAGTAGGCGGTGTCGGCGATGCCGGTGGAGGCGAGGTACGCCTCGGCCTTCTTCGCGATGTTCCGCGGGTCACGGCTGTACTGCTCGCCCGTGATCGGGTCGTGGATGAAGAAGTTGATGTTCAGCGTCTTGTCGCGGCGGAAGGGGTCCACGCGGGCCGTCGACAGGTCGGCGCGGAGCGACATGTCGGACTCGTGGATCGCCTGGAAGCCGCGGATCGACGAGCCGTCGAAGGCGAGCTCCTCCGCCGGGTCGAAGGCCGTCGCCGGGATCGTGAAGTGCTGCATCACGCCCGGAAGGTCGCAGAACCGGACGTCGACCATCTTGACGTCGTTGTCCTTGATGAACTTGTTGACCTCGTCGGCGTTCTGGAACCCGTGCTTCTCGGACATCCAACTCCTCCTACTCCCGGCCCGGGGAGGGGCGGGGTTGCAGCTCGGTCGTGCGGCCAGTGCGGTGGCACACGCTGGACCCGACCATAGGCAGACGGGATTTCTCAAGCATGACCCATTTGTTTCGTCGAAGTTAACCGGAGCGGGTGTGCGGCGCGCTGCGACGTGCCTGGGCCGACCCGGCCGGAAGTGATCGAAAACGGGCGCAGTACGGTGGTCGGGTGGACAACAGGCAAGCACTCGGATCGTGGCTCTCCGGCCCCCGCGCCGCGGCGGAGCAAGCAGGCGTGGACTTCGGTTACCGGGGTCAGCAGCTGGGACTGCCCGAGGAGGGGCCCGGCTCGATCGCCCGCCCGGGCCGCCGGCTGGGCGCTCTCGCCGCCGACTGGGCCCTCTGCCTGTTGATCGCATACGGCCTGATCACCGACGGCTACAACCAGGCCACCGGCAACTGGGCCCTGGTGCTCCTGCTCGTCCTGAGCGTGCTGACCGTCGGCACGATCGGCTCGACTCCCGGCAAGCGCCTCTTCGGTCTGCGGGTCGTCTTGGCGAACGGCGGCCGGCTGAGCCTGCCGCGCGTGGCGATCCGCTCCGTGCTCGTCTGCCTCGCCATCCCAGCCCTCATCTGGGACCGCGACGGCCGCGGCCTCCACGACCGCCTCTCCGGCGCCGTCCAGGTCCGCATCTGAACCCCCGAGTACGTGAGAAGGGCCCCGGACCGTGTGGTCCGGGGCCCTTCTCACGTACGGGGTCGGGCGCGTCAGCGCGTCTTTCCGCCGCGCGGCATCCGCATGCCCTTCGGCATCGGACCCTTCGGCAGCGGCATGTTGCTCATGAGGTCGCCCATCGCACGCAGCCGGTCGTTGGCCGCGGTGACCTGCGGGCCGGTGAGCACGCGGGGCAACTTGAGCATGGTCGTGCGGACCTTCTTCAGCGGCACCTGGCCCTCGCCGTCGCCGACGATGATGTCGTGCACCGGCACGTCCACCACGACACGGCTCATGCGCTTCTTCTCGGCCGCGAGCAGAGTCTTCACCCGGTTCGGGTTGCCCTCCGCCACCAGCACGATGCCCGCGCGGCCGACCGCGCGGTGCACGACGTCCTGGCTGCGGTTCATCGCGACCGCGGGGGTCGTCGTCCAGCCGCGCCCGACGTTCTGCAGCACCGCCGCCGCCGCGCCCGGCTGGCCCTCCATCTGCCCGAAGGCCGCGCGCTCGGCGCGCCGCCCGAACACGATGGCCGCCGCCAGGAGCGCCAGGACGAAGCCCAGGATGCCCAGATAGACCGGATGACCGATGAGGAAGCCGATCGCGAGGAGGACACCGAGTACGACGATGCCCACGCCTGCGACGACAAGTCCGACCTTAGGGTCAGCCTTTCGGGTCATCTTGTACGTGAGGGCGATCTGCTTGAGCCGCCCCTGGTTCGCAGCGTCAGCGCTGCCCGTGTTTGCCTTCCTCGCCATGTCCTGAAGTTTACGTGGCTCGCGAGGCGTGGCCAGACGCGGCCTCCATCACATGCTGGGCCTCGACCCGGTCCTTGGCGTGGCGGCGGTCCTCCAGGACGGAGGTCCAGGCGTTGCGGCGGGCGGTGCGCTGCCCGGCGCCGAGCAGCAGGGCCTCCACGGCCTTCAGGGCGTCGGTGACGGACGGGATCGCGGTGACGCGGACGTGCGTCGATGCGGCCGGCATGTCGGGGTCCTCCCTCGATTGCGGATGAGAGGTGGGGGGATGCGAGCGGGTGGTGGCGGTGAGTGAAATCAGGCTCACAGATCGGTGTTACCAGGGCGTGACCCGCTGGTCAAACACTGATGAAACGTTGATGCGGCCATGTGCGCGACGCCGGATACGCCGACGCGGCCCGCACGTCCCCGCTGAGCTGCGGGGCCGTACGGGCCGCGTCGAATCCGGCCACTACCGGCCGGTAACTACTTGTGCTCCGATTCACACAGCCTGTGTGGCGTTGTCCACCGCGCCGCGCTTCTCCGGCCTTCTGGTCGAGCTCCGCCTCGCCACCGCTTCGGCCGCGTGCCCGCCCTCGTTCCTCGGGCGGACCCGCAACCTACGCTCCGGCTCGGCTGCGCTTCTCCATCGCCTGCTGGAACAGACGCCCCGCACGGTACGACGACCGGACCAGCGGGCCCGACATCACACCGGAGAAGCCGATCTCGTCGGCCTCCTCCTTGAGCTCCACGAACTCCTGCGGCTTCACCCAGCGCTCGACGGGGTGGTGCCGGACGGAGGGGCGCAGGTACTGCGTGATCGTGATGAGCTCGCAGCCCGCGTCGTGCAGCTGCTGGAGCGCCTCGCTGACCTCTTCGCGGGTCTCGCCCATGCCGAGGATCAGGTTCGACTTCGTGACCAGACCGTAGTCACGCGCCTGCGTGATGACGTCGAGCGAGCGCTCGTAGCGGAAGCCCGGACGGATCCGCTTGAAGATCCGCGGCACCGTCTCGACGTTGTGCGCGAAGACCTCGGGGCGCGAGTCGAAGACCTCCTTCAGGAGCTCCGGCACCGCGTTGAAGTCGGGGGCGAGCAGCTCGACCTTGGTCCGGCCGTCGGAGCGCTCCGCCGTCTGCTGGTGGATCTGGCGCACGGTCTCCGCGTACAGCCAGGCGCCGCCGTCCTCCAGGTCGTCGCGCGCGACGCCCGTGATCGTGGCGTAGTTCAGGTCCATCGTGACGACCGACTCGCCCACGCGACGCGGCTCGTCACGGTCCAGCGCCTCGGGCTTGCCCGTGTCGATCTGGCAGAAGTCGCAGCGCCGGGTGCACTGGTCGCCGCCGATGAGGAAGGTCGCCTCGCGGTCCTCCCAGCACTCGAAGATGTTGGGACAGCCCGCCTCCTGGCAGACCGTGTGCAGGCCCTCGCTCTTCACGAGGCTCTGCATCTTCGTGTACTCGGGACCCATCTTGGCGCGGGTCTTGATCCACTCGGGCTTGCGCTCGATGGGGGTCTGGGCGTTCCGGACCTCCAGGCGCAGCATCTTGCGTCCGTCGGGTGCGACTGCGGACACATCGGCTCCTGTAGCTTCGATTCTTCGGCGCACACCAGGGTACGCCCGTTGCTTCCCATGCCTTTACGTCTGGCCAACCTGTGGCCAGAGCCATGCATTCCTCAGAGGCGGTCTCAGGGCGAGACCGGCGCCGGCTCCGCCGGACGCTCGATCTCGCGGGGCCTCAGCTCCGCCTGCTCCAGGACCTCCCGCAGATGGCGCTCCACGACCGGGAGTACCTCCTCGATCGTGAGGTCCCGGCCCAGTTCGTTGGCGAGCGAGGTCACACCCGCGTCGCGGATGCCGCACGGGATGATCCGGTCGAACCACGCGTTGTCCGGGTTCACGTTGAGGGCGAAGCCGTGCATGGTGACGCCCTTGGCGACCCGGATGCCGATGGCGGCGAGCTTGCGGTCCTCGCGGCGCTGGCCGGCGTTGGACGGGGCGTACTCGGGGCCGTTCAGCCGCGGATCGAACTCCTCGTCGGTGAGCCGGGGGTCGAAGTCGAGGGAGAGCCCGCCGAACGACGGCCGGTCCTCCACCGGGTCCCCGAGGACCCAGACGCCGCTGCGGCCCTCGACCCGGCTCGTCTCCACGCCGAACTCGGCGGCCGTACGGATCAGGGCGTCCTCCAGGCGGCGGACGTGCGCGACGACGTCCACCGGGCGGGGCAGCTTCATGATCGGGTAGCCGACCAGCTGGCCGGGGCCGTGCCAGGTGATCTTGCCGCCGCGGTCCACGTCCACGACGGGCGTGCCGTCCAGCGGCCGCTCGTTCTCCGCCGTGCGCCGGCCCGCGGTGTAGACCGGCGGGTGTTCGAGCAGCAGACAGGTGTCGGCGGTCTCGTCGGCGAACCGTGCGGCGTGCACTTCGCGCTGCTTGTCCCAGGCCACCTGGTAGTCGACGGCATCAGCGCCGAATCCAAGGCGGACGAATCGCAGCTCACTCACGGCCATGCCTCCTCCTGGGTGCCGCGGCCGGGTTCCGGGGATCATCCCGGGCCGGCGGGGCACCACGCGTCATTCGCGCCCATGCCACTGTACGGCGACACCACGGACACCTGTACGGGGGTGCCGGGGACGCGTGTAGATGCGCCGCCGGGGGTCCGTCTACGGGCGGTGCCGGGTCACCCCCTCCGTCAGATGGACCGAGACGGCTACGTCAGCGACGCCGTCAATCCTCACACGATCGGATGAATGTGGGGCGAAGGTGGCGGTACGGGCCGTGAGGACCGCTAAATTCGCGCCGTTCCATGAGGGTCCGAACGGGCTGCACCTGGGCCCGGAAGGCAGGAGACCGCACAGCTGATGACGGAACGACCACCGCAGCGCATCCCGAACCGCCAGCTCGCCGCGCTCATCGCCGAAGCCGGGTTCTCCAATGCGGGCCTCGCCAGACGGGTGGACCAGCTCGGTCTGGAACACGGCCTCGACCTGCGGTACGACAAGACCTCCGTGACCCGCTGGCTCCGCGGCCAGCAGCCGCGCGGCACCACCCCCGCCCTCATCGCCGAGGTCTTCACCCGGCGCCTCGGCCGCCGGCTCTCCGCGCAGGACCTCGGTCTCGACGCCTGCGCGCCGGTCTACGCGGGCCTGGAGTTCGCGGCGACCCCCGAGGAGGCCGTCGACATCGTCAGCGGGCTCTGGCGCAAGGACTCCGGCAGCCACGCCGAACTCCGCAAGATCGCCTTCACCCCGGCGGGACTCGTCGTCCCCAGCCGCGACTGGCTCATCGGCCGCGCCGACGA
This sequence comes from Streptomyces sp. NPDC056169, assembly GCF_042268445.1. Classification (NCBI taxonomy): domain Bacteria; kingdom Bacillati; phylum Actinomycetota; class Actinomycetes; order Kitasatosporales; family Streptomycetaceae; genus Streptomyces; species Streptomyces sp. NPDC056169. The sequence continues at coordinate 17,138 of NZ_JBHJUO010000033.1, read as the reverse complement.
CCGGGTGGCCCGCGGCGAGCTCGCCCCCGGTCCGCCCGGCTCCCGGGCGCCCGGCGGGGCGGCCGGAGACCCCCGAGCGCCGCACGACCTCCGCTCCCCGCACGAACCCCGCGTCCCGCACGACCCGCGGATCACCGGCGACCCGCGCGTCCCGACGCAGGGCCGCTTCTCCGTGCCCCGGCAGCGCGGCACGGACCGGGGGCCCGGCCAGCGGGTCTCCAGCGGGGACATCGCCGCCCTCCGCTCCGTCGGCGAGCTCTTCCGCACCCTCGACCACGCCTACGGCGGCGGCCACGCGCGCCAGGCCCTCGTCCGCTACCTGGAGCACGAGACCGAGCCGATGCTGCGCGGCACCTACGGCGAGGCCGTCGGCCGCCGCCTCTTCGCCGCCGCCGCCGACCTCACCCGGCTCGCCGGCTGGACCTCGTACGACATCGCCGCCCACGGCCTCGCCCAGCGCTACTTCGTCCAGGCCCTGCGCCTCGCCCAGGCCGCCGGGGACCGGGCCTACGGCTCGTACGTGCTCCTCACCATGAGCTGCCAGGCCGTCTACCTCGGCCACGGGCGCGAGGCCGTGCAGCTCGCCCGGGTCGCCCAGCAGGGCGTCGGGCCCGCCGCGCCGCCCGTCGTCCAGGCGATGCTGCACGCCATCGAGGCCCGCGGGCACGCCGTCCTCGGCGAGGCCCGCGCGTGCAGCGCCTCCCTCGTACGGGCCGAGCGGGCCCTCGAAGCGGCCCGGCCGGGCGACGAGGTGCCCTACTGGGCGAGGCTCTTCGACGAGGCCCAGCTCGCCGACGAGCTCGGGCACTGCCACCGCGACCTCCAGCAGTACCGGCCCGCCGCCCAGCACGCCGAGCGCGCGCTCCAGCTCCGCGCGCCCGGCTTCGCCCGCAGCCGGCTCTTCTGCCGGGTCGTCCTCGCCACCTCGCGCCTCGCCCTCGGCGAGCTCGACCAGGCCTGCGCGCTCGGTGCGGAGGCCGCCCAGCAGGCCTCCGAGATGCGGTCGGCGCGTGCCGTCGAGTACGTACGCGACTTCGAGCGCCGCCTGGAGCCGTACCGCGACGCCGCGGCCGCCCGCACCTACCGCGACCGCGTCGCCGCCATCGGCTGAGTCACGCGGCCTCCTCCGCCGGCTCTTCGTCCTCCTTCGGGAGCCGGAAGCCGAGGTCGCCGAGGAGCGCGCGGGCCGCACGTGCCCCCGAGGCGAGGGCGCCGTGCGGCGTCCCCGCGTCCCGGTGGTCGCCGCACACGTACAGGCCCGCGAGCAGCCGGACCGGGCGGCGGGCGTCGTGCGGGGGCGGCATCGCCGGCACGGCGTCCGGGGTGTGGTGCAGGGCGAGCAGCTCCCACTCGTCCGTCGACGTCCCGTACAGCGTCGCGAGGTGCTTGCGGACCCGGCGCTCCGTGTCGTCCGGCGGCGCCCCGAGCACCGTCGAGGTGATCAGGACCCGGCCCTCCGGGGCGCGGGCCGGGTCGACCGCGCTCATCACGGCCGTGTGGGCCACCGGCCCGCCCGGGTCGGACTCCAGGAGCAGCGCAGGGTCCGCGGTGGGCGCCGCGGGCGCCGTGTGGTGGAGGACCGTCACCGCGTGGAAGGCGGGCGTCCGCAGGCCCGGCAGCAGCTCGGCCGCGCTCCGCGCCCCCGTCGCGAGCAGCACCGCGCGGCAGCCGACGACCCCGTGCCCGGCGGTCGTGACCCGGGAGACGGACGCCTCCGTCACCCGGACGCCGGTACGGACCGTGCCGGGCGGCAGCGCGACGGCGAGCCGTTCCGGAAGGGCCGCCGCACCGCCCTCCGGTACGGCGAGCCGGCCCCGGGCGAAGGCGCGCAGCGCCAGATCCGCCCGCCGGCTCGACGTACCGAGGTCCGGGTCGCCCAGGAGCGCCGCGAGCAGCGGCCGCAGCACGCCCTGCACGGTCCGGGCGGGCAGCCGGGCGCTCAGGGCCTCGCGCGCGGTCCGCTCGGGGCGGGCGAGCAGCCGCTGGGACGGGGTCGCGGCGAGCCGGACCAGGGACGCGCCGAGCCGTGCCTGGTCGAGCGAGGCCGCCGGACGCCGGGGGGCGCTCGCGAGGGCGCGTGCCATGCTGAACGCTCCCCCCACGCTCCGGTGACCGCCGCCGCGGTGCGCGCCGGCCGCCCGGCGCGGGTGCGGGGCGCCCCACCGCGCGTACCGGCCGTCGCTGTGCACGAGCACGCCAGGGGCGAAGGGGCGCAGCACGAGGCCGTCGAGCCCCGGCACGGCCCGCAGCTCCTCGGGCGACAGGGTGAGCAGGGGCCCCACCCGGTCGAGCAGGAAGCCGTCGACGGCGTCGGTGGCCATCCGGCCGCCGACCCGCGGCTCGGCCTCCAGGACGGTGACGGAGAGCCCGGCCCCGGTCAGCCGGTGGGCGGCGGCGAGTCCCGCGATCCCGGCCCCCACGATGACGACGTCGACGACCTCCGCGACGTCCGTTCGCTGTGCGGTACTTGAGCTGCTGAGCACGTGCCCCTCCCCAGGATCGGCGCGGCTGGTGGGAGGCTCATGCCCCCCACAGTGGGAGGCCTATGCCCCCAACAGGCCCCCGGAATGCCCGAGTTCGCCACGATCCTAGGCAGCGCTCCCACGGAAGTCGGCCCGCGCGCACCGGTGCGCGCGCAGCACGGGGGAGCGCAGGGGGAGGCCGGGGAGGTGGGAGGGCGGAGAGAGGGGCGCGGGCGGGGGTACGGAGGGCGGGGGGCCGAGCGGGTTCGGCAGATGCGGCGGGCTCGGCGGGCTCGGCGAGCTCGGCGGGCTCAGCGGGCGGCGGCGCGGATCGCGTCGTCGATCGTCGGGAAGGCGAAGTCGAAGCCGGACTCCAACAGCCGCCCTGGCAGGACCCGCTGACTGCCCAGCACGTCCTGGGCGAAGTCCCCGAGCACCAGCTTCAGGGCGGGCGCGGGCACCGTGCACAGCGTCGGCCGCCGCAGCACGCGGCCCATCGCGGCCGTCACCTCGCGGTTGGTGACCGGTTCGGGGGCCGTGAGGTTGACCGGGCCCGACAGGGACGGGGTGTCGACCAGGTGGCGCAGGGCGGCCACCTCGTCGTGCAGGGAGATGTGGGACCAGTACTGGCGGCCGTCGCCCATCCGCCCGCCGATTCCGGCGCGGAAGACCGGGAAGAGCCGCCCCCAGGCCCCGCCCTCGCGGGCCACGACCAGGCCGGTGCGGGCGTAGGCGACACGGATGCCGGCCTCCTCGGCGGGGGCCGCCGCGGCCTCCCACTCCACGCACACCGAGGGCAGGAAGCCCGTCCCGGCGGGCGCGCTCTCGTCGACCGCGCGGCTGCCGGTGTCGCCGTACCAGCCGAGCGCCGTGCCGCACACGAGGACCTCCGGCGGCTCGGCGAGCGAGGCGAGCGCCTGGGCGATCGCCGTCGTGCCGAGGACCCGGCTGTCGCGGATCTCCCGCTTGTACGCCTCGGTCCAGCGGCGTTCGCCGACACCGGCGCCCGCGAGGTGCACGACGGCGTCCACCCCGACGAGCCCCGCGGCGTCCACGTACAGCCGTTTCGGGTCCCACTCGACCTCGTCGGCGGTCGCGGCGGGCCGCCGGACGAGGCGGAGGACGTCGTGGCCGTCGGCGCGCAGGGAGCGAACCAGGGCCTTGCCGATGAGTCCGGAGGCGCCGGTGACGGCGATGCGCTTGCGGGTGGCGGAACGCTGCATACGCCCATCCTGCCCTCCCGGTGCCGTGCGTGGCACAGTGGCCGTCATGATCGTGCCGGAGACGCAGATACGTATCGCCGAACCCGGGGACGAGGACGTCCTTGCCGCGCTCGACCGGGCCGCCTGGTCGCCCCTCCACGCGGTGCTGCCCGCCCCCGCGGAGCCGTACGAGCCCTTCTTCGACGCCCGCCACCGGCCCGAGGACTACCTCGTCGCGGAGGTCGCCGGCGCGACGGCCGGCGGAGCGCCCGGAGGGGCGCCCGGCGAAGCGCCCGGCGAGGTCGTGGGCTACATCCGGCTCGTCCTGCCGACCCCGCTCGCCGCCACCGCCCACGTGCGCCAGATCCAGGGCCTCGTGGTCGCCGAGTCCGCCCGGGGCCGGGGCGTGGCGCGGGCCCTGCTGCGGGCGGCCGTGGAGCGGGCCCGCGCGGAGGGCGCCCGCCGGATCACCCTGCGGGTCCTCGGCCACAACGCACCGGCGCGCGCGCTCTACGCCTCCGAGGGCTTCGCGGTCGAGGGCGTCCTGCCGGGCGAGCTGCTGATCGAGGGGGAGTACGTGGACGACGTCCTGATGGGCCGCTCGCTACTGGACTGAGCCGTCCCCTGAGCCGTCCCCCGAGCCGCCCCCCGAGCCGTCCCCGGCACCCGCGTCCCCGAGCAGCCGCATCCCGCCCATCAACTCGCGCAGGCAGCGGACCGCGAGAGCGGCCGGCGAGCCCTCGCCGCGGACCGGCGCGTCCGACTCCGCCCAGCTCTCCAGGGCGATCCGGATGGCGTCCGTGGCCGCCGCCGCCGCGAGCCGGAGCTCCAGCGGGTCGGCCTCAGGGCCCGCGAGCCCGGCCAGGACCTCGCGCAGCTTCTCCTCGGATTCCTGATTGACCCGGTACCAGACGGCCCGCAGGGCGGGGTCCTCGGCGGCCGCCCGCAGGAGCCCGCGCGTCCAGAGCAGCCCCTCGGCCGCCGCCTCGTCCTCCGGGGTCAGGGACGCGGCGATCGAGCGTTCCAGCGCCTCGGGGAGCCCGGCCCCGGGACCGGCCGCCGAGAGCTGCTCGCGCCAGCGGTCGGCGCCGCCCGCGAGGAGCGGGGCCACGGCGTCCTGCTTGGAGCGGAAGTACCGGTAGAAGGTGCGCAGCGCGACCCCGGCCCGCTGGGCGATGTCCTCGGCCGTGGTGCCGTCGGGGCCGCGCTCGGTGAAGAGCTCGGCGGCGGCGCGGGCGATGTCGAGCTGGGTCGCGGCCTTGCGGCGCTCCGTCAGGGAGGGGGGCTTGGTGCTCACCGTACGAAGCGTACGCCCGCGGCTGCCGGAAGTGCATGACGTGCATCTCTGGCAAAACGTGCCACTCGGGCGTACGGTGGCAGCGTTCCACGGAAAGCTTGACATCGAGAGGTTGCCACCATGAACCAGCTGACCCGTTACGAAGGACGCCGCGCCCTCATCACCGGCGGTGGCTCCGGCATCGGCCAGGCCACCGTGCTCCGCGTGCTCGCGGAGGGCGGCCGGGTCGTCGCCGCCGACATCAGCGAGGACGGCCTCAAGGACACCGTCGCCAAGGCCGGCGACGCCGTCGACCGCCTCACCACCGTCGTCGTGAACGTCGCCGACGAGGCCTCCGTACGGGCCGGCGTCGCCGCCGCCGTCGAGGCGCTCGGCGGCCTGGACGTCCTGGTCAACGCGGCCGGCGTGCTGCGCTCCTCGCACACCCACGAGACGAGCCTCGACTCCTTCGAGCAGGTGATCCGGATCAACCTCACCGGCACCTTCCTCATGATCCGCGAGTCGATCCCCGCCCTCCTGGAGGGCAACGGCTCCGCCGTCGTGAACTTCTCCTCCACCTCCGCGATGTTCGCCCACCCCTACATGGCGGCCTACGCGGCCAGCAAGGGCGGCATCCAGTCCATGACCCACGCCCTCGCCGCCGAGTACGCCAAGCAGGGCATCCGCTTCACCGCCGTCCAGCCCGGCTCCATCTCCTCCGGCATGACCGACGGCACCGGCGCCAGCCGCCAGAGCGTCGGCCCCGGCCTCCCCGAGGACGCCGACTTCTCCCTCTTCATGAAGCTCGCCCCCGCCCTCGGCCAGGGCTTCGCCGGCCCCGAGACCGTCGCCGGCGTCGTCGCGATGCTCGCGAGCGAGGACGGCAGGTTCATCACCGGCACCGAGGTCCGCATCGACGGCGGAACGCACTTCTGATGAGCGCCCGGGACGTGTTCGGCGGCCGCACGGCCGTCATCACCGGCGCCTCCTCCGGCATCGGCGCCGGCCTCGCCCGGCACGCCGCAGGACTCGGCATGAAGCTGGTCCTCGCCGACGTCGCCGCCGAGCGGCTCGCCGCCTTCGCGGAGGAACTGCGCGCCACCGGAGCCGAGGTCGAGGCCGTGGTGACCGACGTCGCCGAGCCCGCCTCCGTCGAGGCCCTCGCCGACCACGCGTACACCCGCTTCGGCACGGTGGACCTGCTGGTCAACAACGCCGGGATCATGGCCATGGGCTACTCCTGGGAGATCCCGGCCGAGCGCTGGGACGCCATGCTCCGGATCAACATCGGCGGCTACGTCAATGGCATCCGTGCCTTCGTCCCGCGCATGCTGGAGCGCGGCGAGAAGGCCTGGGTGGTGAACGTGTCGTCCATCGGCGGCATGCTGCCGAGCCCGCTGATGGCCCCGTACAGCGTCACCAAGTTCGGCACGCTCGCCCTCACCGAGTCGCTCCACTACGAGATGCTCATGAAGGGCGCGCCGATCCAGGTGTCCGTCGTGACCCCCGGCTCGGTCAAGAGCGAGATCTTCAAGGCGGCCAGGCCCGGCGAGGGCACCCCGCCCGAGATCGCGGCCTTCAACGAGCACCTGCAGACCCTCGCCGACGAGCACGGGCTCACGCCCGAGGAGCACGCCGAGCGCGTCTTCGAGATGGTCGCCGAGGGGAAGTACTGGGCGATCCCGCAGCCGGAACAGCTCTTCCCGGCGCTCCAGCCGCGCACGGACATGATCCTCGGCCAGGAGAACCCGCAGCTCCAGCAGGGCTGACGGGCGGCAGAGCCGGTACGGACCCGGGGTGGGGGTCCCCCCTGGACGAAGTCCTCGGGGGAGGACGGCCCCTGCCCCCGGGTCCGTACCTCTGCCGTCCCTCACCGTCTACGCGGCCCCGAAGCGCTCCCACAGCCGCGGGAACCGGGCCGCGAGCACGTCGTCGTCCTCCAGGTCGAAGGGCGCGCCCAGCGGCTCCCCGCCCGGCACCGGAATGCCCAGGTCCGGGGTCTCGGCGCCGGTCAGCTGCTCGTACGCCTCGTCCGCCGCGAAGCCGATCTCCTCGCCGTCCCCGTCGATCTCCGTGTCGAAGTCGTCGAGGAGCTCCGCCAGCCCGTCCGGATCGTGCACCGCGCCCTCGTAGACCTCCCGGCCCTGGCCGATGAGCCAGCAGCGGAAGAAGTCGAAGGTGTCGTCGCCCGCCCCGCCGAGGAGCACGGCCGCCGCGCCCCAGAGATCCCAGAGGTACGCGCGGTTGTAGCGGGCCTCGAAATGGCGGGCGTAGTCGAGCACGGAGTCGGGATCCAGCCGGGTCAGCCGCTCCACGAGCAGATCGGCGTGTTCCTCGGGGTCGCCCTCGGCGGCCTCGCGGGTGGTGTCGATGATCTCCCAGAACTCCGTCTCGTCCATCACGGGACCAGCATCCTGTCTCGGCGAGCGCGACGCACCCGGAATGCCCGAAGAATTCCGGAAATGAATCCAGACAGAAGATGTCGCACTTCCCTGCCAGTCTGGATTCCATGACGACGGAGACACACGAGAAGAAGCCGCTGCACGGACGCGTCTGCCTGGTCGCGGGAGCCACCCGGGGCGCCGGACGGGGCATCGCCGTCCAGCTGGGGGCGGCCGGAGCCACGGTGTACGTCACCGGGCGCACCACCCGCGAGAAGGTCAGCGAGGTCGGCCGGGCCACCGAGACCATCGAGGAGACCGCCGAACTGGTGACGGCCGCCGGCGGCGAGGGCATCGCCGTGCCCACCGACCATCTGGAGCAGGACCAGGTCCGGGCGCTCGTCGACCGCATCGACCGCGAACGGGGCCGCCTCGACGTCCTCGTCAACGACGTGTGGGGCGGCGAGCACCTCCTCGTCTTCGGCAAGAAGACCTGGGAGAACGACCTCACCGGCGGCCTCCGGATGCTCGAACTCGGCATCCGGACGCACGTCATCACCTCGTACACGGCACTGCCGCTGCTCATCCGGAACCCCGGCGGACTCGTCGTCGAGCTCACCGACGGCACCACCGAGTACAACGGCACCCGCTTCCGCGAGAACCTCTTCTACGACCTCGCCAAGAACGCCCCGCTCCGGATGGCCTTCGGCCTCGGCAAGGAACTGGAGGAGTACGGCGGCACGGCGGTCGCCCTCACCCCCGGCTGGCTCAGGTCCGAGCAGATGCTCGCCGCCTTCGGCGTCACCGAGGAGAACTGGCGCGACGCCGTCGAGAAGATCCCCGGCTTCGCCGTCGCGGAGTCCCCGGTGTACGTGGGACGGGCCGTCGCCGCTCTCGCCGCCGACCCCGACCGGCGCCGCTGGAACGGCCTGTCGCTGTCGAGCGGTCAGCTCGCGGGGGAGTACGGCTTCACCGACGCGGACGGCTCGCAGCCGGACGCCTGGGGCTTCATGCTCGCGGACGAGAAGGGCGACCCGGACGTGAACGACTACCGGTAGAGGTCCCCAAGGCCTCGGGCCGCCTCCCGGAAGCGGGCGCGGAGGGAGTCCGGGGCCAGGACCTCGGCCTCCGCGCCCAGACCGAGCAGCTGGGAGAAGGCGACCTCCTCGCTCTCGACCCGGAGCCTCACGGTCGTCCGGCCGGTCGCCTCGTCCCGCTCCCCGGCGGCCAGGGCCTCCTCGGCCGCAGCGCGGTCCGTCACGTACGGCAGCCGCCGCGCACCCGCCTCCGAGACGCGCAGCACGACCTCGGCGCGCAGCAGGGAGCGGGCGAACTCCGCCGCCCGCTCCTCCCAGAACGACGGCAGGTCGAAGTCCTCGTCCCGGACGAAGCGCTCCTCGCCCACGGCGACCGCCGTGAACCGGTCCACGCGGTACGTGCGGACGGAGGAGTCCGCCCGTGCGCACACGTACCAGACACCGGCCTTCAGGACGAGGCCGTACGGACACAGCTCCCGCTCCACCTCCTCGCCGTCCCCGCGCAGATAGCGGGCGGAGAGCAGCCGGTCGTCCCAGACCGCCTCCGCGACCGGGGCGAGCAGCTCCGGGGTCTCCGGCTCCTGGTACCAGCCGGGCGCGTCCAGATGGAAGCGCCGGCCCACCGCGTCGGGGGCGTCCCGCAGCGAGGGCAGCAGCGCCGCCGACACCTTCAGCCGGGCCGCCGAGGCCGCGTCGGCGAGCCCCAGGTCGCGCAGCGCGCCCGGCAGCCCGGACAGGAACAAGGCCTCGGCCTCGCCGCGTGCGAGCCCCGTGAGCCGCGTCCGGTAGCCGCCGACCAGCCGGTAGCCGCCGGCCCGCCCCCGGTCCGCGTAGACGGGAACCCCCGCCTCGGAGAGGGCGAGCGCGTCACGGGTGATGGTCCGCTCCGACACGTCCAGCTCGGCGGCGAGCTCGGCCCCCGTCATCGACGGACGGGACTGGAGCAGCAGGACCAACTTGATGAGGCGGGCGGCACGCATGAAGCCCATTCTCGGGGCTCGGTTTCGCCTCCGGGGCGCTCCAGCCGGACTCACGACCCCGACCGTGCTCGCCTCCTTCGTTCCTCAGGAGGCGCCGCGCGCTCGGGGTCGTTCCCCCGGCCGCGCCCCTTCGGCTCACTCGCCAGGCCCCAGGGCTGGACGGCCCAGGCCCCGGCCAGGCCCCGGACGCTCCGAGGGGCCGTGCCTGTACGAGAAGTACGGGCACGGCCCCTCGGGACGTGAGGGCCCTTACAGGCCGTAGCGCTCGCGCGCTTCCTTCACGGCCGTCGCCTGGACCTCGCCGCGCCGCGCCAGCTGCGCGAGCGCCGCGACGACGATCGACTGGGCGTCGACGCCGAAGTGGCGGCGGGCCGCCGCGCGGGTGTCCGACAGGCCGAAGCCGTCGGCGCCCAGCGAGGACCAGTCCTGCTCGACCCACTGCGCGATCTGGTCCGGGACCTGGCGCATGTAGTCGGAGACCGCGAGGACCGGGGACGTGATGCCGTCCAGGGCCTGGCGGATGTACGGCACCTGCTCCTCGCCGCGCAGCAGCGCCGCGTCGGCCTCCAGGGCGTCGCGCCGCAGCTCCGTCCAGGAGGTCGCGGACCACACGTCGGCGGCCACGCCCCACTCGGCGGCCAGCGTCTTCTGCGCCTCGAGGGCCCAGTGGATCGCCGTGCCGGAGGAGAGGAGCTGGATGCGCGAGGCGTTCGCGGGCAGGTCGAGACCGGCCGACTCCGCGGTGTTGAAGCGGTAGAGGCCCTTGACGATGCCCTCGTCGATGCCGGACGGCTTGGCCGGCTGCGGCATCGGCTCGTTGTAGACCGTCAGGTAGTAGAAGACGTTCTGGTCCTCGCCCTCGGCGGCCTCGCCGTACATGCGGCGCAGACCCTCCTTGACGATGGCGGCGACCTCGTAGGCGAACGCCGGGTCGTACGTCAGCGCCGCCGGGTTGGTGGCCGCGATCACCGGCGAGTGGCCGTCGGCGTGCTGGAGGCCCTCACCGGTCAGGGTCGTACGGCCCGCGGTCGCGCCGACGAGGAAGCCGCGGCCGAGCTGGTCGCCGAGCTGCCACATCTGGTCGGCGGTCCGCTGCCAGCCGAACATCGAGTAGAAGATGTAGAACGGGATCATCGCTTCGCCGTGCGTGGAGTACGCGGTGGACGCGGCGATGAAGTCGGCCATCGAGCCGGCCTCGGTGATCCCCTCGTTGAGGATCTGGCCGTTCTTGGCCTCCTTGTAGTACATCAGCTGGTCGCGGTCGACCGGCTCGTACGTCTGGCCCTTCGGCGAGTAGATGCCGAGCGACGGGAACAGCGACTCCATACCGAAGGTACGGGCCTCGTCCGGGACGATCGGGACCCAGCGCTTGCCGGTCTCCTTGTCGCGGATCAGGTCCTTGATGAGTCGCACGAACGCCATCGTCGTCGCCATCGACTGCGAGCCGGAGCCCTTGTCGAAGGCCGCGAACGCCTTGTCGGCCGGGGCCGGCAGCGGGGCGAGCGGGTGGGTGCGGCGGGTCGGGGCCGGGCCGCCGAGGGCCGCGCGGCGCTCCTGGAGGTAGCGGACCTCGGGGGAGTCGGCGCCGGGGTGGCCGTAGGGCACCTGGCCGTCGACGAACTGCGCGTCCGAGATCGGGAGCTCAAGAAGGTCACGCATGTTCTTGAACTCGTCGGTCGTCAGCTTCTTCATCTGGTGGTTCGCGTTCTTCGACGCGAAGCCCTCACCGAGGGTGAAGCCCTTGACGGTCTGCGCGAGGATGACCGTCGGCGCGCCCTTGAACTCCAGGGCGGCCTTGTACGCGGCGAACACCTTGCGCGGCTCGTGGCCACCGCGGGAGAGGTGGAAACACTCCAGGATCTTGTCGTCGCTCAGCAGCTGCGCCATCGCGACGAGCGCCGGGTCCTTGCCGAAGAAGTCCTGGCGGATGTAGGCGGCGTCGCGGGTCTGGTACGTCTGGACCTGCGCGTCCGGCACCTCGCGGAGGCGGCGGACGAGGGCGCCGGTGGTGTCGAGCGCGAACAGCTCGTCCCAGGCGTTGCCCCACAGCGACTTCACGACGTTCCAGCCGGCGCCGCGGAACTGGGCCTCCAGCTCCTGCACGATCTTGAAGTTGGCGCGGACCGGGCCGTCGAGGCGCTGCAGGTTGCAGTTGATGACGAAGGTCAGGTTGTCCAGACCCTCGCGGGCGGCGAGCGCGAGGGCTGCCGTCGACTCGGGCTCGTCCATCTCGCCGTCACCGAGGAAGGCCCACACGTGGGAGGCCGAGACGTCCTTGATGGAACGGTTCGTCAGGTAGCGGTTGAAGCGCGCCTGGTAGATCGCGGAGAGCGGGCCGAGACCCATGGAGACGGTGGGGAACTCCCACAGCCAGGGCAGCCGGCGCGGGTGCGGGTAGGAGGGCAGGCCGTTGCCGCCGGACTCCTGCCGGAAGTTGTCGAGCTGGGCCTCGTCGAGGCGCCCGTCGAGGAACGCGCGGGCGTAGATGCCGGGGGAGGCGTGGCCCTGGATGTAGAGCTGGTCGCCGGAACCGTCGGCTTCCTTGCCCTGGAAGAAGTGGTTGAAGCCGGTCTCGTAGAGCCAGGCCGCCGAGGCGAAGGTGGCGATGTGGCCGCCGACGCCGTACTTGGAACCACGGGTGACCATCGCGGCCGCGTTCCAGCGGTTCCAGGCGGTGATCTTCCGCTCCATCTCCTCGTCGCCGCCGAACTCGCCGATCGACGGCTCCGCGGAGGTGGGGATGGTGTTGACGTAGTCCGTCTCCAGGAGCTTGGGCAGGGCCAGGCCCGCGCCCTCGGCGTGCTGGAGCGTACGACGCATCAGGTAGGCGGCCCGGTGAGGGCCGGCGGCCTTGGTGACGGCGTCCAGGGAGGCCGCCCATTCGGCGGTCTCCTCGGTGTCACGGTCCGGGAGCTGGTCGAGCTCGCTCGGAATCTTGCCTACGGGATCGGTCATGATCGCCGCCTTCCGGACAGGTGGGGTAGAGATGGGGGCCATGTCTGGCAGGACAGGGCGAAGGGCCGGGTGAGGCCCGCGGAAGACTGTAAGCCAGCGATCGATGATCGATCAAAGGGTTGAAGGGGAAAACCTCTTCAGATCGAGAAAGTCGGCACAGGGTGCCAGGCGCGAGGGCACCGGGTGCCTCGAATTTGCCTTGTTTTCGCCTTGTTCTCGCAGGTGGGAGCGGCTGTCTGAGGGCGTGCTCGCACGAATGAGCGGGCCCACCCGGGGGTGGACCCGCTCACTGTGCGTGACGTCAGGGGTCAGGCTCGGGGTGCGCAGCCCAGCACGTGGGCCTTCACGAGCGCACCGATGTTCGGGTCGCCCCGGCGGAAGGCCTCCACGAGCTCCTGGTGCTCCTCCGCGTACGACTTCTGGACCGTGCCCAGCCAGCGGATCGACAGGGCCGTGAAGACCTCGATGCCGAGCGTCTCCCAGGTGTGCAGCAGGACGCCGTTCCCCGCGGCCTTCACCAGCTCCCGGTGGAAGGCCACCGTGTGCCGCACCTGCGCCGTGCCGTCGGCGGTCGCGTCCGCCTCGTAGAGGGCCGCCACGTGCGGCTCCAGGGCCGAGCAGTCCGCCGCGAGCCGCCCGGCCGCCAGCTCGGCCGCGATCTGCTCCAGACCGGCCCGTACGGGGTAGCTCTCCTCCAGGTCGGCCGCGGTGAGATTGCGGACCCGGACGCCCTTGTTGGGCGCCGACTCGATCAGGCGCAGTGACTCCAGCTCGCGCAGGGCCTCGCGGACCGGGGTCTGACTGACCTCCAGCTCGGTCGCGATCCGGCGCTCCACGATGCGCTCGCCCGGCTTCCAGCGGCCGCTGACGATCCCCTCCACGATGTGCTCGCGGATCTGTTCGCGCAGCGAGTGGACGACGGGGACGGTCATGAAGGCTCCTCGGGGAGTGTTGACCCTTAGACAATACGGCGGCGCCCCCCCCCCGGAACAAATACCGCCGGGGGCGCCCCCCGGGTAGGCCGGTTAAGTTGGGGACCGCGGGCCCGGCCCCCCCCGGCGCCGCCGAGGCCCACAC
>NZ_JBHJUO010000033.1:0-3758 GCF_042268445.1 Streptomyces sp. NPDC056169 | reverse complement strand
GGGTATCTGTGCGCCCCGCGTGGGGCCGCGGGGCCGGGTATTTCGGGCCCCGGGGGGTGTTTTCCCCATTACACAATCGGGGGGCCCCCCCGTCCGGAAACACTTCCGGACGGGGGCGCCGCAGGTGAGGCTCGTTACGTTGCCGACCGGCGGGCCGGCCCTCACGTGGCCTCGCAGGGCCCTTCACGGGGGCCCGACGGGTCCTTACAGGCCGAGGTCGACCTCGAACTCGCCGGCCTCCAGGATCGCCTTGACGGCCGTCAGGTAACGGGCGGCGTCGGCGCCGTCCACCAGACGGTGGTCGTAGGACAGGGCGACGTACGTCATGTCGCGGACCGCGATCGTCTCACCCAGGTCCGGGTGGTTGATGACGACCGGACGGCGCACGGTGGCGCCGATGCCCAGGATGGCGACCTGGTTCGGGGGCACGATGATCGTGTCGAACAGCGCGCCGCGCGAACCGGTGTTGGAGATGGTGAAGGTCGCACCGGCCAGGTCGTCCGGGGTGATCTTGCTGGCGCGCACGGCGCCGGCCAGCTCCGCGGTCTTCTTCGAGATGCCGGCGATGTTGAGGTCGCCCGCACCCTTGATGACCGGGGTCATCAGACCCTTCTCGGAGTCCACCGCGATACCGATGTTCTCGGTGTCGAAGTAGGTGATCGTGCCCTCGTCCTCGTTGATCCGGGCGTTGATGACCGGGAAGGCCTTCAGCGCCTGGGCCGCCGCCTTGACGAAGAACGGCATCGGGGAGAGCTTGACGCCCTCACGAGCCGCGAACGCGTCCTTGGCGCGGGCGCGCAGCTTCATCAGCTTGGTGATGTCGACCTCGACGACCGAGGTCAGCTGGGCCTGGCCGTGCAGCGCCTTCATCATGTTGTCGCCGATGACCTTGCGCATGCGGGTCATCTTGACGGTCTGACCGCGCAGCGGGGAGACCGCGAGGGCCGGAGCCTTCGCGGCGGCCGGAGCGGCCGGAGCGGCGACGGGGGCGGCAGCGGCGGCCTTCTTGGCCTCGGCGGCCGCGAGGACGTCCTGCTTGCGGATGCGACCGCCGACGCCGGAGCCCTTGACGGCCGCCAGGTCGACACCGTTCTCGGTGGCGAGCTTGCGGACCAGCGGGGTCACGTACGCGCCGTCCTCGGCCGGAGCCGGGGCGACGGGGGTGACCAGGGCCGGAGCGATCGACGGGGCGGCCGGCGCGACCGGGGCCGGAGCGGCCACGGGAGCGGCCGGAGCCACCGGAGCGGGAGCCGCGACCGGGGCGGCCGGAGCCACCGGGGCCGGGGCCGGGGCCGGGGCCGCGACGGGGGCGGCCGGAGCCGGGGCGGCGGGGGCGGCCGGAGCGGCACCCGCGACGCCGATGACGGCCAGCTTGGCGCCGACCTCGGCGGACTCGTCCTCGGCGACGGTGATCTCCAGGAGGACACCCGAGACGGGGGCCGGGATCTCGGTGTCGACCTTGTCCGTGGAGACCTCGAGCAGCGGCTCGTCGGCCTCGACGGTCTCGCCGACCGACTTCAGCCAGCGGGTCACGGTGCCCTCGGTGACGGACTCGCCCAGCGCGGGCAGCACGACGTCGGTGCCGGCGGCACCGCCCGCCGGGGCGGCGGCGGGGGCCTCGGCGACCGGCGCCGGAGCGGCCGGAGCCTCGGCCACGGGGGCCGGGGCGGCGACGGGCTCGGCGGCCGGGGCCGGAGCCGCGGCCGGGGCGCCGGTGCCGTCGTCGATGATGGCCAGCTCGGCGCCGACCTCGACCGTCTCGTCCTCGGCGACCTTGATGGAGGCCAGGATGCCCGAGGCGGGGGCGGGGATCTCGGTGTCGACCTTGTCGGTCGAGACCTCGAGCAGCGGCTCGTCGGCCTCGACACGCTCACCCTCGGCCTTGAGCCAGCGGGTGACGGTGCCCTCGGTGACGCTCTCGCCGAGCGCCGGCAGGGTTACGGAAACCGACATGGTTTCAGTTGCTCCTAACGAATTGCGGAAAGTGGTCGTCGCGCCCTGTGATGACGTCAGCGTCAGTCGTGGGAGTGCAGAGGCTTGCCGGCCAGGGCCAGGTGGGCCTCGCCGAGCGCCTCGTTCTGCGTCGGGTGGGCGTGGATGAGCTGCGCGACCTCGGCCGGCAGCGCCTCCCAGTTGTAGATCAGCTGTGCTTCGCCGACCTGCTCGCCCATGCGGTCACCGACCATGTGGACGCCGACCACGGCACCGTCCTTGACCTGGACGAGCTTGATCTCGCCCGCGGTCTTGAGGATCTTGCTCTTGCCGTTGCCCGCGAGGTTGTACTTGAGGGCGACGACCTTGTCCGCGCCGTAGATCTCCTTGGCCTTGGCCTCGGTGATGCCGACGGAGGCGACCTCGGGGTGGCAGTACGTCACCCGCGGCACGCCGTCGTAGTCGATCGGCACGGCCTTCAGGCCGGCGAGACGCTCGGCGACGAGGATGCCCTCGGCGAAGCCGACGTGCGCGAGCTGGAGGGTCGGGACGAGGTCGCCCACGGCCGAGATCGTCGGCACGTTGGTACGCATGTACTCGTCGACCAGGACGTAGCCGCGGTCCATCGCGACGCCCTGCTCCTCGTAACCGAGGCCGGCGGAGACCGGGCCGCGGCCGATGGCGACGAGCAGCACCTCGGCCTCGAAGGTCTTGCCGTCGGCCAGCGTGACCTTGACACCGCTGTCGGTGTACTCGGCGGACTGGAAGAAGGTGCCGAGGTTGAACTTGATGCCGCGCTTGCGGAACGCGCGCTCAAGAAGCTTCGAGCTGTTCTCGTCCTCGACCGGGACGAGGTGCTTCATGCCCTCGATGACCGTCACGTCGGTCCCGAAGGACTTCCACGCCGAGGCGAACTCGACGCCGATGACGCCGCCGCCGAGGATGATCGCCGACTCCGGGACCCGGTCCAGGTTCAGCGCGTGGTCCGAGGTGATGATCCGGTTGCCGTCGATCTCCAGGCCGGGGAGCGACTTCGGCACGGAGCCGGTGGCCAGGAGCACGTGACGACCCTCGACGCGACGGCCGTCCACGTCGACGGAGGTCGGGGAGGACAGGTGACCGGTGCCCTCGATGTAGGTCACCTTGCGGGAGGCGACGAGCCCCTGCAGACCCTTGTACAGGCCCGAGATCACGTCGTCCTTGTACTTGTGCACGCCCTTGATGTCGATGCCCTCGAAGGAGGCCTTGACACCGAACTGCTCCGCCTCGCGCGCCTGGTCGGCGACCTCGCCGGCGTGGAGCAGGGCCTTCGTCGGGATGCAGCCGTTGTGCAGGCAGGTGCCGCCGAGCTTGTTCTTCTCGATCAGTGCGACGTCCAGGCCCAGCTGCGCTCCGCGCAGCGCCGCGGCGTAACCGCCGCTACCGCCGCCGAGGATCACTAGGTCGAAAACGGTGCTGGCGTCGTTCGCCACGTCACGTCCTCCATGCATGTGCGCTCGTCGCCGGTCTTCGATGACCGGGCGGCGGCTGGTGTTCGGCCGCTTTATTTCGGCCCTGTGGTGGGGGCCCTGTCCTGCCGAGAACCCATCTTCGCACTTGTTGACGGATGGCGGGACGCGGGGCCGTGCTCTGAGACGGCCGATCGTCCGTACGGAGCGATCGCCGCAGCGTACGAACCTACGGATTTCGTCGCGAGCGAACAGTCGCTGAGAGCCGCGAACAGGGGCGGGGCCCGGGGGGGGGGGCCGGGGCGCCCCCGGAGAGGGGGGGGTGCGATGAGAGCGCGGGGCGGGGTCGGGGGCCCCGAGAACGATGGGGGGCCCCCG
>NZ_JBHJUO010000032.1:0-55314 GCF_042268445.1 Streptomyces sp. NPDC056169 | reverse complement strand
GCTACGACAAACGAGCCCGCCACTACAAAGCCCTGGTCACCCTCGCCTGCCTGCGGCTATGGCTCCCCAACTGACATTGCGGACACCCCCTAGGGCGTGGACAAGAAGATCGTGGTGTGGGCGGCGCTGACCGTCGTCGCTCTGTTGGTGACCGGCTGCGCGGTGGAGGACTCCGCCGCCGCCCCCGCCCGGGGGACGGTCACCACCGCCCCCGCGGCTTCCCCGTCCGCCGGTGGAGCCGGTGGAGCCGATGGAGCAGGCGGAGCGTCCGCCGGCGCCGGTGCCGAGGCACCCGAGGCCGCGTCCGCCGCCGCGTACCGCCGCTGGGGGCTCAAGCCCTTCGCCGCCCCGCCCGCCCCGCCGGCGGTCAAGCCGGTCGTCCGCGAGCCCGGCGGCCCCGTCCCCGTCATCAGCGACATCCCCACCACCGAGAAGATCGTCTTCATCACGATCGACGACGGGGCCGAGAAGGACCCCGAGTTCGTGCGGATGATGAAGGACCTCAAGGTCCCGGTCACGATGTTCCTCACCGACTCGGCGATACGCGCCGACTACGGCTACTTCGCCCCGCTCGCCGCCCAGGGCCACGGCGTCGCCAACCACACCCTCACCCACCCGAACCTCCGCACGCTCTCCCGGGACGCCCAGCGCCGCGAGATATGCGACCAGCAGACGAAGCTGGCGAAGGAGTACGGCACGCCCCCGCGGCTCTTCCGCCCGCCGTACGGCAACTGGAACGAGGACACCCGCGCCGCCGCCGGGACCTGCGGGGTGGACGCGATCGTGCTGTGGCGCGAGTCCATGCAGATCAAGAACATGCAGTACCAGCGCGGCGACCGGAAGCTGCACCCCGGCGACATCATCCTGGCCCACTTCCGGGGCAAGGCCGAGCTCAAGGGCCGGACGATGACCGAGATGACGGCCACGATGCTGCGCCGCATACAGGAGCAGGGCTTCACCGTGGCCCGCCTGGAGGACTACGTCTAGAAGATCTTCGGGCGTGGTGTCGACGGGAGCCCGGCCCGTTCGACGTATGTGTGGAAGGCGGGGAACGGCCCCGCCACCGCACCACCGAGGAGTCGTCATGCCCCGCTTCCTGTCGCTCGTCCGCATCGAGGAGAACACCATCGACATGGAGAGCGCCGACCCCGGCTTCGAGGAGCGGATGGGTGCGCTCTTCGAGGAGATCACCAAGGCCGGCGCCATGGTGGACACGGCCGGTCTCCGGCCCACCGCCGAGTCCACCCGGATCACCTGGTCGGACGGGAAGCTGTCGTTCACCGACGGACCGTTCACCGAGACCAAGGAGGTCGTCGGCGGCTACGCGATGCTCCAGTGCAAGGACATGGCCGAGGCCGTCGAGTGGGGGAAGCGTTTCCTCGCCGTCCACCCGCCGCAGTGGAAGGTCGGCCTGGAGGTCCGCGAGGTCGAGGAGATGCCGGAAGGCTGACCTCCGTGTGTGCTGTCATGTGAACCATGACGGTGGAAAGCACCCTGGAGACGGTCTGCCGGATGGAGTCGGCGCGGATCATCGCCACCGTGGCGCGGATCGTCCGGGACGTCGGCATCGCCGAGGAGATCGCCCAGGACGCGCTGGTCTCCGCCCTTGAGCAGTGGCCGCGGTCAGGAATCCCGGAGCGGCCGGGAGCCTGGCTGACGGCCACCGCCAAGCACCGCGCCGTCGACCTCGTGCGGCGGCGCGAGACGTACGCCCGGAAGCTCGCCGAGGTCGGCCGGACGCTCACGGAGGAGTCGTACGACCCCGAGCCGTCCGGCCCGGGCGACATCGACGACGACGTCCTCCGGCTCGTCTTCACCACCTGCCACCCGGTGCTCTCCGCCGACGCCCGCACGGCGCTCACGCTGCGGCTCGTCGGCGGGCTCCGGACGGACGAGATCGCCCGCGCCTTCCTCGTCCGGGAGGCGACGGTCGCGGCGCGGATCACCCGCGCCAAGCGGACCCTGGCGCAGGCGGGCGTCGAGTTCGAGGTGCCGTACGGGGAGGAGAGGGTCGCCCGGCTCGGCTCCGTCCTGGAGGTCGTCTACCTGATCTTCAACGAGGGGTACGCGGCGACCGCGGGCGACGACCTGCTGCGGCCCGGCCTGTGCGAGGACGCGCTGCGGCTGGCCCGCGGCCTCGCCGCGCTGCTGCCCGGGGAGAGCGAGGTCCACGGGCTCGCCGCCCTCCTGGAGCTCCAGGCCTCCCGGACGGCGGCCCGTACCGGCCGCGACGGGCAGCCGGTCCTCCTCGCCGACCAGAACAGGAGCCGCTGGAACCGGCTGCTCGTCCGGCGCGGGTTCGCCGCCCTGGAGCGGGCCGGGGACGGGCGCTCCTACGGGCCGTACGCCCTCCAGGCCGCGATCGCCGCCTGCCACGCGCGGGCCGCCTCGTACGCGGAGACGGACTGGCGGACCATCGCCGCCCTGTACGGCCGGCTGGCGGCCGTCGCGCCCTCCCCGGTGGTCGAGCTGAACCGCGCGGTCGCCGTGTCGATGGCGGAGGGCCCGGAGGCCGGACTCGTGCTCGTCGACGCCCTGGCCGGCGGAACCGCCCTGGCGGGCTACCACCTGCTGCCGAGTGTGCGCGGCGACCTGCTGGCCCGGCTCGGGCGGACGGCGGAGGCCCGGGCGGAGTTCGAGCGGGCCGCCTCGCTGACGCGCAACGCGCGGGAGCGGGAGCTGCTCCTCGGCCGTGCCCGGGAGGGCGGGGAAGCAGGGGCTCAGTAGCGGAGGATCTGCCCCGCCGTCGTACCGACGAGGACCGTGCCGTCGGGAGCCGCGTGCACCGACACCGGCCCGTAAGGGGGCAGGGCACGCCGGTCGAGGACGGTGCCGTCGGTGGTGTCGACCGAGAGCAGGGTGCCGTCGACGCACAGGGCGTGCAGGACGCCCTCGTGGGCGTCGAGGGCGAAGACCTCGGAGTCCAGGGGCGTGGTCCAGGTGACGCCCCCGGCGGGGAAGGTGCGGCGGACCAGCTCCGTCCGGCCGTGCAGGAGCGCGGGGCCGGCGCTGTCGGAGACGTACACCGCCCTGCCGAGCGGCCGGTCGACCATGAAGGGCTCCAGTGGGAAGAGCACGGTCTCTGCGGTGGTGACCGGGTCGAAGGCGATCACCTCGCGGCGCCGCCGCCCGTACAGCAGCTCGGGGCAGCGGCGGACGTCGAGCGGGACGAGGTCGTACCGGTCCGGTTCGTGGACCCCGCCGAGCGGGGTGCCGTCGGCGGCGAAGGCACGGGTGTTGGGCGGGGCGGGGGGTTCGGTCTCGGAACCGCGGTCGTACGTGTCCCGGATGGCCCACACCCCGTCGGTACGGGCCGACAGCGCGGCCGCGAAGGGCACCGAGGGCCGGTCGAGGACCGTGCCGTCGGAGAGGTCGACGAGCGGGAAGTCCGTCCGGGTCCGGGAGTCGGGGCCGGGGACGGCGACGCGTGCCGTCCGCTCGTCGGCGGCGACCTCGATCCGCTGACCGCCGGCCCCCGACGGCGCGGGAACGCTCCACAGCAGCGAGCCGTCGGGGGACCAGCACTCGACCACGGCGTGGCCGCGGGTGGCGAGCACCCGGCCGTCGCTCAGCCCGGCCACGGCCCGGACCCCGCCGAGGCCGTCGTAGCTCCGGCCCGCGCGTGCGGCGAGCGCCTGGAGCAGGGGGCGCGTGGGCTCCGTGTCGAGGTACTCGACCTGGGCGTCCGGGGGGAGCGGTGTCCGGGGGAGGGTGCGCAGGTCGAGGGCGTCGGGGGTGAGGCCGAGCCAGTCGCCGCGGACGACGGTGGCGCGGGAGTGGAGCTGCGCGCAGTCCGACTCCCAGGTGAAGAAGGTGAGTTCGAGCGAGCGGTCGTCCAGCCAGCGGGCCGGCTCGATGCCCCGGTCGGGGTCGGTGAAGTCGACGCGGTGGCCCGTGTCGGGTTCGAAGAGGGTGAGGCCGCCCACGCGCTGGTACGCGTCGCCGTTGTTGAGGCCGATGGACAGCAGCGGGAGCGTGGGGTGGAAGTCGATCGCCTCGGCGTCCAGCGGGAACGTCAGGAGGTGCGCGCAGGAGAGGTCGGCGGCGCGGTAGACGGCCACTCGACTCTCCTGGTACCCGATCCAACTGGCCGCGATCCACTGCTCGTCGGCGCTGGTGATCACCTGGGAGGCGTAGCCGAACACCTCGGGGAAGGGCTCGTCGTGGAAGGGGGCGCTCGGCGGTGCCGTCGGCTCAGGCATGGTGCTCCGTCATGTGGGTGAAGGTGGTGCGGGTGATGACGGCCAGCGTCTCCGGGGTCGCCTCCGGTGCGAGCTTCCGGAAGGACGCGGCGAAGGCGGCCGACTCCGCGCAGCGCGTACGCGCCTCCAGGGCCTGGGTGAGGCGCGGGACCACCTCGTAGGAGCAGTCCGGGTGTTCGCCCTCGATGTACGCCCGCAGGCTCTCCTCGTACGAGGCGTACTCGCCGTCGTACGCCCAGCCGTCCAGCGACAGCAGCAGCGGGAACCGCGCCCGCACCTCCCAGGCGGCGAGCGGCACGTCCTCGTACGTGGCGTCGCCCTGGCGGTCCGCGAGCCGCAGCAGCATCGCGAGCTCGGTCAGGAACGCGGGCACGCCCTTCGCTCCGGCGGCCGCCCGCCAGGCGCGACGGTCCGCCTCCGGGCAGGTCGCGAAGAACTCCTCGCTGAACGCCGCGGCCATGTAGTCGAGTTGGGAGGCGAGGGTCTGCGGGGTGTGCCGCCAGGCGGGGTCCCAGTACTCCGTCCGCGTGACGCGGGTGAAGCGCAGGACCTCCCACTCCAGCGGATCGGATCCGGCGGCGGCCAGTCCGACGAGGTGCGCGATCGGCCCCGTGGTGAACATGCCTTCCGGATGTAGCGCCATGATCTCTCCCCCCCCGTTCGGATCCTGCCGCTACGGAAGGGTAGCCACCGGCCCTTCGTGCACCGGCCCTTCGTTCACCGGCCCCCGCCCGCCGGGCGGCCGATCAGCATCGTCGGGGCCCCCGCGACCCGGGTGAGGAGCACCGTCGCGGAGTGGGGGCCCTTCGGCTTCACCTTCCGCCGGATCTCCTCGGGTTCGACCGCAGAGCCGCGCTTCTTCACGGTCAGGGTGCCGACCTCGCGCTCCCGCAGCAGGGCCTTCAACTTCTTGAGGTTGAAGGGGAGTTCATCGGTGATCTCGTACGCGGAGGCGTACGGGGTGGGGACGAGCTCGTCCGCCGTGACATAGGCGATCGTCTCGTCGATCAGGCCGCCCGACACGTCCTGCGCGAACTCGGCGACGAGGTGCGCGCGGATGACGGCGCCGTCCGGCTCGTAGAGGTAGCGGCCGACCGGGCGGACCGCCGGGTCGGGCAGTCCCCGGCCGAGGAGCCCGGCGCCCGCGGGCAGCAGCGTGGCGCGGCGGGCGCCCGGCTCCGTACCGAACCAGAGCACGGCCTCCTTCACGTCCCCGCCGTCCGAGATCCACTCGGCCTCGGCCTCCGCGGGGACGGCCTCGTGCGGGATGCCGGGGGCGACCTTCAGGGCGGCGTGCGGGGCCTTGCGGGCCGCCTCGACGGCCCAGGAGAGCGGCGGGGAGTACGCCTCGGGGTCGAAGATCCTGCCCCGGCCGCCGCGCCGCGCCGGGTCGACGAAGACCGCGTCGTACGGGCTGGTGTCGATCGCGGTCACGTCGGCCTCGCGGACCTCGATGAGCGTGCCGAGGCCGAGCGCCTCGGCGTTGGCGCGGGCCACCTCGGCGGTGAGCGGGTCGCGGTCGACGGCGAGGACGGAGATCCCGGCGCGGGCGAGGGCGATCGCGTCGCCGCCGATCCCGGAGCAGAGGTCCGCGACGCTGCCGACGCCGAGCGCCTTGAGCCGGGCTGCCCGGTACGTGCCGACCGAGGCGCGGGTCGACTGCTCGACGCCGTTGGGCGTGAAGTACATCCGGTACGCGTCCTCGGCGCCGAACTTCGCCACCGCGCGCTGGCGCAGCCGGGCCTGGCCGACCGCTGACGTGACGAGCTCGGCGGGGTGGTCGCGGCGCAGCCGGGAGACGACCGCCAGCTCCTGGGCGGGGTCGTAGTCGCGCAGGGCGGCGAGGAGCGCCTGTCCCTCGGGGGTGAGCAGGGCGGTGAAGTGGGCGAGGTCGGTCACCCGTCCCATTGTGGGCCCTGCGGCGCTGTGGGCCGGCCGGGGGACGTGGGCGCCGTACCGCGGTGTCGTGGTCCGGTGGGGGTGTGTGCACTGACAGGATGCGGCGCCATACCGCTTGTACGACAAGAGGAAGAATTTATGGTGATCAGCGCGCACCCTGTCCGGCGGACCCTCGGGGCCGCTCTCGTCGTCGCAGCCCTCGCCACCACCGCCACGGCCTGCTCCGGCGCGGACCCCGCCGAACCGCAGCGCGGCGCGCCCGCCCCCGCCGCCGGGCAGCAGGGAGGGGTCCAGGCCCAGGCCCCGGACTCGGCCGGCGCGCTCAACGCGTACGTCGAGAGGGTCCGCAAGCAGAAGGCGGCCCGCGCGCTCGCCGCCAAGAAGTGGGGCCTCGCCCGGCCCCCGCTCGACGCGCCGGCCCCGCCGAAGGTCAAGCCGAGGATCACCACCCGCAAGGGCTTCGAGACGGACGGCGAGGGCCTGCCGCCCGTCTTCACCACCGTGCCGACGAAGCAGAAGGTCGTCTTCCTGACGATCGACGACGGCGCGGAGAAGGACCCCGCGCTGCTGCGGATGATGAAGGACCTCCGCATCCCCTTCAGCGCCTTCCTCAGCGACTACGTCGTCAAGGACGACTACGCCTACTTCGCGCGGATGCAGAAGTCGCAGGAGTCCGGGGTCTCCCTGCACAACCACACCCTCAACCACCGCTACCTGCCCGGGCTTTCGTACAAGCAGCAGAAGCGCGAGATCTGCGGGATGCAGGACGTCATCGAGAAGCGGTTCGGCAAGCGGCCCCCGCTCTTCCGCCCGCCGTACGGCAACTACAACGAGGACACGCTGCGCGCCGCGAAGTCCTGCGGGGTCAAGGCGGTCCCGCTCTGGGCCTCCGAGGCCTTCCCGGACCACATGGAGTGGCGCGAGTGGGACCGGGACCTGCACCCCGGCGACATCGTGCTCACCCACTTCCGGGGCAAGGAGGACTGGAAGGGCAGCATGCCCGACATGATCCGGCGGGTGATGAACGTGATCACGGCCAAGGGGTACGCGGTCGCGAAGCTCGAGGACTACGTATGAGCGGGCGGTCGGTGAACGGGTCGCACCGGCTGCGCACGGCGCTGGCCGGCGTGGCACTGACCGGCGCCGTGCTCGCCGTCTCCGGCTGCGCCTCGTCGGTCGACCCGATCGAACGGCTGGGCCGGAAGGCGGCGGAGCGGATGGGGACACGGGACGCGACGACTGTTGCGGAGGGCACGGCCCGGACCGCCGGGGAACCCGTACGCCCGGCCCACCCGGCCCACCCGGCACGCGCTGACGATCTCGTCCGGAGCGGCGGCCGAGCCGGCTGACCCCGGAGGCCGGAACGACGCGCGGCGGTGCGGAATTGGCACTCCGCTTGACCGAGTGCTAATCGCGGTCATAGTCTCAGGTCTGGCACTCCCCACTGGAGAGTGCCAACACAGCGACAGGCAGGTCCGGCACCCGCGACGACGGATCCACCTGGTCGCCACCTCAGACAGTTGACCCCGTAATCTCCGAAGGGGGAGGTCGGATCGTGACGACCACCAGCTCCAAGGTTGCCATCAAGCCGCTCGAGGACCGCATTGTGGTCCAGCCGCTCGACGCCGAGCAGACCACCGCCTCTGGCCTGGTCATCCCGGACACCGCGAAGGAGAAGCCCCAGGAGGGTGCTGTCCTCGCCGTGGGCCCGGGCCGCTTCGAGAACGGCGAGCGTCTTCCGCTCGACGTTCAGGTCGGCGACGTCGTGCTCTACAGCAAGTACGGCGGCACCGAGGTGAAGTACAACGGCGAGGAGTTCCTCGTCCTCTCGGCTCGCGACGTGCTCGCGATCATCGAGAAGTAATTCACCGAGTACCTGAAGTATCTGAAGCAGATGCTTTGAGCTGCGCCCCTTGACCCCGCACCAGGGCGTCCGGGGGCGCAGTTCGTTCCACCCGATTCCGAGAGGGCTGAACCGCTCCCATGGCGAAGATCCTGAAGTTCGACGAGGACGCCCGTCGCGCCCTTGAGCGCGGCGTCAACAAGCTTGCCGACACGGTGAAGGTGACGATCGGCCCCAAGGGCCGCAACGTCGTCATCGACAAGAAGTTCGGCGCCCCCACCATCACCAACGACGGTGTCACGATCGCCCGCGAGGTCGAGATCGAGGACCCGTTCGAGAACCTCGGCGCCCAGCTGGTGAAGGAGGTGGCGACCAAGACCAACGACATCGCGGGTGACGGCACCACCACCGCCACCGTGCTCGCCCAGGCCCTGGTCCGCGAGGGTCTGCGCAACGTCGCCGCCGGCGCCTCCCCGGCCGCCCTGAAGAAGGGCATCGACGCCGCCGTCAAGGCCGTCTCCGAGGAGCTCCTCGCCACCGCGCGCCCGATCGAGGACAAGTCCGACATCGCCGCCGTCGCCGCGCTCTCCGCGCAGGACCAGCAGGTCGGCGAGCTCATCGCCGAGGCGATGGACAAGGTCGGCAAGGACGGTGTCATCACCGTCGAGGAGTCCAACACCTTCGGCCTGGAGCTCGACTTCACCGAGGGCATGGCCTTCGACAAGGGCTACCTGTCCCCGTACATGGTCACCGACCAGGAGCGTATGGAGGCCGTCCTCGACGACCCGTACATCCTGATCAACCAGGGCAAGATCTCCTCGATCCAGGACCTGCTGCCGATCCTGGAGAAGGTCATCCAGGCCGGCGCCAGCAAGCCGCTGCTGATCATCGCCGAGGACGTCGAGGGCGAGGCCCTGTCGACCCTGGTCGTCAACAAGATCCGTGGCACCTTCAACGCCGTGGCCGTCAAGGCCCCGGGCTTCGGCGACCGCCGCAAGGCGATGCTCGGCGACATGGCCACCCTCACCGGTGCCACCGTCATCGCCGAGGAGGTCGGCCTCAAGCTCGACCAGGCCGGCCTGGACGTGCTGGGCACCGCCCGCCGCGTGACGATCACCAAGGACGACACCACCATCGTCGAGGGCGGCGGCAACGCCGACGAGCTCGCGGGTCGCGTCAACCAGATCAAGGCCGAGATCGACGCCACGGACTCCGACTGGGACCGCGAGAAGCTCCAGGAGCGCCTCGCGAAGCTGGCCGGCGGCGTGTGCGTGATCAAGGTCGGCGCCGCCACCGAGGTGGAGCTGAAGGAGAAGAAGCACCGTCTGGAGGACGCCATCTCCGCGACCCGCGCCGCGGTCGAGGAGGGCATCGTCTCCGGTGGTGGCTCCGCTCTGGTCCACGCCGTCAAGGTCCTCGAGGGCAACCTCGGCAAGACCGGCGACGAGGCCACGGGTGTCGCGGTCGTCCGCCGCGCCGCCGTCGAGCCGCTGCGCTGGATCGCCGAGAACGCCGGCCTCGAGGGCTACGTCATCACCTCGAAGGTGGCGGAGCTCGACAAGGGCCAGGGCTTCAACGCCGCGACCGGCGAGTACGGCGACCTGGTCAAGGCCGGCGTCATCGACCCGGTGAAGGTGACGCGCTCCGCCCTGGAGAACGCCGCCTCGATCGCCTCCCTCCTCCTCACCACCGAGACCCTCGTGGTGGAGAAGAAGGAAGAGGAGCCGGCGGACGCGGGCCACGGCCACGGCCACTCCCACTGAGGCTCGTAGCTGACCACTGAGGCCCGGTGCTCCCGTCGCGGGAGCATCGGGCCTCGTGCTTGACCCGTGTCAGCCCTCGACGGCGCCGAGCTGCCCCATGAGCCCGAGCAGGTCGTACTGCCACCATCCCTCGACGATCTTCCCGTCGTCCCGGAAGCGGTGGATGACCGTGCCGCCCATGGTCACGTCCATGCCGGTCGGCTGGAGCCCCATGAAGTCCCCGGTGTGGCTGCCCTTCCACGTCCAGCGCGTGCAGACGCGGTCGCCCTCGGCGATCTGGTCGTCGACGGCGAAGGCGAAGTCGAAGCCGCCCCGCCACATCTCCACCTCGCGCCGGACGGCGTCCATGCCGATGACGTCCTGCTCGTTGGTCGGGTCGTGGTCGTGATAGCCCTCGGCCATCACCTCGTCGAGCAGCGCCAGCTCCTGCTCCTCGGCGAGCATCGCCATGAGCCGTCGGGCGTTCGCCTTGTACAGCGCCTCGTCCCGCACCACGTCCAGATCGGTGAAGGTCGGCATCTCGTCACAGAGCGCGACCATCTCCCGGAAGATCCGGTCGGTCTCGGGGAGCTGCGAATTCCGCATGGCCACGTCGTAGGACGGGAACTCGATGATCTCCACGATGTGGGAGGCGTCGGAACGATCCTTGCCGACGATGCTGTGGGTGGCGGTCCGCTTGCCCTCGGTGCGCTCCACCCACTGGTCCATGAGCCGGTTCAGGTCGTCCGCCCGGCTCGTCTTGCAGTCGATTATCTGTACGAAGGTCATGACGCCTCCCGGCCCCGGTAGGACCCTTCCAGTCTAGGTTGGGTGCATGGAGCGGGCAGGGGGAGAGCGGTCGATCACGGTCGAGAACGGGACGGGCGTCGTCGTGATCGGCGACGGCAACCGCATCGGGTCACCGGAACCGGCGGCGGTCCGCTCCGGATACCGCGAACAGGTCCGCCGGATCGCCCCCGCGGAACTCGTCGACCGCGAAGCCGAGTTGGCGGAGCTGGCGGCCTTCTGCCGTGCCGACTCCGGCCCCGCGTACGTGTGGTGGCGCGCGGAGGCCTGGGCCGGCAAGACCGCGCTGCTCTCCTGGTTCGCCCTCGACCCGCCACCGGGCGTACGGATCGTCCCCTTCTTCATCACCGCGCGACTCGGCGCCCAGAACGACGTCGTCGCGTACGTGGACGTCGTCCTGGAGCAGCTCGCGGAACTGGCCGGCGAAGGCCTCCCGGCGCTCCTGACGGCCGCCACCCGCGAGGCCCACCTGCTGCGTCTGTACGCCGCGGCCGCCGCGTCCTGCGCCGGCCGCGGCGAACGGCTGGTCCTCCTGGTCGACGGTCTGGACGAGGACCGGGGCGTGACCACGGGCCCGGACGCCCACTCGATCGCGAGCCTGCTGCCGTACGACCTCCGGGTGATCGTCTCCGGCCGCCTGAACCCGCCCCTCCCGGCCGACCTGCCGGAGAACCACCCGCTCCGGGACCCGGAGGCCGTACGGATCCTCTCCCCGTCCCCGAAGGCCCGCGCGATCCGGGCGGAGGCGGAACGCGAACTGAAGCGCCTGCTGGAGGCGGGCGGACTTCCGTACGACCTCCTGGCCCTCCTCACCGCCGCCGGCGGCGGCCTGACGGCGGACGACCTCGCGGAACTGACGGGCGCCATCCCGTACCGGGTGAAGGACGTGCTGCGGACCGGCCCGGGGCGGACGTTCGCGCTGCGCGGCGAGGCGTACCTGCTCGCGCACGAGGAACTCGCCGCGAGGGCACGGGAGATGCTGGGGGAGCGGGAGCTCGACCGCCGGCGCGGGGCCGTGACCGCCTGGGCGGAGGAATGGCGGGCGGGCTGCACGGCCTCGGGCGGCGCTGCGCCGAGGCCCTGGGCGTCCTCGCCGTCGCCGATCCGGAGCCCGCCCGGGCCCGGGAGTCCACGGCGGTCGCCCTGCACCTGGGGCTCTGGTACGAGGTGCTGCCGGCCGTCCTGCACTGCGAGCCCGGCGCGGTGCCCCTGGTTCTGGAAGAGGCCGACCGCCTACGCCGAGCGCTGGAGGTCTGACGCCCGTACCTCCTCCGCGAACGGCTCCCCCCTCCCGTACCGCGCCACCTCCTCGATCGCCTGGTCCGCCATGCGGTGGAGTTCGTTGCCGAGGGAGCCGGCGACGTGGGGGGTGAGCAGGACGTTCGGGAGGGTGTAGAGCGGGGAGTCCGGGGGCGGGAGTTCCGGGTCCGTCACGTCGAGGATCGCGTGGAGGCGGCCGGCGAGGAGGTGGGGGAGGAGGGCCGTCTCGTCGACCAGGGAGCCGCGGGCCGTGTTGATCAGGGTGGTGCCGTCGGGCATCGCCGCGAGCTGGGCCGGGCCGATCATCCGGTACGTGGACGGGAGTTGGGGTGCGTGGACCGAGACGACCGTGCTGCGGGCGCACAGGTCGTCGAGGCCGGTGAGCTCCACGCCGGGCGGCGGGGTCGTCACGTACGGGTCGTACAGGAGGATCTCGAAGTCGAAGGGGCGGAGGAGTTCGACGACCCGGCGGCCGATGCGGGACGCGCCGATGATGCCGATCGTGCGGCGGTGGTTGCCCCAGGCCGCGGATTCGGTGAGCCAGGCCTGGTCGGTGCGGAGTTCGGCGTAGCGCTGGGCGGAGCGGAGGACCTGCTTTCCGGCGAAGAGGATCGCGGCGAGGGTGTACTCGGCGACGGGCAGTGCGTTGGCCGCGGCGGCCGTCGTGACGCGGAGGCCGCGCTCCCAGCAGGCTTCGGTGATGTGGTGCTTGACGGAGCCGGCGGCGTGGACGACGGCCCGCAGGCGGGGCGCGCGGTCGAGGATCTCCGCGGTGAGGGGCGTCGCGCCCCAGCCGGTGAGGAGGAGTTCGGCCTCGGCGAGGGCGGCGGCGGTCCGCGCGTCCGGGGCGGTGAGGTCGTGGGCGACGAGGTGCGGGTCGGTGCGGGTGAGGGCCGCGAGGCGCCGCCGGTGGGCGTCGCTGAGCAGGCGTTCCGCGGTGTCCGGGCCCATCGCGAGGAGGAGGGAGGGACGGTTGTCAGTGGCGGGGTGCATCGTGGGACGTGTGCTCCTCACTTGACGCTGCCGGCCGTCAGACCGGCCTTCCAGTGGCGCTGGAGGGAGACGAATGCGACGACGAGGGGGACGACGGCGAGCAGGGATCCGGTGACGACGAGGGGGTAGAAGTCGGGTTCCGCGTGGGCGTTGCTGTTCCACGCGTACAGGCCGAGGCTCAGGGGGTAGAGCTTCTGGTCCGAGAGCATCACCAGGGGGAGGAAGAAGTTGTTCCAGATGGCGGTGAACTGGAAGAGGAAGACGGTCACGAAGCCGGGCATGACCATGCGCAGGCCGATGGACCAGAAGACGCGCAGCTCGCCGGCCCCGTCGATACGGGCCGCCTCCAGGGCTTCGTCGGGTATGTAGCCCGCGCAGAAGACCCGGGAGAGGTAGACGCCGAAGGGGTTGACGAGGACGGGGATCAGGACGGCCCAGTAGGTGTTGACGATGCCGACCTCGCTGGCGAGGAGGTACATCGGCAGGGCGAGCGCGGTGGTGGGGACCAGCACGCCCAGGAGGACGAGGCCGAAGAACTTCTCCTTGCCCCGGAAGTCGTAGACGTGGAAGGCGTATCCGGCGGCGACGCTGACGAGCGAGCAGGCGAGGGCGCCGAATCCGGCGTAGAGGAGGCTGTTCAGGTACCAGTGGAAGTAGATGCCGTCGTTGTACTCGGCGAGCCGGGAGAGGTTGCCGCCGAGGTCGAAGCCCTCGAAGGAGAAGGCGTCTCCGGCGAGGAGCCCTCCGGCGTCCTTGGTGGCGGCGGTGAGCAGCCAGACCAGGGGGAAGAGCATGTAGACGACGGCGAGGACGAGGGCGCCGTTGACGGCGGCCTTGGAGAGCCAGACGGTGCCGGTGCGGGGCTTGCTCATGCCCTCTTCCCCTTCCGGCCCGTCAGACGCGTCACCGCGAAGGAGAGCAGCGCGGCCGTCAGGGCCAGGAGGACCGAGGCCGCCGCCGCGAGCCCGTAGTCGTTGCGGTCGAAGGCCGCGGTGTAGGCGTACATGTTCGGCGTCCAGGTGGAGGTGACGGCGGAGCCGGTGCCCTTGTTGAGGATCAGCGGCTCGGTGAAGAGCTGGAGGGAGCCGATGATCGTGAAGAGGCCGACCATCGCGAGCGAGGCCTTGACCAGCGGGACCTTGATGGAGAAGGCGATGCGCCAGGCGCCCGCCCCGTCGACGGTGGCCGCTTCGAGGACGGAGCGGTCGATGGCCTGGAGGGCCGCGTAGAAGATGACCATGTTGTAGCCGAGCCACTCCCACAGGGCGATGTTGACGACGGAGGGCAGCGCGCCTTCGGGGGAGAAGAAGTCGAAGCCGATGCCTCCCGCCTCCATCGCCTTCACGACCGGGCTGAGCTGGGGTGTGTAGAGGTAGACCCAGATCAGGGCGGCGATGATGCCGGGGACGGCGTGCGGCAGGAAGAGCGCGAGCTGGAAGAAGCGGCGGGCGCGGGCGAGGGCCGAGTCGAGGAGGAGGGCGAGACCGAGCGCTCCGACGAGCAGCAGCGGAATGTAGAGGAGGCAGTATCCGAGCAGGACGCCGAAGCCCTCGCGGAAGGCCCGGTCACCCAGCGCCGCCGTGTAGTTGTCGAGGCCGCTGAAGACGGTCTCGGTGCCGCCGAAGCCCAGTCCGGACTGCTTCTCGGTGAAGAGGCTGAGCCAGACCGCGTAGCCGATCGGCACCACCATCACCGCGGTGAACAGCACGAAGAACGGGGTCAGCAGGATCGTGGCGGCGCGGGTGCGGGCCTTCATCCGGTCAGCCCTCGACCTTCAGGCCGCGCTTGGTGAGTTCGGCGACGGTGGCGTCGTGGCCGGCCTTGACGGCCTCCGTGATGGTCGGGCCGCCCTGGGTGATCTTGCCGAAGTGGTCCTTGATCGTGGTGTTGGTGGTGCCGGTGGTCGGGCCCCAGGCCCAGCTGGGGTTGATGGACGCGCCGGAGGCCTCGAAGAGGGTGTAGATGTCCTGGCCGCCGTAGTAGCTCGCGTCGAAGGCCTTCTTGGCGACCGGGCGCAGGCTCGCGGCGGCGGGGAAGGCGGAGGAGGTGCCGGAGGCGATGCGGGCCTTCACGCCCTCCTCGGTGGTGGACATCCACTCGGCGAAGGCGACGGCCGCCGCCTTCTGCTTGCTGTCCTTGGTCACGGCGAAGGAGGTGCCGCCGAGCATGCCGCTCGCGGGCTTGCCGTCCCAGCTGGGCATGGGCGCCACGGCCCACTTGCCGCTCTGCTCGGGCAGCGTGCCCTTGAGGACGCCCGCGCCCCAGGAGGCGCCGAGGTAGCCGATGGTGGTGCCGTTCTTGAGGGAGCCGGTCCACTCGGGGCTGAACGAGGCGTTCTTGTGGACGAGCCCGGCGTCGAGGAGGCCCTGCCAGTAGCCGGCGACCTTGGTGGTGGCCGGGTCGGTGGTGTTCACCTTCCAGGTGTCGTTCTCGGCCTTGAACCACTGGGCGCCGGCCTGCCAGGCCATCGCCTCGAAGGTGGTCGGGTCGTCGGGGAAGAACGTGGCGATTCGGGCCTTGGCGTCGGCCTTCTTGACCTGCTCGGCGGCCTTCCTGAACTCGTCCCAGGTGGTGGGGACCTGGACCTTGTACTTCGCGAAGAGGTCCTTGCGGTAGAAGAAGGCCTGCGGCGCGGCGTCGAAGGGGACGGCCCAGGACTTGCCGCCGAGGGTGGTGAGTTCGACGGTCTGCGGGAGCAGCTTGGCGCGGTCGGCCTCGGTGAACTCGCCGCCGATGTCCTGGAGGGCGCCGGAGCTCACGAACTCGGGGAGCGAGGAGTACTCGATGGAGACGAGGTCGGGGGCGTTGCCCGCCTTCACGGCGTTGGAGATCTTGGCGTAGCCGCCGGCGGTGCCGGAGGGGATCTCCTCGAAGGTCACCTTGATGTCGGTGTGGGAGGCGTTGAAGGCGTCCACGACGTCCTTGGAGCCCTTGGCCCAGCCCCAGAAGGTGAGGGTCACGGGCTCGTTCGGCTTGTTCGCGGTGTCGTCACCGCCGCCGCCGCAGGCCGTGAGAACGGCGAGGGCGGTGGCGGTGCCGGCTATGACGCGGGACGTTCTGCTCCAAGTACGGGTCACGGCACGGCTCCTGGGGGCGGGGCGGCTGGGAGGTTGTGGCCGTGATCCTGTGACCGTTCATGACCGAAGTCAAGAGCGAAAGATTGATTGATCGAAAAAAGATCAGATCGATCGGCTGCCGCTCGTCCCGCACGAGTCCCGCACCCGCAGGCGCGGCAGCAGGCTCAGATGGCGTCGCGCCGCCTCCTCGCCGGACTCCGACTCCCCCTCGGTGAGCCGCTCCACCAGCAGCTCGGCGGCGTACCGCCCCACCTGCCGCTTGGGCGGGGCGACCGCCGTCAGCGGGGTGTCGGCGAGGGCCGCGACCTCGTCGTCGTACGCGATCAGGGCCAGGTCCTGCGGCACCCGCACGCCCAGCTCGGCCAGGCGCTGCACGATCTCGATCGCGTCCACGTCGTTGTGGACGAGCGCCGCGCCCGCCAGGCCCGAGCGGACCGCCTCGTACAGCGCCCGCACGGCCCGCTCGAAGCCCTCCGGGTCCGCCTCTGCGGGCACGGACTCGATGACCGGCCGGGGTTCCTTCAGGCCGAGCGTCCCCAGCGCCTCGGTGTACCCGGCGCGCACCGCGAGCGCGGTCGGGGAGTCCCCGCGGGCCACCAGCAGCGGCGTCGAGTGGCCGAGTCCGAGCAGGTGGCGCAGGGCGAGGAGGACGCCGTGGCCGTGGTCGGAGACGACCCGGTCCAGGCCGTCGAGCGGGCTGCCCGGCTCGGCCCTGCGCTCCAGGAGCACGGCCGGTACGGGCAGTTCGGCCAGCCAGTCCCCGTACGCGAGCCGGTCCTCGGGCCCGCGCCAGCCGGGCGCGACGAGGACGCCCTCGGCGCCCGCCGCGAGCAGGCCCTCGGTGCGGGCCCGGTCCTCCTCCGGCCGGTAGTCCGAGACGCGCAGCACCAGCCGGGCGCCGGCGCGCGCCGCTGCCTCGTGCGCACCCCGGATGACCTCGGCGAAGTAGTACGTGGCGGAGGGGGCGACCAGGCCGAGGACCAGGCCCTCGCCGGGCCGCCCCGCACCCGGGGCGCCCTGCCCCCGGGGCCAGGACACCTGGCCGTGCACCCGGTCGAGCAGGCCCTGCCCGGCCAGCGCCTCGACGTCCCGGCGGGCGGTGACGGGGGAGACCCCGAGCCGCTCGGCCAGTTCGGCGACGCGGGCGGTGCCGCGCTCGCGGACCAGGGCCAGCAGTCGGTCGTGTCGTTCGGCGGCACTCTCGCGCACGGTGCGGTTCCCCCTCGCGGTGGTGGTGGTCCCTGGACCAGGTCTCTCGACTCTAGTCCAGGAATGATCGAACGACGGGAGTTTCGATCATTCGCTCCGATTCTCTTGACGTTCGATCGAAGCGTGTTCAGGATTCCGGGCGACGCAGCCGTCACAGGGAGCCCTCAGGGAGCATCATGCCCACGCCGCCCGAGAACCGTGAGCTCAGTCCGTACACCGGCTGGACCCGTGCCCACTGGGAGGCCACGGCCGACCGCCTCCTCCTGGCCGTACGCCCCCACGCCTCGCCCCGCGGCGGCCTCATCGACCTCCCCGGACCCCGCCCCAGCTGGTCCGGCGCCCGCTCCGACGGCCTGGAGGGCTGGGCCCGCACCTTCCTCCTCGCGGCCCTCCGCGTCGCGGGCGCCCAGGGCGAGGACCCCCACGGCCACCTCGACCGGTACGCCGAAGGCCTCACCGCAGGGACGGCGCATCCCGGCACCGGCGACCCCGACTCCTGGCCCCTCACCACCGACACCCGCCAGGCGGTCGTCGAATCCGCCTCGATCGCCCTCGGCCTCCGTCTCACCCGCCCCTGGCTCTGGGACCGCCTCGACGACCGCACCCGCCAGCGCGTCGTCGACTGGCTCCGCCCCGCCCTCCGGCCGTCCCCCGTCGACAACAACTGGTGGCTCTTCGGCCTCACCGTCGCCGGCTTCCTCCAGGACGCCGGCATCGAGACCGACCGGGCCGCCGCCACGATCGACCGCTCCCTCGCCCGCGTCGAGGACTGGTACCTCGGCGACGGCTGGTACAGCGACGGCGACAACCGCGCCTTCGACCACTACAACGCCTGGGCCCTGCACTTCTACCCCGTCCTCCACGCCCACCTCGCCGGCGACCGGACCCTCCTCGACCGGTACGGCCCCCGCCTCCGCCGCCACCTCGACGACTACGTCCACCTCTTCGACGCGAGCGGCGCCCCCCTCCCGTACGGGCGCTCCCTGATCTACCGGTTCGCCGCGGCCGCCGCCCCCTGGCTCGGCACCCTCACCGGCCACACCCCGCTCACGCCCGGCGCGACCCGCCGCCTCGCCTCCGGCTCCCTGCGGTACTTCCTCGACCGCGGCGCCACCGACGAGCGCGGGCTGCTCACGCTCGGCTGGCACGGCCCGTACCCGCCCCTCGTCCAGGAGTACTCGGGCCCCGGCTCCCCCTACTGGGCCTCCAAGGGTTTCCTCGGCCTCCTCCTGCCCGCCGGACACCCGGCCTGGACCGACCCCGAGGAAGCCCTGCCCGCCGAACGGGCCGACACCGTCCGCCCCTTCGCCCCGGCCGGGCTGCTCGTCCAGACGACCGCCGCCGACGGGCTCGTACGCCTCCACAACCACGGCAGCAACCACGTCCACAGTGCCGGAGCGGACGAGGACGACCCCGGCTACGCCCGCCACGCCTACTCCACCCGCACCGGCCCCACCACCGGATCCGCCCCCGCCGACAACCACTTCGCCCTGATCGTCGGGGGAGAGGCCACCCGGCGCGGCACCGCCTTCCCGGCCGGCACCGGCCACGGCTGGGCGGCCTCCGCCCATCACCCGCTGCCCGGCGTCCGGGTCGTCTCCGCGACCCTCGCCCACGGCCGCGCCGAGGTCCGCGCCCACCTCGTGCTCGGCGCCCCGGAAGGGACTCCCGTACGGCAGACGGGCTGGTCCACCACCCCCGAAGGGCCGCACGCCCAGCTCCACTCGGTCCACGGCTACGGCCCGGACGGGACCGAACTCCCCACCGGGGAAACCCTTCAGGGCCCGGGCAGCCGCGCCCTCGCCCTGCACGGCGCCACGCGCGGCCCCGAGAGCCTTTTCGTCGCCCTCGCCTCCCTCACCGCCGAACCCGCCCCGGCCCCCGTGGCCGACCTCGCAGACGTCCGGGTCACCGGCCACACCCTGCACGTGACCCGGCAGAACGGCACCACCACCCGACTGGACCTCGACGCCCTCGTTCCGGAGGATCTGTGACCCAGCGCCGTGCGTACGCCCTCGCCGCCGCCCTCGTACTCCCCCTGCTCGCGCACGTCCCCGCCCAGGCCGCCGCCCCGCCCGGCCACCGCCACCACGTCGACTGCTCGGCGCAGGGCACGGGCGACGGCAGCGTCCAGCACCCCTGGACCACCCTCGCCGAGGCCAACGCCCACCCCTACGGGCCCGGCGACCGGCTCCTCTTCAAGCGCGGCACCACCTGCGTCGGCACCCTCCAGCCCCAGGGCTCCGGCTCCGCCGCGCACCCCTTCACCATCGCCGACTACGGAGACGCGGCCGGCCGCGCGGTCATCGACGGCCGCGGCGCCCACGACGCCGTACTCCTCGCCAACACCCGGTACCTGCGCCTGACCCGACTGGAGATCACCAACGCCGCCGCCCCCGGAACCGAGCGCAACGGCGTCCGGCTCCGCCTGGCCGACTACGGCGCCGCGCAGGGCATCACGCTCGACCACCTGTCGATCCACGACGTCCGCGGCGGCGACTTCAAGACCCTCACCGGCTCCAGCGCGATCCACGTCGCCGTCGAGGGAACGACCGTCCCCAGCTGGTACGACGGCCTCGACATCCACCACAACGACATCCGGAACGTCGACCGCGAGGGCATTTACTTCAAGTCCCGCTTCTCCAAGCGCGACCTGGTCGGCAACCAGCAGGACCCGAACGCCTACCCCGGCGCCTGGACCCCGAGCCTCCGCGTCCGGGTCCACCACAACACGCTGACCTCGCTCGCCGGCGACGGCATCAAGATCGACACGACCAGCGGCGCCCGGATCGACCACAACAGGATCGACGGCTTCCAGCTCCGCTCCCAGGCCGCCAACGCGGGCATCTGGACCTTCAACACCGACGACACCCTCATCGAGTACAACGAGGTCTCGGGCGGCGGCAACACCAAGGACGGCATGTCCTTCGACGCCGACGGAGCCTCGAAGGGCACCGTCTTCCAGTACAACCACAGCCACGACAACGCCGGTGGCTTCCTGCTGATCTGCCCCTACAGCGGAGCCAAGACCCTCGACACGGTGGTCCGTTACAACATCAGCGTCGACGACGGTGCCCGGCTCGTCCAGAACTGCTGGGGTCCCATCCTCAACACCCGTATCTACAACAACACGTTCGTCAACAGGACCACCGTGCCCGCCTACCTCGTCCAGGACGACGCCGGCAGCCCCGCCACCACCCAGCACGAGCTGTCGATCCGCAACAACGTCTTCGTCAACGAGGGCGCGAGCGGCGGCTACGCCTTCAAGAACCCCACCCCCGGGCTCTCCTTCTCGCACAACCTCTTCCACGGCATCGCCATGACCCGGCCGAACCCCGGCGGCATCGACGCCGACCCCCTGCTCCGCCCCGACCTGCGGCTCGGTGCCGGTTCCCCGGCCCTGGCCGCCGGCACGCTGATCGCGGACAACGGCGGCAGGGACTGGTTCGGGAACGCCGTGTCGGCGACGACGGTTCCGAACATCGGGGCGTACGAGGGACCGGGCGTCGACTAGCTCCGGTACGGCACTACCAGCTCCGGTACGGCACTACTTCGGCCCGTACTTGCGGCCCGCCTTGGAGGAGACCCCGCCGAGCAGGCCGCGCGGCGCCAGCTTCACCACACCCATCAGGGCCTTGTAGCGGGGGTCGGGGATCGACAGCGTCTTCCCCCGCTCCAGGTCCGCCAGCGCCGCCGTCACCAGCTTGTCCGCGTCGAGCCACATCCAGCCCGGGATGTTCTCCGTCCCCATCCCGGCCCGCTCGTGGAACTCGGTCCGTACGAAGCCGGGGCAGAGCGCCATCAGCCGCACCCCGCTGCCCGCGAGGTCCCGCGCCGCGCCCTGGGTGAACTGCACGACCCAGGCCTTCGACGCCCCGTACGTCCCGCGGGGCACGAAGGCCGCCACCGAGGCGACGTTCACCACCGCGCCACGGCGGCGCCCCTTCATCGAGGCGGCCGCCGCCGAGGTCAGCCGCAGCACCGCCTCGCAGTGCACCGTGAGCATCTTCAACTCGTCGGCCATGGAGACTTCCAGGAAGCGGCCCTTGTTGCCGAAGCCCGCGTTGTTCACGAGCATGTCGACCGGCTGCTTCGGGTCCGAGAGCCGCGCCTCGACGGCGGCGATGCCCTTCTCCTCGGCCAGGTCCGCCGAGAGGACCTCGGCCTCCACGCCGTGCCGGTCGTGCAGTTCGGTGGCCTGCTCCCGGAGCCGCTTCACGTCCCGGGCCACCAGCACGACGTCGTGACCGTCCGCCGCCAGTCTCCGTGCGAAGGCGGCCCCGATGCCCGCGGTGGCGCCCGTAATCAGTGCAGTCGTCATACCGGCACGTTAGTGCCCCGCCCGGCGGCTACGCCCCGCCGTCCGCGCGCCCGTACTTCTCCGCGTACTGACGCGCGAGCGCGAGCAGCCCCGACTCCATCCACTCCGCGGCGGCCAAGGTGCCGGGCAGCAGCGTGCGTTCGGTGGTCGCCGCGCGGTGCAGCAGCGCGACGGTGACGTCGTGGTCCGGCCGGTGCACGACCGTGATCGGGTCGCCCGCCCGCACCTCGCCCGGCGAGATCACCCGCAGCAGCGCGCCGGGTCCGGCCGTCGACTGCGTGAACCGCTTGACCCAGCCCTTCTCCTCCACGAAGCCCGCGAACGTCCGGCACGGGATGCGGCCGCCGGTCACTTCGAGGACGACGTCCTCGCCGATCCGCCACCGCTCCCCGATCAGGGCCCCGTTCACGTCGAGGCCGCGGGTCGTGAGGTTCTCGCCGAAGGAGCCGTTGGCCAGCGCGCGGCCGAGCTCCCGCTCCCACGCGTCCATGTCCTCACGGGCGAAGGCGTACGCGGCCCGGTCGTCGCCGCCGTGGAACCGCAGGTCGCAGACCGCGTCCCCGGCGACCCCGCTCCCTCCGACGCCGGGCGCCCCGGGCGCCTCGATCCGTACGGGCCCGTCGACGGGCCGCTTGTCGATGCCCGTCATCCCCGACGCGGAGTCGGTGTACTCCGCCGCCCTGGCCCGGCCCGCATTCACGCTCAACAAGGTCATGCGGGCACTTTACGGGGATATCCCTCAAAGGATCGCCTGGATATTCGCCGCTTCACCCAAGATTCCCTTATGCTTGAACGCATGATCGAGGCCCGCCACCTCCGCGTCCTGCGCGCCGTCGCCGCCACCGGCTCCTTCTCGGCCGCCGCGCGCGAACTCGGCTGCACCCAGCCCGCCGTCAGCCAGCAGATGAAGGCGCTCGAAAGCTCCGCCGGCACCCCGCTGCTGATCCGTACGGGCCGCGAGATGCGCCTCACCCAGGCCGGCGAGGTCCTCGTCCGGCACGCCTCCGGCATCCTCGCGGGGCTCACGGCCGCCGAGGAGGAGGTCGCCGCCATCGCCGGGCTCCGGGCGGGCCGCGTCCGCCTGGTCTCGTTCCCCAGCGGCAGCTCCACCCTCGTCCCCACCGCGCTCGCCGCCCTGCGCGCCAAGCACCCCGGCACCCGGGTCTCCCTCGTCGAGGCGGAACCGCCGCGCTCGATCGACATGCTCCGGGAGGGCGACTGCGACGTGGCCCTCGCCTTCCGGTACGGGGCGGGGCGGGCCGAGTGGGACGACCTCGTCGTCCGCCCGCTGCTCGCGGACCGTCTGGTGGGCCTGGTGCCCGAGGGGCACCGGCTCGCCGGGGCCGGGTCGGTCGGCATCGAGGAGCTCGCGGAGGAGTCCTGGATCGCGGGCTGCCCGCGCTGCCGCCGTCAGCTCGTGGACGTCTGCGAGGAGGCGGGCTTCACCCCGCGCATCGACTTCGCCACCGACGACTACCCGGCCGTGGTGGGCCTGGTCGGCGCGGGTCTCGGCGTCGCCGTCCTGCCCGAGCTGGCCATCGAGTCCGTACGGCCCAAGGGGGCGCGGACCGTGACCGTGGAGCCCGCCGTGGAGCGGGAGATCGTGGCGCTGACCCTGCCGGACCTTGCCCAGGTCCCGGCCGTCGCGGCCACGCTCGACGAACTGACCCGCGCCGCCACGCGCGCGTAGGCGACACCGCCCCGCGCGCGTGGGCGCGACTCGCTCGTGCTCGGTTCAGGCGTCTTCGGTCGTTCAGGAGTTGAGGAAACGTTCCTTCACATGCGCTCCACGATCGGGCGGCCGGCGGCCGCCGCTGTTGTCGTCATGGACGTCACGGATGAAACGGACGTCACGGTAGTGACAGGTGCGGCCGTCGGCGCCGCCGTGATCAGGCGGTTCCGGGCGCGTCCCATGAGCTCTTCGCGTTCGTCCTCGGTGAGGCCGCCCCATACGCCGTAGGGCTCCCGCACGGCGAGTGCGTGTGCCGCGCACTCCGCGCGTACCGGGCACCGCATGCAGACCTCTTTCGCCGAGTTCTCGCGCGCACTCCGTGCCGCGCCGCGCTCTCCCTCGGGGTGGAAGAACAGGGAGCTGTCCACCCCGCGGCAGGCCGCGAGGAGTTGCCAGTCCCACAGATCGGCGTTGGGTCCGGGAAGGCGGGAGAAATCTGCCATTGCGCTAGTCCCCTTGAAACCGTGTCGAACGGATAGGTGGGCGGGTGGATGGCTGATCGGCCGGGGCTCCTCGGGCCCCGACGTGTCGGGGAGGTACAACTACTGTCGAAGTAGATGTAAATATGACTCATTGCGAATCTAGCCACAGACACTGCGAAAAGGGAAGAAAACCCGCTAAATGGGGCATAGCTTTCGATGATGGACAGAAGGGCCGCGTCGCTCTCCTCCGCTTACGACTCCTCACGTAGAGTGCCGAAGGCTGCCGTCCGACCCGTAACTCTTTCGAGTGACCGTCGTTGAGTGTGCGGAGGCGGTTGAAAGAACAAGCGATCGGGCAGGTGTCCGAGAGCGTCAATCGCACAGGTGACGATACGTACCAGCCCTGGAGGCTCAAGGTGACGCGCAACAGCTGCGAGAGCCACGGAGGTCAGTCATGACATCCGTCCTCGTCTGCGATGACTCCCCGCTTGCCCGAGAGGCGCTCCGGCGCGCGGTCGCGACCGTGCCCGGCGTCGAGCGCGTGACCACCGCGGCCAACGGCGAGGAAGTCCTCCGCCGCTGGGGCGCGGACCGCTCGGACCTGATTCTGATGGACGTACGCATGCCCGGTCTGGGCGGCGTGGAGACCGTCCGCAGGCTGCTCTCCGCGGATCCCGGCGCCCGGATCATCATGCTCACGGTCGCCGAGGACCTCGACGGCGTCGCGCTCGCGGTCGCCGCGGGTGCCCGTGGCTATCTGCACAAGGACGCCTCGCGCGCCGAACTGCGGGCCACCGTCACCCAGGCGCTCGCCGACCCGACCTGGCGGCTCGCCCCGCGCCGGCTCCGTTCGGCCGAGATGGGCGCCGCGCCCACGCTCACCGCGCGCGAGATCCAGGTCCTCGAAGGAATGAGCCACGGCCGGTCCAACGCGGAGATCGGGCGCGAGCTCTTCCTCTCCGAGGACACCGTCAAGACGCACGCCCGGCGCCTCTTCAAGAAGCTCGGTGCCTCGGACCGGGCGCACGCCGTCGCACTGGGTTTCCGCTGGGGCCTGGTGCGCTGAATCGCAGGTCACCGGCCAGATCCCCGTCCGCATCCGCGCCCGCCGCGGGGTGGACGGGGTGGGCTTGTGTCACTTCCCCGCGCGATGCCGCATCCTTGAGATGTGGAGTTCCTCGGGGACGAGTCGGTCGAGCGGGAGGGGAGGGCGCGGGAGATGAGTTCCGGCGCACCTGCTCATAACGCTTCGGTGCACAACTACGGACGCGGTGCCGCGAACGCAGAAGCGTCGAGGCACCATGGAGCGATGCGCGACGACGAGACCGTGGGTTCCCCCATGCCTGCCGGGCAGGGGGAGATCGGCGCGCTCGTACGCCGCGCGGTCGAAGGCGACGCACAGGCCACGCACGACCTTCTGGCGCGTGTGCACCCGCTCGCCCTGCGGTACTGCCGCACCCGGCTGAGCCGGCTGCCCGGCGACGCCCGCCACTTCGTGGAGGACCTCGCACAGGAGGTCTGCGTCGCCGTCCTCATGGCCCTGCCGCGCTACAAGGACACGGGCAGGCCCTTCGAGGCCTTCGTCTTCGCCATCGCAGGACACAAGGTCGCCGACCTCCAGCGGGCCGCCATGCGGCACCCGGGGTCCACGGCCGTGCCCTCCGACGAGATGCCGGAGCGGCCCGACGACTCCCTCGGTCCCGAGGAGCGCGCGCTGCTCAGCGACGACGCCGAGTGGGCCAAGAAGCTGCTCGCCAACCTTCCGGAGAACCAGCGCGAGCTGCTCGTGCTGCGGGTCGCCGTCGGGCTGACCGCCGAGGAGACCGGGCAGATGCTCGGCATGTCCCCGGGGGCCGTCCGGGTCGCGCAGCACCGGGCGCTCAGCCGGCTCCGCGCGCTGGCCGAACAGTGAGTCTGGCCGAACAGTAAGTGTTGCCGGGGCCTGTCAGCCCTTTCGTACACGTACAAACGTCCAAAGCTTCCGGCTGATCTTGATCGTGGAATGAGACACGGCTTCGGCCCGTTAGCATGGACATCCGCACCGATCAAGGCCATTTGGGGAAGGTGTCATGACTGCATACGTCGACGGAGTGCCCGAGAAATTCGCGACACTCGGGCTGACCTACGACGACGTGCTGCTGCTGCCGGGCGCGTCCGAGGTCCTCCCGAACGCGGTCGACACCTCGTCCCGCATCTCCCGCAACGTGCGCGTGAACATTCCGCTGCTGTCGGCGGCGATGGACAAGGTCACCGAGTCCCGCATGGCCATCGCCATGGCGCGACAGGGCGGCGTCGGCGTGCTGCACCGCAACCTGTCGATCGAGGACCAGGTCAACCAGGTCGACCTCGTGAAGCGCTCCGAGTCCGGCATGGTGACCGACCCGATCACCGTGCACCCGGACGCGACGCTGGCCGAGGCCGACGCGCTGTGCGCCAAGTTCCGCATCAGCGGCGTCCCGGTGACCGACCCGGCGGGCAAGCTGCTCGGCATCGTCACCAACCGCGACATGGCCTTCGAGTCGGACCGCAGCCGCCAGGTGCGCGAGGTCATGACCCCG
Organism: Streptomyces sp. NPDC056169; assembly: GCF_042268445.1. Lineage (NCBI taxonomy): Bacteria > Bacillati > Actinomycetota > Actinomycetes > Kitasatosporales > Streptomycetaceae > Streptomyces > Streptomyces sp. NPDC056169. The sequence goes on along the minus strand of NZ_JBHJUO010000032.1, from coordinate 29,249 downwards.
ATGCCGCTCGTCACCGGCAAGGTCGGCATCTCCGGCGTCGACGCCATGGAGCTGCTGCGCCGCCACAAGATCGAGAAGCTGCCGCTCGTCGACGAGTCCGGCATCCTCAAGGGCCTCATCACGGTCAAGGACTTCGTCAAGGCCGAGAAGTACCCGCACGCCGCCAAGGACGCCGAGGGCCGGCTGCTCGTCGGCGCGGCCGTCGGCGCCAGCCCCGAGGCGCTGGAGCGCGCGCAGGGCCTGGCCGCGGCGGGCGTCGACTTCCTGATCGTCGACACGTCCCACGGCCACAACAGCAACGCCCTGAACTGGATGGCGAAGATCAAGTCCAGCGTCGGCGTCGACGTCATCGGTGGCAACATCGCGACGCGTGACGGTGCGCAGGCCCTGATCGACGCCGGTGTCGACGGCGTCAAGGTCGGTGTGGGCCCCGGCTCCATCTGCACCACGCGTGTCGTCGCCGGTATCGGCGTCCCGCAGGTCACCGCCATCTACGAGGCGGCGCTCGCCGCCCGCGCGGCCGGCATCCCGGTCATCGGCGACGGCGGTCTGCAGTACTCCGGCGACATCGGCAAGGCGCTCGCCGCCGGTGCCGACACGGTCATGCTGGGCAGCCTGCTCGCCGGGTGCGAGGAGTCCCCGGGCGAGCTGCAGTTCATCAACGGCAAGCAGTTCAAGTCGTACCGCGGCATGGGCTCGCTCGGCGCGATGCAGTCCCGCGGCCAGGGCCGGTCGTACTCGAAGGACCGCTACTTCCAGGCCGAGGTGGCCTCGGACGACAAGCTCGTCCCCGAGGGCATCGAGGGCCAGGTGCCCTACCGCGGCCCCCTGGCCAACGTCCTGCACCAGCTCGTCGGCGGTCTGCGCCAGACGATGGGCTATGTGGGCGCGGCCACCATCGAGGAGATGGAGTCCAAGGGCCGCTTCGTCCGGATCACGTCCGCGGGCCTCAAGGAGAGCCACCCGCACGACATCCAGATGACGGTCGAGGCGCCGAACTACAGCAGGAAGTAACACAGCGCGACGCGTGGGGGCGGTTCCGGCATGTGGCCGGAGCCGCCCCCCACGCTTGTGTCGGGGATACTGGTAGGCGCAGACGTAGAGGGAAAGGCCACACATCGTGACTGAGATCGAGATCGGGCGCGGCAAGCGCGGCCGCAGGGCGTACGCGTTCGACGACATCGCCGTCGTCCCGAGCCGGCGCACCCGGGACCCGAAGGAGGTCTCGATCGCCTGGCAGATCGACGCCTACCGTTTCGAGCTGCCGTTCCTGGCCGCTCCCATGGACTCGGTCGTGTCGCCGCAGACCGCCATCCGCATCGGCGAGCTGGGCGGCCTCGGCGTCCTGAACCTCGAAGGGCTCTGGACCCGGTACGAGGACCCGCAGCCGCTGCTCGACGAGATCGCGGAGCTGGACGAGGCCACCGCGACCCGCCGTCTGCAGGAGATCTACTCCGCCCCCATCAAGGAGGAGCTGATCGGGCAGCGCATCAAGGAGGTGCGCGACTCCGGTGTCGTCACCGCCGCCGCGCTCTCCCCGCAGCGCACCGCGCAGTTCTCCAAGGCCGTCGTCGACGCCGGCGTGGACATCTTCGTCATCCGCGGCACGACGGTCTCCGCCGAGCACGTCTCGGGCGCGGCCGAGCCGCTGAACCTGAAGCAGTTCATCTACGAGCTGGACGTCCCGGTCATCGTCGGCGGCTGCGCCACGTACACCGCGGCCCTGCACCTGATGCGCACCGGCGCGGCGGGTGTCCTCGTCGGCTTCGGCGGCGGCGCGGCGCACACCACGCGCAACGTGCTGGGCATCCAGGTCCCGATGGCGACCGCGGTCGCCGACGTGGCCGCGGCCCGCCGCGACTACATGGACGAGTCCGGCGGCCGGTACGTGCACGTCATCGCCGACGGCGGTGTCGGCTGGTCCGGCGACCTGCCGAAGGCGATCGCCTGTGGCGCCGACTCCGTCATGATCGGCTCCCCGCTGGCCCGCGCCACGGACGCGCCCGGCAAGGGCCACCACTGGGGCATGGAGGCCGTCCACGAGGACGTTCCGCGCGGCAAGCTGGTCGACCTGGGCATCGTCGGCACCACCGAGGAGATCCTCGCGGGCCCGTCGCACATCCCGGACGGTTCGATGAACTTCTTCGGCGCCCTGCGCCGGGCGATGGCGACGACGGGCTACACGGAGCTCAAGGAGTTCCAGCGCGTCGAGGTCACCGTCGCGGACGCACAGCACAAGCGCTGACCTCCGCTGTACGTGACGAGGGGCCCCGCACCGGGTGGTGCGGGGCCCCTCGCCGTGTGTCCCGCGGCTCAGCGGGCGGCCTTCTTGGCCGCCGAGAAGGCGGCGAAGGCGGCGAGGGCGAAGAACAGGAACGTCATGGCGTCCTTGCCCTCGTTCCAGGCCTCCGTCAGGAGTCCGAACTCCTCGAAGAACAGCTCCGTGGCGGAGACGTTCAGCTCCTTGGCGCCCAGGACCGCGATGCCCACGAGCTGGCCGAGGTAGACGGCGCCGAGGGACAGGACCGCGCTGGCGACGGGCAGGACGGGGTTGCGGCCGCCGACCTTGCCGGCGGCGAGACCGACGAGGAAGCCGACACCGACGGCGGCCCAGCCGATCTCCCGCTCGATGCCGCCGATGACGGCTCCGTACACCCCGCCCGCGACGAGTCCCGCGACCAGGGCGGCCAGCAGGCCGAGCCCCACGTTGTCGCGGACGGGCGCGGGCGGCGGCGCCATCGGGTACGGCTCGGGCGCGGGGCCGTTGGCGAACGGGTTGCCGGGCGGCGGAACGGGCTGGCTCATGCTGCGGATCCCCCAGGGACGTGGACGCACGGGTGTGCGAACGAGAGGTCCCGGAGATTAGCAGCCCCCTGTGACGGCGCCCCAGGGGTTTCGCGTGCGGTGGTCCGGTCAGAGGCGGTGGGCCGCGCCGCCGGGGGTGGCGCCACGGGTGTCGAGGAGGAGCTGGGCCTTCACCGAGAGGCCCTGGAGGTCGTAGGTGCGGTGGTGCTGGAGCAGGACCGTCAGGTCGGCGTGGGCGGCGGCCTCGTAGAGGGAGTCCGCGCGGGGGACGGGGAGTTCGCGGACGCGCCAGTCGGGGACGTGCGGGTCGTGGTAGCTGACGGCCGCGCCCAGGTCCATGAGGCGGCGGGCGATCTCGTCGGCGGGGGAGCCCTGACGGTCCGCGAGATCGGGCTTGTACGTGATCCCGAGCAGCAGGACGCGGGCTCCGCGGGCCGACTTGCCGTGCTCGTTGAGGAGGGTGGCGGCGCGCTGGACGACGTACTGGGGCATGCGTTCGTTGACCTGGCCGGCGAGTTCGACGAGGCGGAGCGGGCGGTGGGCGCCGACGGTGTCGACGGGGACGCCGTGGCCGCCGACGCCGGGGCCCGGGCGGAAGGCCTGGAAGCCGAAAGGCTTGGTCTCGGCGCAGCGGATGACGTCCCACAGGTCGACGCCGAGCTCGTTGCAGAGGACCGCCATCTCGTTGACGAGGGCGATGTTGACGTGCCGGAAGTTGGTCTCCAGGAGCTTGACCGTCTCCGCCTCGCGCGGCCCGCGCGCGCGGACCACCTTGTCGGTGAGCCGGCCGTAGAACGCGGCGGCGGACTCCGTACAGGCCGGGGTGAGGCCGCCGATGACCTTGGGGGTGCCGGCGTAGCCGTGGGTGCGGCTGCCGGGGTCGAGGCGGCCGGGGGAGTACGCGAGGTGGAAGTCGCGGCCGGCGCGGAGGCCCGAGCCCGCTTCGAGGACCTCGCGGAGGAGGCCCTCGGTGGTGCCCGGCGGGACCGGGGACTCGAGGAGGACGGTGGTGTGGGGGCGCAGTCGGGCGGCGAGGGCGCGGGCCGCGTCGGTGACGGCGGTGAGGTCGAGGGTGCGGTCGGGGCCGAGGGGGGTCGGCGCGCAGAGGACGGCGGTGCGGACGCGGCCGAGTTCGGCGGTGTTCGTGGTGGGCCGGAAGCCCCCCGCGAGCATCCGGCGGATCTCCGGGGCGGTGAGCGAGCCGTCGACCGGGGACCGGCCGGCGGCGAGTTCGGCGACGGGGCGGGGGTCGGTGTCGTAGCCGATGGTGGCGATGCCTGCGGCGGTGGCGGCCTGGGCGAGGGGGAGTCCGTGGTGGCCGAGGCCGATGACGGCGAGATCAGCGGGCATGGGGGGTGGGCCGTCCTTCCCAGTAGCCGGAGGGGACGCGAGGCGCAACCCCGGTGGACAGAACGGGGTGAGCGCAATGTCAGACTAGGCGTAAATATGACCGATATGCGGCATTGTGGGGCCGAAGGTCGCCGAGTGTTATCCACAGGACGGCGGCGAGGCGGTGGCTGAAGTCACCGGACCGGGCCAGAATCGAAACCGGAAAGGCCCGGGGGACGACGGGAGGCTGCAGTGGTGAGGACAGCGACACTGGGACCGGCCGAGCGCGCCGAGGCGCTCACGGCCATGGCGGAGCGCGAGTTGGACGTACTGGTCGTCGGCGCCGGAGTGGTCGGCGCGGGGACGGCCCTCGATGCCGTCACGAGAGGACTCTCCACCGGCATCGTCGAGGCCCGTGACTGGGCCTCCGGCACGTCGAGCAGGTCCAGCAAGCTCATCCACGGCGGCCTGCGCTACCTGGAGATGCTGGACTTCGCCCTGGTGCGGGAGGCGCTCAAGGAGCGCGGGCTGCTCCTGGAGCGGCTCGCCCCCCACCTCGTGAAGCCCGTCCCCTTCCTCTACCCGCTCCAGCACAAGGGCTGGGAGCGGCTCTACGCGGGCTCGGGCGTCGCGCTGTACGACGCGATGTCCCTCTCCTCCGGACACGGCCGCGGCCTGCCCGTGCACCGCCACCTCTCCCGGCGGAACGCCCTGCGGGTCGCGCCCTGCCTCAAGAAGGACGCCCTGGTCGGCGCCCTCCAGTACTACGACGCCCAGATGGACGACGCCCGCTTCGTCACCACCCTCGTGCGCACCGCCGCCGCCTACGGCGCGAAGGCCGCCAGCCGGGCCCGCGTCGTCGGATTCCTCCGCGAGGGCGAGCGGGTCGTCGGCGCGCGCGTCCAGGACGTGGAGTCCGGCGGCTCGTACGAGATCCGGGCCAAGCAGATCGTCAACGCCACCGGGGTGTGGACGGACGACACCCAGGCCCTCATCGCCGAGCGCGGCCAGTTCCACGTCCGCGCCTCCAAGGGCATCCATCTGGTCGTGCCCAAGGACCGCATCCACTCCACCACCGGGCTCATCCTGCGCACCGAGAAGTCCGTGCTGTTCGTCATCCCCTGGGGACGGCACTGGATCGTCGGCACCACCGACACCGACTGGGACCTCGACAAGGCCCACCCGGCCGCGTCCAGCGCCGACATCGACTACCTCCTGGAGCATGTGAACACCGTGCTCGCGACCCCGCTCACCCGGGACGACGTCCAGGGCGTCTACGCGGGCCTGCGGCCCCTGCTCGCGGGCGAGTCGGACGCCACGAGCAAGCTCTCGCGCGAGCACACCGTCGCCCACCCGGTCCCCGGCCTCGTCGTGGTGGCCGGCGGCAAGTACACGACGTACCGCGTCATGGCCAAGGACGCGGTCGACGCGGCGGTCCACGGCCTCGACCAGCGCGTCGCCGCCTGTGTCACCGAGGACGTCCCGCTCCTCGGCGCCGAGGGCTACCGGGCCCTGTGGAACGCCCGGGCCAGAACAGCGGCCAGGACCGGGCTGCACGTCGTCCGGGTCGAGCATCTCCTCAACCGGTACGGCTCCATGACGGAGCAGATCCTCGACCTCATCGCGCGGGACCCCGGGCTCGGGGAACCGCTCGCGGCGGCCGACGACTATCTGCGCGCCGAAATCGTCTACGCCGCCTCGCACGAGGGCGCGCGCCACCTCGACGACGTCCTCACCCGGCGGACCCGGATCTCCATCGAGACCTTCGACCGGGGCACCCGCAGCGCGCGCGAGTGCGCCGAGCTGATGGCGCCCGTCCTGGGCTGGGACGCCCACCAGATCGACAAGGAGGTCGAGCACTACGAGAAGAGAGTGCAGGCCGAACGCGAGTCGCAGCGGCAGCCGGACGACCTGACGGCGGACGCCGCACGGCTCGGGGCGCCGGACATCGTGCCGATCTGACGGGCCGTCTCGGGCGGGAGGTCCGTGTCGTCCGGAATCCTGCGGGAACCTGAAGGGTGTCCGGGGGCGTCGTCATCCCGGAGTACGGACCCGGGGGCGGCACCGGTCCCGAGGTGAGGGACAATGGCCTCTCTTCCAGGGCGGGTTACCGCATCGCGCGGGAAGCGGCATACGCGGCGGAGATCAGGGATCGCAGAGGGGACGCATGTCGGAGGCGGAGCAGTCGCGGGACACGGCGAAGGACCCTCGGCGGGACGCCGCCGCGGGGGCCGCGACCGACGGCGACCGAGGGGCGGTCCCGGCCGCGCGCGAGGCGGAGCGGGACCCGCGGAACGTGAAGGACGCGCAGGTCACGGACGCTGCGCCGGGCGCGGAGGACGTCGTGGGCGACGCGGGAGCCGAGGGCTCGGGCGGCGCCGAGGACGCGGGCGGCGCGAAGGGCGAGGCCGGCGGCGCGAAGGGCGACGCGGGGGCGGGTGAGCCTCGGGACGCCGTCGTCGGTGAGCCTCGCGACGCTGTCGTCGACGGGCCCCGGGACGCCGTTCCTGGCGGGGTGTCCGACGCGCCCTCAGGCGAGCCCGCCGGCGTGTCGGGCCGGCTGCGGGGCACCGAGCCGTCGACCGGCAGCGCCGGCTTCGGCGCGGGGGACGGCGACGGCGGCACCGGACGTGCCGAGCGGGGCAGTGGCTTCGCCGGCGACCGGATGCGCAAGGACCCGGTGACCGAGGGCAGGCTGCTCGCCGGCCGCTACCGGCTCGGCGTGGTCCTCGGGCGCGGCGGCATGGGCACCGTGTGGCGCGCGGTCGACGAGACCCTCGGACGTACCGTCGCCGTCAAGGAGCTCCGCTTCCCCACCAGCATCGACGACGACGAGAAGCGACGCCTCATCACCCGGACCCTGCGCGAGGCCAAGGCCATCGCCCGGATCCGTAACAACGGCGCCGTGACCGTGTACGACGTCGTCGACGAGGACGACCGTCCGTGGATCGTCATGGAGCTCATCGAGGGCAAGTCCCTCGCGGACGCCGTGCGCGAGGACGGCGTGCTCACGCCCCGCCGCGCCGCCGAGGTCGGCCTCGCCATCCTCGACGTCCTGCGCTCCGCGCACCGCGAGGGCATCCTCCACCGCGACGTGAAGCCGTCGAACGTGCTGATCGCCGAGGACGGCCGGGTCGTCCTGACCGACTTCGGCATCGCCCAGGTCGAGGGCGACCCCTCGATCACCTCCACCGGCATGCTCGTCGGCGCCCCCTCCTACATCTCGCCGGAGCGCGCCCGCGGCCACAAGCCCGGACCGGCCGCCGACCTGTGGTCGCTGGGCGGCCTGCTGTACGCGGCGGTCGAGGGCAGCCCGCCGTACGACAAGGGCTCCGCCATCGCGACCCTCACGGCGGTGATGACCGAGCCGGTCGACCCGCCGAAGAACGCGGGACCCGAGCTGGAGCAGGTCATCTACGGCCTGCTCGCCAAGGACCCGGCCCAGCGCCTCGACGACGCCCGCGCGCGGGTCCTGCTGCGGGCCGTGCTCGACGCGCCCGCCGCCGCGCCGGAGATCTCGCCCGAGGTCACCCGGGCCATACTCCTTCCGCCGCGACCCGACCGGGCTCCCGTCGCCCCGGCCGCCGACCGGGACGGGACGCCCGACGCGGGCGTCGCCGCCGACCGGATGCGGGGCGCGCTGAAGTCCGTGCGCAACGCGGCTGCCTCCGCGAAGGCCGAGCCGAAGGCGAAGCCGAGGCCGAAGGCGGCCGAGCCGCTGCAGGGCGGCGGCAGGCAGGCCCCGGCCCGTGCGTCGCTGACCGACGTCGTGCCGCGCCGCACGCTGATCATCATCGCCGCGGTCGCCGTGCTCGCCCTGCTCGGCACGATCCTGACGGTCTCCCTCACCGGGGGCGGCGACAAGGACAAGCAGAGCCAGGGGACCGGCGGCGCCACGGCGTCGGCCGGCGCGTCCGGCGGCGACGCGGACGGGTCCGGCGGATCCGAGGGCTCCGGCGGCAAGGGGCAGACGCCCGGCGGCCCCGGCCAGCAGGGCGGCGCACAGCCCGGGGGCGCCGGCTCCGGCGGCTCGACGGGCGACACGGGCACGACGGGGACCACCACCGGAACGACGACGGGCACGACGACGGGCACGACGGTCGGCACGACGACCGGGCAGGGCGGCACCAAGCCGTCCGGCAAGCCCAGCGGCGGCACCGGCGCGCAGCTGCCCGCCGGGTACGCCCTCGTCACCAACAAGCGGCTCCACTTCTCCATGGCGCTGCCCGGCACCTTCAAGCCCGGCTCGATACCGGGGTACGCCCTCGGCGTGATATTCAGCGAGAGCGGCGGTTTCCCGCGCGTCCAGGTCGACTTCAACGACAGCCCCAAGGACAACGCGCAGAGCGCCTGGGAGCTGGCCAAGGCCGGCGTGGCCGTCACCAGCCAGGACTACGAGCACATCGGCATCAAGCAGGTCTCCTACAAGGGTTACCCGACCGTCGCCGACTGGGAGTTCAAGCGGACGCAGAAGGGCATGACCGTCCGTGTGCTCAACCGCGGCTTCAAGGTGGACGCCTCGCACGGCTACTCCATCATGATCACCTGCAAGGCGGACGAGTGGGACGGCGCGGAGTGCCGGACGCTGCGGGAGACGGCGTTCGCCACGTTCAGCCCCAAGGACTGACCGGCGCCACGTATCGTGAGAGCTCGTGGACCGTACGCAGCCGACAATTGCCGCTAACTGCACGGTGCCGGACCGGAATTGACGGACTCGTGTGATCCGATGGATCCGCGGGTCCACGGGGGACAGCGTGCGCGCGTGGGGAGGCGTCGTGGACGACTACGCGGGAAGGGTGCTGGCGGACCGCTACCGCCTGCCGCTGCCGCCGACCGGCTCGGAGGCGGGCGCGGGCCCGGAGGCGCACGACTTCGCCGAGACGCGCGCCTTCGACACGTACAGCGGGCAGGAGGTCCTGGTCCGCCAGGTGCCGCTGCCGGAGTTCGTCGACGCCGAGGTGCTCGACGGCGCGGACGGCCCCGCCCAGCCCTACGGGAGCTCGGGGCGGGCGACCCGCCGGCCGGCCGAGCCCGTCGTGCGCCGGGCGATCGAGGCGGCCCAGGCCGCCGCGCAGATCCCCGACCATCCGCTGCTCGACCAGGTCTTCGACGTCTTCGCGGAGGCCGGTTCCCTGTGGATAGTGAGCGAGGTCGTGGCGGCCAGGCCGCTCGCCGCGCTCCTCGCCGAGCAGCCCCTGAACCCGTACCGGGCGGCCGAGATCGGCGCCGACGTCCTCACCGCCCTGCGCGCGCTCCACGCCCACGGCTGGGTCCACCGGAACATCACCGCCCGGACCGTGCTCGTCTGCGACGACGGCCGGGTCGTCCTCACGGGCCTCGCGGTGGGCGCCGCGGAGGAGGCCCTCTGCGGCTACGCGCCGGTGCCGGAGCCGGGGGACGACGGGCAGGAGTTCGGGGCGAGATTCGGGGCCGGGACGACGGCCGGGACGGGGTCCGGGTTCGCGTCCCGGGAGTTCGAGCCCGATTTCCCGCTCGCGCCCGAGCCCGAGTTCGCCGAGGTGTACAGCTCCGACCTGTACGAGGCGGAGGTCTACGAGGAGATCGAGACCGAGGCCGACGAGGAAGAGGCGGACGAGGAGGTCGACCGGGAGGCCGAGGAGGCTGAGGAGGTCGAGGAGGCCGAGGAGGCCGGGGAGTTCTCGTACGGGACGGACTCGGACGACGAGCTTCTCGGGGAGGCCGACTACGGCTACGGGCCCGACCCGTACGGGCCCGACCCGTACGGCGGCGAGAGCGACGGCGGTGCGTCCGACCCCGGCGAGGACGACGCGCCCGGAGCCGACGCCTACGGTCGTGAGCCCTACGGGGCCGATCCCTACGGGGCCGACCCGTACGGCGCAGGGGCGAGGGCCTCGGCCGAGCCCCGGACCGGGGCGGAGCCCCCGGCCGCCGCCCCGCCGCCCACCGCCGACGTGCGGGCCGCACGGGCCGGGGCCATCGCGGCGTACCGCGCGGGCGCGCGTGCCGCGGCGCGGCTCGGCGAGGCGGGGGCGCTCCCCGGCCAGCGCACCGCGCCGACGGACCCGCCCGCCCCTCCGCCCCCGCCGGCCCCGGTGCCCGCCTCCGGCGCGCCCGAGCCGCAGTGGTGGTCGCAGACGGCGGACGACGACGACGACGAGGACGACGAGGGCGGTACGGCGTACGGCGGCCCGCAGGCCGGTCCGCCGCCGCGCGTGTACCTGGCCGGCAACTGGAGCGACGGTCCGCACGCCGCGCGCGACGGCTCAGGACCGATCCCCGCCGGCGGCTCCGGACCCGGCCGGGGCCCTGTGCTGCCCGGCTCGGGCCGCCCGGCGCTGCCCGCCGGGTACACGGCCGCGACCCCGGACCCCGCGCGCCTCCCGGTGCCCGCCGGCGCCTCCGGGCCGTCGGGGCATGAGGGGCGCGTCGCCGTACCGGCCCAGGTCCACCGGGGCCCCACCACGCGCCTCGACGCCGAGCGGGCCCGCCAGACCCGGATCGCCGTCGTCGGCGCCGTCACCGAGCGCTGGGCGCCCGAGCAGGCCGGCCCCGTGCACGAGAACTGGCGGCTCGCCCCGCCGATCGGCCCGGCCACCGACCTGTGGGCGCTCGGCGCGCTCCTCTACCGGGCCGTCCAGGGCCACGCGCCCTACCCGGAGGACAGCGCCGCCGAGCTCGTCCAGCTGGTCTGCGCCGAGCCGCCCGCCTTCGCCGAGGAGTGCGGGCCGCTGCGCCCGGTCGTGGAGTCCCTGCTGCGCCAGGACCCCACCGAGCGCCCCGACTTCGAGGAGCTGCGCGGCTGGCTGCGCTCCCTCGTGCGGTCGGCCCCGGAGCCCGAGGCCGGCCTCGGAGTCGTACCGCTGCCGTCCTTCGACGAGACGCGGCTGCCGATCGTGCGCCGCCGCGGCGAACTGGTGCGCCGGCGCCGCAAGGGCGCGGGCGCGGGAGCCGGGGCGGGCCGCCACCGTCACAAGCGGGGCAAGGACCCCCGCCCCGCGCCGGCCGCGCCGCCCGAGGCGGCCCTGCACGAGGCCGGTCCCGAGACCCTGCACGACGGCGGGTACGACGGCGCGTACGAAGGCGGGTACGAGGGCGCGCGCGACGGCGGGTACGGGGCCGGATTCGAGAGCGGGCACGCCGACGCGCGGGCGGAGTTCGCGGAGGAGATCCCCCAGCGCGCGCCCCGCGCTCCGCGAGCCCCCCGCGCGCCCCGGAGTGCTGCCCGTGGCGAGGACTCGCCACGCGCCCTCGGTCGTACGCTGCTGCTCCTCGTCCTGCTCCTGCTCGGCGGGGCCGTGGCGTACGCCGTGTTCTTCCTGCCGGGCGAGGAGGAGCCCGGCGCGGGTGCTCCGCCGGCCGGCCAGTCCCCGCGTACCACCGCGCCGGGCACCGCACCCACGAACGGCCCGTCGGCGACCACGGACCGGCCCGCCGAGCCGTCGGCCGAACCGTCCACCAAGCCGTCCGCCACACCGTCCAAGACCCCGCCCGCGGCCGATCCGTCGGCGCCCGCCCTGGCCGCCGGGTACTCCCTGCGCCAGGACCCGGAGGGCTTCCGGATCGGGGTCCCGAGCGGCTGGCGGCGCAGCCCGATCAACGACGCCGGGCAAGTGCGCTACACGGGCGGCGACTTCACGATGATCGTGGTCCCGGGCAGGGACACGGTCGCCGACCACGGGTCCGACCCCTTGGAGTACCAGAACACCAAGGAGCCCGAGCTGGAGCCGTTGCGCGTGTCCAGCTGGTCGGGTACGGACTCGTCCCGCCGGGTCGACATCGGCACGACGGCGACGGCCACGGGCAGTTACTGGTGGCTGGACAGCGCCGGGCGCCAGGTCTCCGTACGGAACCTCGCCCTCATCGCCGGCGGCCGCTACCACCTCGTGCTGGTCATCGGCCCGAACAGCGAGCGCGACAAGGTCTCCGAGATCTACGACGAGGCCACGAAGGGGTTCCGCCCGGGGCGCTGACCCGTCCCGACCGGGGTGCTGATCCGTCTGTCGTACCGGGTCGTCATCGGCCCCTGGTCACAGTGCTGTTCCTATGGCAGCCCCGAGGTTCCGCAGTCCCGGCCCCCCTCCGTAACCTGTCATCCGAAGGAACGGGCGGGGGCAAGTGGAACATTCTCAGAGCACAGGAGCGGGGTTGTTGCTCGCGGGTCGTTACCGGCTCGGCGAGTGCATCGGACGCGGCGGTATGGGCAAGGTCTGGCGCGCGCACGACGAGGTACTCCACCGCGTGGTCGCGGTGAAGGAGCTGACGGCGGGTCGGTTCGTGGCGGAGGCAGACCGGCTCGTGCTGCACGCGCGGACACAGAAGGAGGCCCGGGCCGCCGCGCGGATCACCCACCCGGGCGTGGTCACCGTCCACGACGTCCTGGAGCACGACAGCCGGCCGTGGATCGTGATGCAGTACGTCGACGGGCCCTCGCTCGCCGACGCCGCCAAGGAGTCGGGCGCGCTCGAACCCCGCGAGGCGGCCAGGGTCGGGCTGCACGTCCTCGGCGCGCTGCGGGCCGCCCACGCGGCCGGCGTGCTGCACCGGGACGTCAAGCCGGGCAACGTCCTGCTGGCGCGGGACGGGCGCGTGCTGATCACCGACTTCGGGATCGCGGCGATCGAGGGGGACTCGACGATCACGCGGACGGGGGAGATCGTCGGTTCCATCGACTATCTGGCGCCCGAGCGGGTACGGGGCGGCGATCCCGGTCCCGCCTCCGACCTCTGGTCCCTCGGGGCCACGCTGTACACGGCGGTGGAGGGCACTTCGCCGTTCCGCCGGACCTCCCCGATCAGCACGATGCAGGCCGTGGTGACCGAGGAGCCGCCGTACCCGGAGCAGGCGGGGCCGCTCGCGCCCGTCATCGTGGCGCTGTTGCGCAAGGATCCCGAGCACCGGCCCCGCGCGGACGAGGCCGAGCGGATGCTGCTCGACGCGATGGAGGGGCGGACGCCGCAGGCGGCGCAGGCGTACGTGCCGACCCAGCGCGTGGCGAGGGGCGAGGTGCCCCCGGGCATGCTCGGTGGCGATCGGCGCGCCCCGGCCGACGAGGCGGGCCGGGCAGGTCAGGCAGGTCAGACGGGCCGGGCGGGCCAAGCGGGTCAGGCAGGTCAGACGGGCCGGGCGGACGACGTGGCTGCGGGGGACACGGCCGGAAGCACGGCCGGAAGCACGGCCGGTACGGACGCGGCGGCGCGTCCGGCCGGTGGGCCGCGGACGTCCACGGCGCAGTGGCCCCACCCGGCTCAGGAGCCCCACCAAGCCCACGGACTCCAGCAGGCGCAGTCACCCCCCACCCTGGTGCCCTCCCCTTCCACGTCCACTGCCACATCCCCCTCCGCCTCCGGTCCCGCGTCTTCGGGCCGAGGCCGCTGGCGCACCGTCGCCCTCGCGGCCCTGCTCGCCGGTCTCGTCGCGGGCGGCGCCGTCTTCGCCGCCATGCAGTACGCGGGCGGCGACCGCGACGGGGGCGGTGGACGGCCCACGGCCACCGGCTCCGCCCCTGCCACCCAGGGCACCGGGACCGACATCCCGGACGGCTGGCACCGCGTCGACGACCCGGCGGGCTTCAGCCTGCTCGTGCCGGACGGCTGGAAGCGGCAGACCGAGGGCGACCAGATCGACTACACCCCGGACAACGGCAATCACCGGATCCGGATCAGCATCGACCCGAAGCCCGACTTCGAGAATCCGTACATGCACGCCCTCGACCTGGAGCGGGTCCTGGAGAAGCGGATGGACTACACCCGGGTCAAGCTCGGCCAGGTCACCTACCGCGACCAGGTGAAGTCCTGCCAGTGGGAGTTCACCTGGACCGAGCGGAAGGACTTCCCCGGGCCGCGGCACGCGATCGACCTCATGTACTACGAGGACGACGGCACGGAGTACGCCCTGTACATGTCCTCGCCGGAGTCGAGCTGGGAGACCACCCGCGAGCAGTTCGACATCATGCTCCAGCACTGGCGGGCGCCGGGCGACTGAATCCGCCGGAAAATCTCCGGGAAGGGCCGTCGCTCAGCCATGAGCCGCTGATCAGGGCTTATGTGCCAGTGATCGCTGGCGCGATGTGCGCAGCCGGTGAAAACGCGTTACCGACGGGTACCCAAAGGGCGGAACGCCGCCTACGCTCGCCCTCATGACGGACTCGCAGGCCCCCGCCGCCCCCTCGGTTCCCGACGCCCCCGCCGCGAAGGACGGAGCGGCCGCGCCCGCCGGCGCCACCAACCCGGTCGCGCCCGCGCCCGCCGGTGCGCGGACCGCCGCCGACGTCGTGACGCCCGAGGTGGTCGCCCGGCTCACCCGGGGCGTCCCCGGCTCCGGCCGGACCGCCAACCACACCCCCTTCACCGGGGAGAAGCTGGCGGAGCTGCCCGAGTCCACCCCCGAGGACGTCGCCGAGGCCTTCGCGCGCGCCCGCGCCGCCCAGCCGGCCTGGGCCGCCACCCCGGTCAAGGCCCGCGCCGCCGTCCTCCTCCGCTTCCACGACCTGGTCCTCCAGCGGCAGTCCGAGGTCCTCGACCTCATCCAGCTGGAGACGGGCAAGGCGCGCCTCCACGCCCACGAGGAGGTCCAGGCGGTGTGCGTCGCCGCCCGCCACTACGGCCGCAAGGCCGCCTCCTACCTGCGCGCCAAGCGCCACACCGGAGTCGTACCGACCCTCACCAAGGTCACCGAGCTGCGCCAGCCGCGCGGGGTCGTCGGCCAGATCGCGCCCTGGAACTACCCGCTGGAGCTCTCCGTCGGCGACGCGCTCCCCGCCTTCCTCTCGGGCAACGCGGTCGTCATGAAGCCCGACACCGAGACCGCGCTCACCGCGCTGTGGGCCCGTGACCTGCTCGTCGAGGCCGGACTGCCCGCCGAGGTCTTCCAGGTCGTCCTGGGCGAGGGCCCGGTCGTCGGCCCCGAGGTCGTCAAGCACGCCGACTACGTCTCCTTCACCGGCTCCACCCGCACCGGCCGCGAGGTCGCCCAGGGCGCGGCGGCCCGGCTCGTCGGCGTCTCCCTCGAACTCGGCGGCAAGAACGCGATGCTCGTCCTGAAGGACGCCGACATCGAGAAGGCCGCCGCCGGAGCCGTCCGCGCCTGCTTCTCCTCCGCCGGACAGCTCTGCATCTCCATCGAGCGGCTGTACGTGCACGAGTCCGTCGCCGACGCCTTCCTCGACCGCTTCGCCGCCCGCACCAAGGCCATGCGGCTCGGCAGCTCCCTCGCGTACGGGGCGGACATGGGCTCCCTCGTCGGCGACCGGCAGCTGGAGACGGTCACGAAGCACGTCGACGAGGCCGTCGCCAAGGGCGCCAGGCTCGTCGCCGGCGGCGTCGCCCGCCCCGACATCGGCCCCCTCTTCTACGAGCCGACCATCCTCGACGGCGTCGAGGCCCCGATGGCCGTCTGCTCCGAGGAGACCTTCGGCCCGGTCGTCTCCGTCTACCGCTTCACGGACGAGGACGAGGTCATCGAGCTCGCCAACGGCACGCCGTACGGCCTCAACTCCTCCGTGTGGACCAAGGACTCGCGCCGCGGCCACGCCGTCGCGGCCCGGCTGCGCACCGGCACCGTCAACATCAACGAGGGGTACGCGCCGGCCTACGGCAGCGTGCAGTCCCCGATGGGCGGCATGAAGGACTCCGGTCTCGGCCGCCGCCACGGCTCGGAGGGCATCCTCAAGTACACCGAGGCCCAGACCGTCGCCCAGCAGCGGCTCATGCCGCTCGCGCCGTCCTTCGGCATGGACGACGAGAAGTACGCCGCGGTGATGAGCCTGTCCCTGAAGGCGATGAAGGCCCTGCGCCTGCGCTGACCCCGGACCTCCGTCCGTTTTCGCCCTTTTCCGTACGAGGAGAGCCATGACCGCGGTACCCCCTACCCAAAATCGGGATCAGGCACAGGACGACGGGCACGACGACGCGTACGACTACGACGTCCTCGTCGTCGGCTCCGGCTTCGGCGGTTCGGTCACCGCCCTCCGGCTCACCGAGAAGGGCTACCGGGTCGGCGTCCTGGAGGCCGGGCGCCGCTTCACCCGCGCGACCCTGCCGAAGAACTCCTGGGACGTGAAGAACTTCCTGTGGGCCCCGGCCCTCGGCCTCTACGGCATCCAGCGCATCCACCTGCTGGGCAACGTGATGGTGCTCGCGGGCGCCGGCGTGGGCGGCGGCTCCCTCAACTACGCCAACACCCTCTACGTACCGCCCAAGCCGTTCTTCGACGACCCGCAGTGGAAGGACATCACGGACTGGCAGGACGAGCTGCGGCCGTACTACGACCAGGCGCAGCGGATGCTCGGCGTCCGGCTCAACCCGACGACGACCCCCTCGGACGTGCACCTCAAGGCGGCCGCGCAGGCGATGGGCATCGGCGACACCTTCCACATGGCGCCGGTCGGGGTCTTCTTCGGGGACGGCGACGATGCCGACGGTACGGCGAAGGCGAAGCCGGGCGCGGAGGTCGCCGACCCGTACTTCGGCGGCGCGGGCCCGGCCCGGCGCGCCTGCACCGAGTGCGGCGAGTGCATGACGGGCTGCCGCCACGGCGCCAAGAACACCCTCAACGAGAACTACCTCCACCTCGCCGAGAAGGCGGGGGCCACCGTCCACCCCATGACCACGGTCGTCACCGTCACCGAGGACTCGCGGGGCGGCTACGCGGTGCAGACCCTCCCCACCGACAACCGGAAGAAGGGGAAGGGCCGGACCTTCCGCGCCCGCCGGGTGGTGATCGCGGCCGGCACGTACGGCACGCAGACCCTGCTGCACCGGATGAAGGACGGCGGGCTGCTGCCCCGGATCTCGCACCGGCTCGGCGAGCTCACCCGCACCAACTCCGAGGGCCTGGTCGGCGCGCAGACCACCGACCGGCGCTACCGCAAGCGGCACGGCAAGGAGAAGGCCGACTTCACCCGCGGCGTCGCCATCACCTCCTCGATCCACCCCGACGCGAACACCCACATCGAGCCGGTGCGGTACGGCAAGGGCTCCAACTCCATGGGCGGTCTGACCGTCCTCCAGGTGCCCTACGGGGCCCACCGGGTGCGCAACTGGTTCCTCAACCTGCTCAGGCACCCCACGCTCGCCGCCCGCTCGCTCTCCAACTGGCACTGGTCGGAGCGGACCATCATCGGCCTGGTCATGCAGTCCCTGGACAACTCCCTGACGACCTACCGCAAGCCCGGCGGGCTCGGAAAGGGCCTGCTCACGGCCCGCCAGGGGCACGGGGCGCCGAACCCGGTCCAGATCCCGGAGGCCACCCGGGCCGCCACCCTCCTCGCCGAGGAGATCAACGGCTTCCCCGGCTCCAACGTCGGCGAGCTCATGGGCACCCCGCTCACCGCCCACTTCCTGGGCGGCTGCCCGATCGGCGCCGACGCCGAGTCCGGCGTCATCGACCCGTACCACCGGCTCTTCGGCCACCCCGGGATCTCCGTCGTCGACGGGGCGGCGGTCTCCGCGAACCTCGGCGTCAACCCGTCCCTGACGATCACGGCGCAGGCGGAGCGGGCGATGTCCTTCTGGCCGAACAAGGGCGAGGAGGACCGGCGGCCGCGGCAGGGGGAGGCGTACGTACGGCTGGCGGCGGTCGAGCCGAAGTCGCCGGCGGTCCCGGCCGAGGCCTTCGGCGCCCTGCGGCTGCCGTTCCTGGGAATCCCGACGGTCCCGCCGAAGAAGGACCTGAAGTAGGGCCCTCCCGAGGAAGGGCCTGGAGAGCCAGGCATGAGAAAAGGCGCTGCACCCCCCTCCGAGTGCAGCGCCTTTCCTGCTTTTGGTGATGCTGCATAGATGACCCGCGACCGACGGGATTGGTTGTAGCGGTTGCACAGGATCTTCGTGTGACGCGCGTCACGCTGGAGGTTCAGGGGGTGCGGGCGCGCGAAGAAGGGCCCCGTGCCGCGATTCCGGTCGCGGTACGGGGCCCTGGGCGTCGGCGCCGGGGGGTTGCGCCGAGCGGGGAGAAACGAAGGAGGGGGAGGGGACGGGGTTCGGGGTTTCGTTCTGAGCCGGTTGCGGCCGGCCCCGGGCGTCCCCGGGGCCGACCGCCCTTTCTGGGTGACCGGGCTGCTGTCCCCTGCTGCCCGGTCACACGCGCTGGTGCGAGGTCCCACGGCGCACCTGAGGTACGCCACACGCCCCAGCGAAGCCACGCGTGGTTTCTACAGGCCCGCCCCTGGCTGGCACGGACACCCGGACCAACGAAGCCGGGTCCGGGCCGGTCACGCGCCGTACGGGTGAGAGCGGTCCCGAACTCAGATGCGGGCCTTACCCGGGCGCGGTCGTTCAGATGCGCCCCCGGCACAGCTCCAGCATGGTCATCGCGAGGGCCGTGCCGGGCTTGCCCAGCGCGTCGCGGTAGTGGCCGAGGACCTCCATCTCGCGCGCCAGGTTCACCCGGCGGCCGCCGGAGGAGATCCGGGCCTCCTGGATGACGGCCGAGACGGCCATCCGTTCCTGGATGAGCCCGATGATCCGGTCGTCGAGCGAGTCGATGCGGTCGCGGGCGCCACCGATCAGCGTCGCCGCCTCGTCGGTGCGGGCGCCGGTCTTCTCGGTGAGGGTGGTGTTCGTCGTCATGGTGGGGCTCCTCGCGGGTTGAGGGTGTCGGATGCCCCGGGGCGACACGGCCCGGAAACGACAGAACGCCCCGGGCCTTGTCGGCCCGGGGCGCCTGGGAAGTCGCTTGTCAGTTGCTCAAGCAGCACGACCATGGCAGCCGGACGGGCCGGTGCCATAGGTAAAGACGAAGGTCGAGAGCTTGCGCATGGCGACAGTATGGACCCCGCCGCGGAGCCGGAGCCAACCCGGGTTCGGATGGTGAGACGAAAAGTGCTACCGGCGCGCCGGTAGAATCGACAAATAGCACCCCCCTTCGGGGGACCCCCTCCTACCGCCGGAAGGCCGCCGTAGTGTCATCAGCGACCCCCGCTGCCGCGCCCGACGTCACCAACCCGGACGTAGTCCTCGTTGTCGACTTCGGCGCCCAGTACGCCCAGCTCATCGCCCGCCGCGTCCGTGAGGCCCGGGTCTACAGCGAGATCGTCCCGTCCACCATGCCGGTGGCCGAGATGCTGGCCAAGAACCCGAAGGCGATCATCCTCTCCGGCGGCCCGTCCTCCGTGTACGCGGAGGGCGCCCCCCGCCTCGACCGCGAGATCTTCGAGGCGGGCGTCCCCGTCTTCGGTATGTGTTACGGCTTCCAGCTGATGGCGACGACCCTCGGTGGCACCGTCGACAACACCGGAGCCCGCGAGTACGGCCGTACGGAGCTGCACGTCTCCAAGGCCGGCTCGACCCTCTTCGAGGGCACCCCGGTCGAGCAGTCCGTGTGGATGTCGCACGGCGACGCCTGCTCCGCCGCCCCCGAGGGCTTCTCCGTCACCGCGTCCACCGACGTCGTGCCGGTTGCCGCCTTCGAGAACGACGAGAAGAAGCTCTACGGCGTCCAGTACCACCCCGAGGTGCTGCACTCCACGCACGGCCAGCAGATCCTGGAGCACTTCCTCTACCGCGGCGCCGGCATCGAGCCCAGCTGGACCACGGGCAACGTGATCGAGGAGCAGGTCGCGGCCATCCGCGCCCAGGTCGGCGACAAGCGCGCCGTCTGCGGTCTCTCCGGCGGCGTCGACTCCGCCGTGGCCGCCGCGCTCGTGCAGAAGGCCATCGGCTCGCAGCTCACCTGCGTCTACGTCGACCACGGCCTCATGCGCAAGGGCGAGACCGAGCAGGTCGAGAAGGACTTCGTCGCCTCCACCGGCGTCAACCTGAAGGTCGTCGACGCGCAGGAGCGCTTCCTCACGGCCCTCGCCGGAGTCTCCGACCCCGAGACCAAGCGGAAGATCATCGGCCGCGAGTTCATCCGGGTCTTCGAGCAGGCACAGCTGGAGATCCTCCAGGAGGAGGGCCCCGAGGTCGCGTTCCTCGTCCAGGGCACGCTGTACCCGGACATCGTCGAGTCCGGCGGCGGCACCGGCACCGCGAACATCAAGTCCCACCACAACGTCGGCGGTCTCCCCGACGACATCGAGTTCGAACTCGTCGAGCCGCTCCGCCAGCTCTTCAAGGACGAGGTCCGGATGGTCGGCCAGGAGCTCGGCCTGCCCGATGAGATCGTCCAGCGCCAGCCCTTCCCCGGCCCCGGCCTCGGCATCCGCATCGTCGGCGAGGTCACCAAGGAGCGCCTGGACCTGCTGCGCGATGCCGACGCCATCGCCCGCGAGGAGCTCACCGCGGCCGGTCTCGACCGCGAGATCTGGCAGTGCCCGGTCGTCCTGCTCGCCGACGTCCGCTCCGTGGGCGTCCAGGGCGACGGCCGCACCTACGGTCACCCGATCGTGCTGCGCCCCGTCTCCTCCGAGGACGCGATGACGGCCGACTGGTCGCGCCTGCCCTACGACGTGCTCGCCAAGATCTCGACCCGCATCACCAACGAGGTCGCCGACGTGAACCGCGTCGTCCTCGACATCACGAGCAAGCCCCCGGGCACCATCGAGTGGGAGTAGTCCCTCCCGTACGTGCCGAGGCCGTAAGCGCCTGAGGCCGTACGTGCCCGAAGCCGCCGCCCCGCGCCCGCCGCGCGGGGCGGCGGCTTCGTCGTGTCCGGGCTCTGGTGAGTTGCCCGGCCGGGCGTTACCTTCCGGCGCATGAGCGTGATACCGGACCCCGTCCCCGTCGACCGGCTCCACTTCGCCATGCCACCCGTCCACGCGACGGCCGAAGAGGAACGCACCCACCGCAGACAGCGGCTCGCGGCTGCGCTCCGGCTCTTCGGACGGCTCGGATACGAAGAGGGCGTCTCGGGCCACATCAGCGCCCGCGACCCGGAGCTCCCCGACTGCTACTGGGTGAACCCCTTCGGGGCGCCCTTCGCGGACCTCACCGCGAGCGACCTCGTCCTCGTCAACGGCGACGGGCAGGTCGTCCGGGGCGGCCAGCACGTGAACCAGGCGGCCTTCACCGTCCACGCCCAGGTCCACCGGGCCCGGCCCGACGTCGTCGCCGTCGCCCACACCCACTCCCTGCACGGGCGGGCACTCGCCGCCCTCGGCGAACTCCTCGACCCGCTCACCCAGGAGGCCTGCGCCTTCTACCAGGACCACGCCCTCTACGACGCGTACACCGGCGTCACCGTCGACGCCGAGGAAGGCCGCCGGATCGCCCTCGCCCTCGGCTCGTTCAAGGCGATCGTGCTGCGCAACCACGGGCTGCTCACCGTCGGCACCTCCGTCGACGCGGCGGCCTGGTGGTTCATCGCCATGGAACGCTGCGCCCAGGTCCAACTGGCCGCGCGGGCCGCCGGGAAGCCGGTGCCGATCGACCACCGGGACGCCGTCGCCACCCGCGAACAGCTGGGCAGCGACCTCGTCGGCTGGATCAACTACCAGCCGCTCTGGCGCAGGATCAGCCGAGCGGAGCCCGAACTCCTGTCGTAACACCATCGCTTCACCCTTCTGTACGTCAATGAGATGGCGCGGCAATCACTCTCCGGCGGGGCGCACACGGCGGCTCCGGGAGCCGCCGGTACGACACAATTCCGGGGAATCAACGGCTGGTTGACCGTTCTGGAAGTGAGCACCGTGGCGGTTCAAGAGGCGAGACAGTACGGCGGACACGCGACGGCCTGCGCCGGCTGCGCCCACTGCGGGAAGGCCGGCCACCGGCGCGCGGTCGCCGCCTTCCTCGCCCGGCGGGACGAGCTGGCCGCCGGGCACGGCGTCCCCGCGGCCGTCGCCCACTCGCCGGTCGCCGCCCGCCAGTGGGTCTCCGACGAACTGGCCCAGTCGGCCCGCGCCGTCGCCGTGCGCGGCCGCGAGGCCGGGGTGGCCTGGCTCGACCGGGTACGCAGCGGGGGCATCGGCGCCGTCTGGGGCGCCGTCCTCGCCCTGCTGCTCGGCCAGGCCCTCACCGCGATCGGCAGCGGCTGGACCGGGGCCCGCACGGCCGGGCTGTGCACCGCCCTCGTTTTTGCCGTCCTCCTCAGTGTCGCCGCGCACGCCCACCGGGCGCGCGGCGGTCTCCTCGCCCCGCTGATCGGCGAGGACAACCGGCTCTCCACCACCCGGGCCGTCGCCACCGCCTGGCTCCTCCTCCTCGGCTTCACCCTCCTCTTCCTGGCCTTCCGGTCGCCGGGCCCGGCCGCCTTCGGCCTGTCCCGGGGCGCCGGCCTGCTCACCGTCTTCGCCCTCGTGTCGGCGGTCACCGTCACCGCCCGCCTCGTCGTCTCCGTCCGGATCGCGGCGCGCCGCCTCCAGAAGGTCCGCGCCGACCGCCCGCGCGCCGCCGACCTGCTCTGCGACGACAGCGGCCGGGCCAGCCTCGCCGACGTCCAGTACCTCCTCGTCTCCTGCGCCGTCCTGGCCCTGACGGCCGTCGGCCTCGCCCGCGACCCCGGCCGGCTCCCCGAGGTGCCCTGGTCGCTCGTGCTGCTCCTCGCCGTCTCGGCGGCCTGGCACCTCGCCGCGAAGTGCACCGAGGGCGTCCGCCCCACGATCCACTCCGTCGTCCGCTCCCGGGAGGCGGGCGACCTCGACGCCCCGATCCGTACGGGCGACGACATCGAGATCCGCGGCTGCGGCTTCGTCCCGCCGGGCGCCGCCGCCCCCGACCCGCTGACCCGGCTGGTCGTGCGCATCGGCGCCGTCCACGCCCACGTCCCCCTGGTCCCGGTCCCCGGCGGCTTCGCCAACCCGACGGACGCGGCCCTCACCGTCCCCCTCCCGGCGGACGTGGAGCCGGGCCGGGTGGAGGTCTCGGTCGTGACGGCGGCGGGCGTCGAGACCAATCGGGTCACGATCGACGTCGTCGACTGAGCGTCCGGCCCCCTCCACGTATCCCCAAGGCGCGGGTCCGAGGAGAATCGTTCCGCGAACAGTCGTACGGGGCGTGGAGAGGTGACCGGCGATGGCGGGACAAGCGGACCGGACGAACGGCACGAGCGGCGAACCGGGCGGCCCCGGCGGGACCGACGGAACCGGCCACCGTGCGGACCGGAAGGCGCGCCTCGCCCGGTGGGAGGCCACATTCGCCCCGTGGAAGGCCGTCGCCTCCCGCTACGCCCTCCTTCCGCTGCGGCTCTTCCTCGGGATCACGTTCGTCTACGCCGGGCTCGACAAGCTCACCGACTCCGCCTTCTTCGCCGCCGAGGGCAGCGGGTCCATCGGCGAGACGATGCGCGCGGTGCGGGACAGCTCGGCCATCCCCGGCCTGGTCGACCTCGCCCTCAAGAACCCCGCCGGCTTCGGGTACGCCATCGCCTTCGGAGAGCTCGCCGTCGGGATCGGGACCCTGCTCGGTCTCTACGCCCGCGTGGCGGCGCTCGGCGGCGCGCTGATCTCCCTGAGCCTCTGGCTGACCGTGAGCTGGCAGGTGAACCCGTACTACCTCGGCAACGACCTCGCCTATCTGATGGCCTGGCTCCCGCTGCTGCTGGCCGGGGCGTCCGAGCTGTCGGCGGACAGGTTCCTCGCCGATCGACGGCGCCGTATTCGATAGGCGACCCAGGTCGCGAGGGCGGCCGTGCCCAGGCCGCCGCAGAGCACCGGGATCACCGTGTACCACGGGGTCGTCCAGGCCTCGGCGAGGTCGCCCGCGTAGACGGCGGCCAGAGCGAGGGCCGTGAGGCCGACGAGCAGCCTGCCGGGGCGGAACTCATGAAGCAGCACGGGTGACCTCCACCTGTCCGATTCCGACCTCGAGCGAGAGGTCCAGAGTGCCTGCCGGGACGGTCCCGGCCGGCGGGGCGATCGTGCGGGTCTCGACCCGGTCCGGGGCGATGTCGATGTCGTCCGCGGGCTGTCCGGGAAGCTGCACGTCGCCGAGCCCCACCTCGGCGTGGAGCTTCACGACCACGTCCTTCGGGACGACCACCTTGAGCTGCCCCGCGCCGACCTCGGCCTGGGTGGCGACGGTCGTGCCCGCGGGGACCGGGAGCGCCGACAGGTCGAGCAGACCCACGCCGCTGCCCAGCTCGTAGCGGGGCTGCACCGCGGCGACGGAGGCCGGCTTCCACGTCTCGCGGACCCAGTCCGTGGTGATCCCGTCGGGCAGGGCGACCGCCCCGGCGAGCAGGCAGGCCGTGATCACGGTGTGGACGATCGTCCCGAAGCCGGTGCGGCCGAGGAAGCTGCTGACGACCAGGCCCAGGCCGAACACCGTGAGGGCGGCCACCAGGCCCGTCGCCAGACTCCTGCCCAGCGGCTCGGACTCCCAGGTGAGCGCGGTGCCGACGACGGCCGCGAGCAGTGCGAGCAGATGGACGAGACCGGCAATGGAGAGCGGACTCCGCCGGATGGACGGTATCGGCCGGTCGGCGCGGGAGGGATCAGGCCCCCACTGGCTGCCGGGCTTCGGCACCTCGCCGTCGACCTTGCCGTCCTTGTCGACGATGCCGTGCGGTCCCCACAGGTAGCCGAGCGCCACCGGGCCCGTCGATCCGTCCTTCACGATCGGGTCCTTCCACCAGGACTGGTGCACGAAGCGGGGCGGGGCCTTGGTCTCGGGGGGTGCCTCCGCGACCATGGCGGCGGCCGCCGCCTCGATCCGGGTCTCCTCGCCCACGCCCCTCGCCCGTCGCGACCAGACGGCCGCTCCGCACACGGCGAGCGACAGCAGCATCGTGAATCCCAGCATCGAGCCGCTGCGCAGCATCGACAGGAAGACCCCGCAGCCGATCAGCGCCGTGAACACGGCCGCCAGGCAGGCGCCGGAGACCCGGCCGGTCAGCAGTCTGCGTCCTTCGTTCTCGTCCTCGCCCGCGAGCGGGACGAGCAGCCACGCGAAGCCGTAGAAGATCAGGCCGACGCCGCCCGTCACGGAGAGCACGCCGACCGTGATCCGGAAGATCACCGGGTCGAGGTCGAAGTGCCGGCCGAGGCCGGCGCAGACCCCGCCCACGACCTTGCCGCTCCGCGAGCGCTGCAGAGGCAGCGAGGCATCGGCCTCCGCCGGCGGCGGGGCCTCGTGGGTCGAAGGCTTCGAACTCGTCATGCGTCCATGGTGACGGCCCGTGACCCGCCGCGGCACCGGGATCGACCCTGGCCCGACCCTGATATTCGGAGGGGCGTCGCCCCTGAGTCGTTACCAGGGACGATCTCAGGGCCGACCCTGATGTCCGGGGCGGGCCGAACGTGTGACGATCGGTGCATGTCCGCAGCCGCTCGTGTCACCGAGACCGACGAACCACCCGTGCGCAGGCTCTACCGGAGCGCCGAC
Organism: Streptomyces sp. NPDC056169; assembly: GCF_042268445.1. Lineage (NCBI taxonomy): Bacteria > Bacillati > Actinomycetota > Actinomycetes > Kitasatosporales > Streptomycetaceae > Streptomyces > Streptomyces sp. NPDC056169. The sequence goes on along the minus strand of NZ_JBHJUO010000032.1, from coordinate 3,936 downwards.
GGGCGGTGGCTCGGCGGTGTCGCACGCGGCCTCGCGGGACACCTCGGACTGCCGGTCGTCTGGGTGCGCGCGCTGTTCGTGGTGCTCTTTCTCACGGACGGCCTCGGCGTCCTGCTCTACGCGGTCTTCTGGATAGTCGTTCCGCTCGGCGTCGGCGGCCGGGCAGCACCCCGCCCCGTTTTCGAGACCACCCCGGACGGCCGCCGCCGACTGCGCAAGCCCGACCGCGGACAGGTCTTCGCCCTGATCGCGCTCGTGATCGGCGGCGCGGCCCTCGTAGGGAACGTCAATGTCGACAACGAGTCCGGACGGTACGTCTGGCCCGTCCTCCTCATAGGCGTCGGTGTCGTCCTCGTCTGGCGCCAGGCGGACAACGCCCGTCGGGCCAGCTGGACCGATGCCGGAAAGCGCAGACGCACCCTCCAGCTCGTCCGCGGACTCGTCGGTGTCGCCCTGGTCGGTACGGGCCTCGCGGTCTTCCTGGTGGTCCGGGGTTCCGTCGCCCAGCTCGGGACGGCGCTCACCGCCTCCGTCGCGGTCCTCACCGGGATAGCCCTGCTCGCCGGCCCCTGGCTGGTCCGGATGTCGCAGGACCTCACGGAGGAGCGGACCATGCGCATCCGCGCGCAGGAGCGCGCCGAGGTCGCGGCCCACGTCCACGACTCGGTGCTCCACACCCTCACGCTGATCCAGCGCAACGCCGACGACGCGGGGGAGGTGCGCCGGCTCGCCCGCGCGCAGGAGCGGGAGCTGCGGAACTGGCTCTACAAGCCCGAGGGAACCGGCAGGGACGAGGAGGAGCCCTCGACCCTCGCGGAGGCGGTGAAGAAGGCCGCGGCCGAGGTCGAGGACAAGCACGGAGTCCCGCTGGAGGTGGTCGTCGTCGGCGACTGCCCGCTCGACGACAAACTGACCGCACAGATGCAGGCCGCGCGCGAGGCGATGGTGAACGCCGCCAAGTACGGTGGCGAGGGCGGGGCGGTGCAGGTGTACGCCGAGGTCGAGGGCCGCACGGTCTTCGTCTCGGTGCGGGACCGGGGTCCGGGCTTCGACCTGGACGCGGTGCCCGAGGACCGGATGGGCGTACGGGAGTCGATCATCGGTCGTATGCAGCGCAACGGCGGTTCGGCCCGGCTGCGGTCCGTGCCGGGCGGGGGCACCGAAGTGGAGCTTGAGATGGAGAGGGCGGACGGATGAGCGACGAGACCGGGGCAGCGACCGGGGCCGATGCGGGGGCGGCGGAGCCGGGGACGGAACGCCGGGTGCGGGTCGTGCTCGTCGACGACCACCGCATGTTCCGCACGGGAGTGCAGGCGGAGATCGGCCGGACCGAGATCACCGGGGTCGAGGTGGTCGGCGAGGCCGCCGACGTCGACCAGGCGGTCACGGTCATCACCGCGACCCGACCCGAGGTCGTCCTCCTCGACGTGCACCTGCCGGGAGGCGGCGGCGTCGAGGTGCTGCGCCGCTGCGCGAACCTGATGGCGGCCGCCGAGGACCCGGTCCGCTTCCTGGCCCTGTCCGTCTCGGACGCGGCCGAGGACGTGATCGGGGTGATCCGGGGCGGCGCCCGCGGCTACGTCACGAAGACGATCACCGGCACCGACCTGGTCGATTCGATCTTCCGTGTCCAGGAGGGCGACGCCGTCTTCTCCCCCCGACTGGCCGGCTTCGTCCTCGACGCCTTCGCCTCGACGGACGCGCCGCCGGTCGACGAGGACATGGACCGGCTCACGCAGCGGGAGCGGGAGGTGCTGCGGCTGATCGCCCGCGGCTACGCGTACAAGGAGATCGCCAAGCAGCTCTACATCTCGGTGAAGACGGTCGAGTCGCACGTCTCGGCGGTGCTGCGGAAGCTCCAGCTCTCCAACCGCCACGAGCTGACCCGCTGGGCCACCGCCCGCCGCCTGGTCTGAGCTCACGCCACTGAGCTCACGCCACTGAGCTCACGCCACTGAGCTCACGCCACTGAGCTCACGCCACCGGGCTCACCCGACCCGGGTTGCTCCGGCGAAGGGCATCTCGTCGATCGGGGCGATCCGCACCGGGGCGCCGGGGCGGGGAGCGTGGATCATCCGGCCGCCGCCGATGTAGAGACCGACGTGGCTGATCCCCGAGTAGAAGAAGATCAGGTCACCGGGGGCGAGCTGGGAGCGGGAGACGCGCTGCCCGGCGTTGATCTGGGTGTACGTCGTGCGCGGCAGGGAGACGCCGGCCGCGCGCCAGGCCGCCTGGGTCAGCCCGGAGCAGTCGTACGCGGACGGCCCCGTCGCCCCCCACACGTACGGCTTGCCGAGCTGGGCGTGGGCGAAGGAGACGGCCTCGGCGGCCCGGGTGTTCGGGGCGGTCACGGGACCGCGCTCGCCGCCCGAGGAGCGATCGGCGCGCACCGAAGGCGAGACGCCCGTTCCGGCGGCCGCCCCGGTCGTGCCCGTGCCCCCGTTCGTGCCGCTGGTCGTTCCCGTGGCTTCCGGGGCGCGGGCGCTGTCCCGGGCCGCGACGGCGGCGTCGTACCGGGCGCGCTCCTCCGCGGTCAGCCGGGCGAGCAGGGTCCGGGCCGCCTCCAGCTTGCCGACGACGGCCGCCTTCTGGCGCCGCAGTTCCTCCTCGTGCCCGCGCAGCGTGGTGAGCCGGCCCGCGGCCTCGCCGCGCAGCTGCCGGAGCGCGCCGAGCTCGCGCCGTACGGCGGTGACGGCCGCCGCCTGCCGGTCCCCGGCCTTCTCCGCGAGCGCGGCCCGCTCCAGGTACTCGTCGGGATCGGAGGTGAGGGCGAGCTGCACGGCGGGGTCGAGACCGCCGGAGCGGTACTGCGCGGCGGCCATGGCCCCGAGTCCGTCCCGCGCGGTGTTGAGCCGCTCGGTCCTGCGGGCGGCCTCGTCGCGCAGCCGGTCGAAGGCCGCGCGGGACGCGTCGGCCTGCTCCTTCGCCCCGTTGTACTTCTCCGTCGCGACCTCGGCCTCCTGGTAGAGCCGGTCGACCTTCGCCTTGACCTGGGCGGTGGTGAGTCGCGGGTCCGCGTGCCCGGACCCCTCGAAGAGCGTGGCGGTCGCCGCGGAGGCGAGGGCGAGGGTGGCGGCGGTGCGGACCGCCTGGCCACCGAGCGGGGACTGCCTGGGTTTTCGGTGCGCTGCCACGAGGGCGGGTCACATCCTCTTCCCTGCGGGGGAACGGTGCCCGCCGGGCCGACGGCGGGCCGCACAGGGGAGACGGACCGCCGCCGGGTTTTCCTGGCGGGGATGGCCGGCAGCCGCCGGGTGACCGGCGGTGGTGGGAGCCGGCCACCTGCTGGAGGACGCTAAACGCCGGGGTCACGCCCCGGCAGTGACTTGACCGCTATTGGCGTCAGGTGACGGACATGGACCGAACTTTTCCGTCCGGGGTGACGGGCCGGGGGACATTGCGGCAGACGACCGACCGAAGCGCCGGAGTGAGTGGACCCGGCCGGCGAGCGGTGCTAGGGCCCCGGTTAGGCTCCGCCCATGGACGTACTCATCAATGTCTTCGTCGCCCTGCACATCATCGGTATCGCCTCCCTCCTGGGCGGATTCCTCACCCAGATGAAGGCGATGGGCGCCGGTACGGCCCGCTTCACCCCGGCGATGCTGCACGGTGCGCTGGTCATGCTGATCACTGGCGTCGCGCTCGTCGGCCTCAACCAGGCAGACGACCAGCCCGTGAACAACCTCAAGATCGGCATCAAGCTGGCGGTGCTCGTCGTCGTCCTCGGCCTGGTCTACGTCAAGCGGGACGAGGAGAAGGTCGACAAGGGCCTTTTCGCCGCCGTCGGCGCCCTGACCACGGCGAACATCTTCATCGCGACCCTCTGGACGTGACCCGTCCAGGGGGCGCGCGACGCGTTCCCGGACGCGTTCCCGGGGGAGCGTGACGAAGGCCGTCCCCAAGGCGGACCCGGATGTCGGTGGGGCGTCCTAGACT
>NZ_JBHJUO010000031.1:13855-66221 GCF_042268445.1 Streptomyces sp. NPDC056169 | reverse complement strand
CAACGCTCCGCGTTGACTCCCTCCTCCGCCTTGCGATGCACGGCACCAGACGCCGCTCCCTGATCCGGCCTGATCGACAAGACACCCCCTAGGGCGCTCCCTGATCCGGCCTGATCGACAAGACACCCCCTAGACCCCTCAGAAGGAGCACCCGCCATGAAGGCGCTCACCCGCAAGCTCGCCACCGTCGGTTCGGCGCTGGCCATGGCCGCGAGCGGCCTGCTGTTCGCCTCGTCCCCCGCCTCCGCCGCCGAGATCTGCCACGCGGAGACCTGCCACGGTCGCGACCCGGCGACGACGATCTGCGCCGACGACGCCCGGACGGTGCTGTGGGACCGCACTGGCAGGGTCGAACTGCGGTACAGCCCGCAGTGCCGGACCGCCTGGGCCCGGCAGGCGTTCGGCGGGGCGGGCCGGATCACGGTCAACAACTCCCAGGGAGCCGTCTTCGCGGCGGACTACGTCGGCATGAACCCCGTGTGGACCCGGATGGTGAACGACAAGAACATCACCGCCTGGGCCTGCGGGAACTGGACCGACGGGCAGTACGGCTGCACGAACAGGTACTGACCCCTCGTCATCCCGCACCCAGGAGCCCTCATGCGCACCTCCGTCGTCTCCCGGCTGGGCGCGTTCGCCTCGGCGTCGGTCCTCGCCGCGACCGCCCTGATCTCGGGCGCATCCCCGGCCTCCGCCGCCATCCCCTGTCAGGGGAGCGGCTGCGCCGGCCTCGACCCCGCCACCACCGTCTGCCAGAGCGACGCCCGCACGGTACGGACCGCCGACTGGGGTGTCGAGCTGCGCTACAGCCCCACCTGCCGGGCCGCCTGGGCGCGCAAGACCTCCGGCGCCTCCTTCGACACGGTCATCCGGGTGCACAACTCCCAAGGGGCCTCGGAGAGTGTCTATTACGGCGGCAACGGAACGGCGTACACCGCGATGGTCAGCGACAAGGACATCCTCGCCTGGGCGTGCGAGGTGCGCGCCTACGAGACCCTCCAGACCCACTGCACCGGCAGTTACTAAGGACGAGCGCCCATGACCACGGTCACCGGACCGAACCCCCGCCGCCGTACCCTCCTCACCGGCGCCTTCGCCCTCGGCGCCGCCACCGTCCTGCCCGTAGGCCTCGCCGACCGGGCGCGGGCCGCCGCCGGCGTCCCGGTGATCGCGGACTGCGCCGCCTGGGGCGCCCGCCCCGCGAGCAGCCCCCTCACCATCCTGCCCACCCCGCCCGTCAAGATCATCGTGCACCACACGGCCACGCCCAACGTCACCGACTACTCGCAGGGTCAGGCCTTCCAGCTCGCCCGCTCCATGCAGAACTGGGCGATGGACGACCGGAGTTGGATCGACACCGGGCAGCACTTCACCGTCAGCCGCGGCGCGTACATCACCGAGGGCCGCCACAGCAGCCTCGCCGAACTCCAGCGCGGCACCCGGACCGTCGAGTCCGCGCACTGCACCGGCCAGAACACCGTCGCCATCGGCATCGAGAACGAGGGCACCTACACCTCGGTCGACCCGCGCGGCGCGCAGTACGCGGCGCTGGTCGACCTCTGCGCCCACATCTGCCGCCAGTACGGCCTGCGGGCCTACCAGATCTACGGACACCGGGACTTCAACGCGACCGAATGCCCCGGTGACCGCCTGTACGCGCTGCTCCCGCAGCTCCGGCGGGACGTCGCCGCGCGGATCGGCGGCGACCCGACGGCCCCCGTCTGGCCGCTGCTGCGCACGGGCGACACCGGCGACCGGGTGCGGGCGCTCCAGCACCTCCTGATCGGGCGGGGCGCCGTGCTCACCGCCGACGGGTCGTTCGGCCCGGCCACCGAGAAGGCCGTACGCGACGTCCAGAGCCTGACGCGGGCGACGGCCGACGGCCTGGTCGGCAACCAGACCTGGCACCAACTCGTCGCGCCCGTACGGCGGGACGAGTCGGGGGAGGCCGTCAAGGCCGTCCAGGTCCTGCTCGGCGCGCGCGGGGTCCCCACCACGGTGGACGGCGTCTTCGGAGCCGGCACCCAGGCGGCGGTCACCACCTTCCAGACGGGCGCGGGACTTCCCGCCGACGGTCTCGTCGACGCCCGTACCTTCGGCCGCCTGCTCGGCTGACCCAAGCGACAGCCGGACTTCCCACCTCGCAGGAGGAGCACTCAGTCATGCCCTCGCACACTCTCCCCGCCGGCCGATGGGCGGTGCTCCTCGCCGCCGTCGTCGCCCTGCTCGTCGGCCTCGTCTCCCCGGCCCAGGCCCTGGGCGGCGCCTTCGCCCCGACCCAGAGCAAGGGCAACCGCGGCTCGGACGTCGCCGCACTCCAGTACCTGCTCAACGCCCAGGGCGCCGGGCTCACCGCCGACGGCGTCTTCGGCGCCGGCACCGACTCGGCGGTCCGCTCCTTCCAGACGGCCAAGAGCCTCGACGCCGACGGGATCGTCGGCCCCAACACCTGGAAGGCGCTCACGCCCACCGTGCGGGAGGGGAACCAGGGCGAGGCGGTGAAGGCCCTCCAGCACCTGCTCAACGCCAAGCGCGGAGCCGGCCTCACCGTCGACGGCGCCTTCGGCCCCGGCACCGCCTCGGCCGTACGGACCTTCCAGGGCCACGCGGGCCTGGGCGCGGACGGCGTCGTGGGCCCGGACACCTGGACCAACCTGCTCTGGCATTACGAAGCCATCGACTACGCCTACAACGCCGGCACGCTCTGCAACCAGAGCCCCGACGGCAACGCCTCCGCCGACTGGGGCACCGCGGCCGCCGTCGCCCAGCTCGAAGCCGCCGCCCGCAGCTTCTCGGCCCTCGGCCGCGGCAAGGTGCCCGTCGGCGACGTGGGCTTCGAGCACGGCGGCACCATCAACGGCCACGCCAGCCACCAGGTCGGGCTCGACGCCGACCTCTGGCCCGTCCGTACGGACTCGGCCCAGTGCGGCGGTTCCCGGATCACCTGGCAGTCGGCCGCCTACGACCGCGGCGCGACCCGCGAGCTGGTCAAGGCCCTGCTCGCGGCGGCTCCCGGCCACGTGAAGTTCGTGTACTTCAACGACCCGCAGCTGATCGCGGAGGGGCTGACGGTCCAGTACCCCAACCACGACAACCACCTGCACATCCGGTACTGCGAGCCGGTCCACCCGAACGCCTCCTACCAGTGCTGACCGCTGCCGCCACGGCAGCCGTGACCCCGAGGAAGACGACACGATGAGAAGGATCCCGGGCTTGGCGGCCACGCTGCTCGCCACCCTGATGGCCGCGCTGACGGCCGGGCTGCTCTCGGCGGGCCCGGCCCTCGCCGCCGACTGGCCCCTCGTCCGCAAGGGCGACTCCGGCGTCCAGGTGACGACCGTCCAGCATCTGCTGACGGCCCGCGGCCACGTCACCGGCGCCGACGGCGCCTTCGGCGACGGCACGGAGGCCAAGGTGAAGAGCTTCCAGAGCGCCTCCGGTCTCTCCCCGGTGGACGGCATCGTCGGCGCGGACACCTGGTCCAAGCTGATCGTCACCGTCCGCAAGGGCGACAACGGATCCGCCGTCAAGGCCGTGCAGACGCAGCTCAACCGGTACGGAGCGGGCCTCGCCGTCGACGGCGACTTCGGCGACGGCACCGACGGCAAGGTCAAGAGCTTCCAGGGCTCCAAGGGTCTCGACGCGGACGGCATCGTCGGCCCCGACACCTGGCGCGCCCTGGTCACCGGCACCTCCGGCGGCAGCGGCGGCAACAGCGGCCTGCTGACCCACTCCGGGGCGGCCGCGATCTTCACCTCGGCCGGCGGCATCAACTGGACCTCCTCCGGTAACTGCTCCAACCGCAACAGCACCACCTGCACCTCGTTCGACGGCCTGCGCCGGTCCTCCGCCGACGGCACCGTCACCCTGCGCAGGGCGAGCGGCTGCGCCCTGACCATCACCGGCGGTACGGAGGCCGGGCACATGAGCGGCACGTACAGCCACTGGAACGGCTACAAGATCGACTTCAGCCCGACCGCCTGCCTGAGCAACTACATCACCGGCACCTTCCCCAGGACCGGGACTCGCGCGGTCGACGGCGCGGCGCTCTACACCGCCCCCTCGGGCAACATCTACGCCCGTGAGAGGGACCACTGGGACGTGACCTTCCTCAACTGACGTCACCTCATCCCGAGCGATCCCCAGCGATTCCGAGCGATCCCCAGCGATTCCGGCGACGGCGGGCGGCCGCGGCGCAGCATGCCGCGGCCGGCCGCCGTCGCGCCATGTCTCCCGTACCGCGTCTCCCGTACCGCCTCCGCGCCGCCTTCGCCCCACCAACGGGTGCCGAGAACATGCATGCCTTCTGATTTCGGGTCATATTGAGCTCTAAGTCACACTTAGGGACATATGGGAGGCACTCCATGCGCGGAGCCACGCACGCCAAGTGGGCCGCACTGGCCACCGCAGTCGCCCTCGCGGCGACCGCTTGTGGCGGCGGCGACGACAGCGGCGGCGGCGGAGGGGCCGACGGCATCGTGACCTCCTCGTGGGGAGACCCGCAGAACCCACTGGAGCCGGCCAACACCAACGAGGTGCAGGGCGGCAAGGTCCTCTCCATGATCTTCCGGGGGCTCAAGCAGTACGACCCGAAGACCGGCGAGGCCAAGGACATGCTCGCCGAGAAGATCGAGACCACCGACTCGACCAACTTCACCATCACGGTCAAGGACGGCTGGACCTTCTCCAACGGCGAGGCGGTCACCGCCAAGTCCTTCGTCGACGCCTGGAACTACGGCGCCCACCTGAAGAACAACCAGAAGAACGCCTACTTCTTCGGCCAGATCCAGGGGTACGACCAGGTTCACCCCGAGAAGGGCGAGCCCACGGCCGAGACCATGTCCGGCCTCAAGGTCACCGGCGGCCAGACCTTCACGGTGAAGCTCACCCAGAAGTTCTCCACCTGGCCCATCACCCTCGGCTACGCGGCCTTCTCACCGTTGCCCCAGTCCTTCTTCGACGACCACGCCGCCTGGCTCTCGAAGCCGGTCGGCAACGGCCCGTACACGGTCAACTCGTACTCCAAGGGCTCCGAGATGGCCCTCAAGCGCTGGGACGGCTACCCCGGCACCGACAAGGCCCAGAACGGTGGCATCACCCTCAAGGTCTACACCGACAACAACACGGCCTACACCGACCTGACGGCCGGGAACCTCGACCTCGTCGACGACATCCCCGCCGCCCAGCTCAAGAACGTCTCCGCCGACCTCGGCGACCGGTACATCAACGTCCCCGCCGGCATCATCCAGACCCTGTCGTTCCCCTTCTACGACCCCGCCTGGGACAAGCCCGGCCAGGAGAAGCTCCGCCAGGGCCTCTCCATGGCGATCGACCGCGACCAGATCACCGAGACGATCTTCCAGAAGACCCGCACCCCCGCCGTCGACTGGACCTCCCCGGTCCTCGGCGAGGAGGGCGGCTTCAAGGACATCTGCGGCGACTTCTGCAAGTACGACGCGGCCGAGGCGAAGAAGCTCGTCGCCGAGGGCGGCGGCATCCCCGGCGGCACCATGAAGATCTCGTACAACGCCGACACGGGCTCCCACAAGGAATGGGTCGACGCGGTCTGCAACTCCATCAACCGCGCCCTCGGCAATGACAAGGCCTGCGTCGGCAACCCCGTCGGCACCTTCGCCGACTACCGCAACCAGGTCACCTCGCAGAAGCTCACGGGCCCCTTCCGTGCCGGCTGGCAGATGGACTACCCGCTCATCCAGAACTTCCTGCAGCCGCTGTACTACACGAACGCCTCGTCCAACGACGGCAAGTGGTCGAGCCCCGAGTTCGACAAGCTCGTCAACCAGGCCAACGCCGAGCCCGACATCGCCAAGGCCGTCGGTCTCTTCCAGCAGGCCGAAGGCGTCCTCCGCGACGACATGGGCGCCATCCCGCTCTGGTACCAGAACGGCAGCGCCGGCTACTCGGAGAAGGTCACCAACGTGACCCTCAACCCGTTCAGCGTCCCGGTCTACGACCAGATCAAGGTCAACTGACGTCGTAGGAGGTCGGCGGCGTACGGCCCGGCCCGCGGACACCACCGCGCCGGGCCGTACGCCTTCCCCGCACACCTCCCCGGAGCCATCCCCCTACCCGGAGCCAACCCCCGGAGCCCCCCATGGGTCGTTATGTGATCCGGCGACTGCTGCAGATGATCCCGGTCTTCTTCGGCGCCACGCTGCTGATCTTCCTGATGGTGAACGTGATGGGCGATCCCATCGCCGGTCTGTGCGGCGACCGCCAGTGCGACCCGGCGACCGCGGCGCAGCTCGAGAAGGAGTACGGACTCGACAAGCCCGTCTGGCAGCAGTACCTGATCTACATGGGCAACGTCTTCACCGGCGACTTCGGCACGGCCTTCAACGGTCAGGAAGTCACCGAGCTGATGGCCAGCGCCTTCCCGGTCACCATCCGTCTCACCCTCGTCGCCATCTTCTTCGAGATCATCATCGGCATCAGCCTCGGTGTCCTCACCGGCCTCAAGCGCGGCCGCCCCGTCGACACCACCGTGCTGCTGCTGACCCTGGTCGTCATCTCCATCCCGACCTTCGTCACCGGCCTCCTCCTCCAGCTCCTCCTGGGCGTGAACTGGGGCTGGATCAAGCCGGCCGTCTCCAGCGACGCCCCACTGAACGAGCTGATCGTCCCGGGCCTCGTCCTCGCCTCGGTCTCCCTCGCGTACGTCACCCGGCTCACCCGGACCTCGATCGCCGAGAACAAGCGGGCCGACTACGTCCGCACCGCCGTCGCCAAGGGCCTGCCCCGCCACCGGGTCATTACCCGCCACCTGCTGCGCAACAGCCTCATCCCGGTGGTGACCTTCATCGGCACCGACATCGGCGCGCTCATGGGCGGAGCCATCGTCACCGAGCGGATCTTCAACATCCACGGTGTCGGCTACCAGCTCTACCAGGGCATCCTCCGCCAGAACACCCAGACCGTGGTCGGCTTCGTGACCGTCCTCGTCCTGGTCTTCCTGGTGGCGAACCTGCTCGTCGACCTCCTGTACGCCGTCCTTGACCCGAGGATCCGCTATGCCTGAGCAGCCTCAGCCGTTCGACGACGGCCGCGCGATCAACCACACCGGCGCCGGCGGCGGCACCGACCTCGCGATGGACGAGGGCGAGACGCTGGAGAAGACGCCGGGCGGACCCAAGGGCACCGGTGCCGACAAGAAGCCCCGCTCCCTCTGGTCCGACGCCTGGCTCGACCTGCGCCGCAACCCGATCTTCATCATCTCCGGGCTGATCATCATCTTCCTGGTGATCATCTCGATCTGGCCCCAGCTCATCGCCAGCGGCAACCCGCTCGACTGCGACCTCTCCAAGGCGCAGGAGGGCTCTCAGCCCGGCCACCCCTTCGGCTTCAACGGCCAGGGCTGCGACGTCTACACCCGTACCGTCTACGGAGCCAGGGCCTCCCTGGAGGTCGGTCTCTTCGCCACCGTCGGCGTGACCCTCCTCGGCTCCGTCCTCGGCGGCCTCGCCGGCTTCTACGGCGGCGCCTGGGACGGCTTCCTCTCCCGCATCACGGACGTGTTCTTCGCGATCCCCGTCGTCCTCGGCGGCCTCGTCCTGCTCTCCGTCGTCAGCAACAACAGCGTCTGGCCCGTCATCGGCTTCATGGTGCTCCTCGGCTGGCCGCAGATCTCCCGCATCGCCCGCGGCTCCGTCATCACCGCCAAGCAGAACGACTACGTCCACGCCGCCCGCGCGCTCGGGGCCTCCAACAACCGGATGCTGCTCCGCCACATCGCGCCCAACGCCCTCGCGCCCGTCATCGTGGTCGCGACGATCGCCCTCGGCACGTACATCTCGCTCGAAGCCACGCTCTCCTTCCTCGGCGTCGGCCTCAAGCCCCCGACCGTCTCCTGGGGCATCGACATCTCCTCGGCCGCCCCCTACGTGCGCAACGCACCGCAGATGCTGCTCTGGCCCTCCGGCGCGCTCGCCATCACGGTGCTCGCCTTCATCATGCTCGGCGACGCCGTCCGCGACGCCCTCGACCCCAAGCTGAGGTAGGGACCCATGCTGCTCGAAGTGCGTGACCTGCACGTGGAGTTCCACACCAGGGAGGGGGTGGCCAAGGCGGTCAACGGCGTCGACTACTCCGTCGACGCGGGGGAGACCCTCGCCGTCCTCGGCGAGTCCGGCTCCGGCAAGTCCGTCACCGCCCAGGCCGTCATGGGCATCCTCGACATCCCCCCGGGAAAGATCACCCAGGGCGAGATCCTCTTCCAGGGCCAGGACCTCCTGAAGCTCTCGGAGGCCGAACGGCGCAAGATCCGCGGCGCCAAGATGGCGATGGTCTTCCAGGACGCGCTGTCCTCCCTCAACCCCGTCATCAGCGTCGGCGAACAGCTCGGCGAGATGTTCCAGGTCCACAAGGGGATGTCGCGGAAGGACTCCAAGGCCAAGGCCGTCGAATTGATGGACCGGGTCCGCATCCCCGCCGCCAAGGAACGCGTCGGCCAGTACCCCCACCAGTTCTCCGGCGGCATGCGCCAGCGCATCATGATCGCGATGGCGCTCGCCCTCGAACCCGAGCTGATCATCGCCGACGAGCCGACCACCGCCCTCGACGTCACCGTCCAGGCCCAGGTCATGGACCTCCTCGCCGAGCTCCAGCGCGAGCTCAACATGGGGCTCATCCTCATCACCCACGACCTCGGCGTCGTCGCCGACGTCGCCGACAAGATCGCCGTCATGTACGCGGGCCGGATCGTCGAACAGGCCCCCGTCCACGAGATCTACAAGGCCCCCGCCCACCCCTACACCAAGGGCCTCCTCGAATCGATCCCGCGCCTGGACCAGAAGGGCCGGGAGCTGTACGCGATCAAGGGCCTGCCGCCCAACCTCCTGAACATCCCGCCCGGCTGCGCCTTCAACCCCCGCTGCCCCATGGCCCAGGACGTGTGCCGGACCGACGTACCCCCGCTGTACGACGTGACCGAGTCCCCGGTGCCCCGCGCCAGCGCCTGCCACTTCTGGAAGGAGTGCCTCCATGGCTGAGGCGATTCTCGAAGTCCGGGACCTCCACAAGCACTACCCGCTGACCCAGGGCATCCTCTTCAAGAAGCAGGTCGGCGCCGTCAAGGCCGTCGACGGCGTCGACTTCGACCTCGCCGCCGGCGAGACCCTCGGCATCGTCGGCGAGTCCGGCTGCGGCAAGTCGACCGTCGCGAAGATGCTGGTCAACCTGGAGCGGCCGACGTCCGGCACCATCCGCTACAAGGGCGAGGACATCACCAAGCTGTCCCCCCGCGCCCTCAAGGCCGTCCGCCGCAACATCCAGATGGTCTTCCAGGACCCGTACACCTCGCTCAACCCGCGCATGACGGTCGGCGACATCATCGGCGAGCCGTACGAGATCCACCCCGAGGTCGCCCCCAAGGGGGACCGGCGCCGCAAGGTCCAGGACCTCCTCGACGTCGTCGGCCTCAACCCCGAGTACATCAACCGCTATCCGCACCAGTTCTCCGGCGGCCAGCGCCAGCGCATCGGCATCGCCCGCGGCCTCGCGCTCCAGCCCGAGATCATCGTGGCGGACGAACCGGTCTCCGCCCTCGACGTCTCCGTCCAGGCACAGGTCGTCAACCTCCTGGACCAGCTCCAGTCCGAGTTCTCCCTCTCGTACGTGTTCATCGCCCACGACCTGTCGATCGTGCGGCACATCTCCGACCGGGTCGGCGTCATGTACCTCGGCCGGATCGTCGAGATCGGCAGCGACGCCCAGATCTACGACCACCCGACCCACCCGTACACGCAGGCGCTGCTCTCGGCCGTCCCGGTCCCGGACCCGGAGGCGCGCGCCCACCGCGAGCGCATCATCCTCACCGGCGACGTCCCCTCCCCGGCCAACATCCCCTCCGGCTGCCGCTTCCGCACCCGCTGCTGGAAGGCCCAGGAACGCTGCACCCTGGAAGTCCCCCTCCTCGCCGTCCCGGCGGTCTTCCGCCTCACGGACAGCCCGGCGAAGCACGACTCGGCCTGCCACTTCGCGGAGGAGAAGCAGGTGGTCCCGCCGGAGAACGGCACGAACGGCGAGACGGACGAGCAGACGAACGGCGGGGAAGAGCCCAAGTCGCTTTAACCCGCAGGCAACTCGACCGACTCGGCTCCGATATACGGACACGTCAGGATCATCCACGTACGGCCGTGCGGGTGCCGTGAGCCGGCCGGGGCGCGCAATGTCGCCCCGGCCGGCTTTTGTGGTCCCCCTCGTCACCCCCGTCCATGCGGAACCGCTTGTTTCGGTCGGTCACGACCGTGAGTATCGGGTCCGTGACTGTGACACGACCGGCACGTCTCACGGGCGCCGCGTTATGCGCCGCGCTCGCCCTCATGGCCGCCGTGTGGATCCTCAAGGACCTCGCCGTGGTCGGCTCACCCGCCGACCTCGCGCTGGCCTGGACCGGGGACCACCTCTTCCTGGTGAGGGGACGGACCGCCACGTCGTTCGTCGACCCCCTGCTCCTCGCCGTCTCCGCCGCAACCGCCGTCGCCGCCCTGCGCTCCCGCCACGCCGCTTCCGCGCTCGTCGCCACCGGCGCCGTCACCCTCGCCGTGCGCCTGCCCGGCCTCTGGGCGCCCGGAAGCGGCGCGCTCGTCACCGCCCTCCTCGAACTCGCCCTCGCCACCGGCCTCGTCGTCACCGCCGCCGCGGGCCGCCGCCGCTCCGACGGCCCGCACGAGCAGCTCCCCACCCGCCCCCGCACCGGCCCCGCCGTCGCCGCCGGTGTCCTCCTCGCGTTCGGCGTCCTCGCCTTCGTCCTGTGGGAGGCGTACTGGGCCGTCGAACTGCCCCTGGAGATCACCGTCGACCGGTTCCTCGGCGGCCGGTCCATCCTCACCCCGGCCCTCGCGCCCCCGCCCGGCTGGCTGTCGGTGACCCTCATCGGGCTGTACGGGACCGCCGCCGTCTCCGCCTTCGCCCGCGCCCGCCACACCCGGTCCTTCGGACTCCTCGCCGGGGCGTGCCTGGCGGCCGACGGCCTCACCGAGTTCGTGCGCGTCGTCCGCTTCGGGCTGCTCACGTACGTCGTGGACGGCTCCACCGTCGAGCAGGCGCAGGTCCTCAGCGCCGTCTTCGGGCTGGCCGGCGGCCTCGCGGTCCTGGTCCTCCTCGCCGGGCGCGGCGTCCCGCCGCCCGCGCCCGCCGCGCCCGCGCGCTACGGCCCGTACAACTCGTACAGCTCGTACGGACCGCCCCCGGCCCCGCCCTACCCGCCGCCGCCCGGCTGGTGACTCACTCCGGCACGGTCATCCCGAGCGACCTCCTCAGGAAGTCCACCTGGAGCAGGAGCAGGTTCTCCGCCACCTGCTCCTGCGGGGTCATGTGCGTGACCCCGGACAGCGGCAGCACCTCGTGCGGCCGGCCCGCCGCGAGCAGCGCCGAGGAGAGCCGCAGCGCGTGCGCGAACACCACGTTGTCGTCGGCGAGACCGTGCACGACCATCATCGGCCGCGCGGGCTCCTCCGGCGCCGTCAGGCCGTCGTCGGTGAGCAGCGACTGCGCCGCGTACACCTCCGGATCGCCCTGCGGGGTGCCGAGGTACCGCTCCGTGTAGTGCGTGTCGTACAGCCGCCAGTCCGTCACCGGCGCCCCGACGACGGCCGCGTGGAAGACGTCAGGCCGCTGGAGCACCGCCCGGGCGGCGAGGTAGCCGCCGTACGACCAGCCGCGGATCGCCACCCGCCCCAGGTCCAGCGGGAAGCTCCCGGCCAGCGCCCGCAGCGCCTCCACCTGGTCGTCGAGCGTCGGCGTCAGATCGCGCAGGAGCGCCTTCTCCCAGGCGGGGGAGCGGCCGGGCATGCCGCGCCCGTCCGCCACGATCACCGCGAAGCCCTGGTCGGCGAACCACTGGGACGTCAGATACGGGTTGTGGGCGGCGACCACGCGCTGCCCGTGCGGACCGCCGTACGGATCCATCAGGACCGGCAGTGGCCCGTCCCCCTCCGCGTACCCGGAGGGCAGCAGCACCGCGCACGGGATCCGCCGGGCCCCCGCCTCCGTCAGCCGCACCCCGGCGGAGATCACCGGCTCCTGCGCGTACGAGCCCACCACCGCGACCTGCTCGCCGTCCCGCAGCACCCGCGCCACGCTCCCCGGCGTCCCCGGCCGCGCCGAGACGAGGACCGTCACCGGCCCCGAGCGCACCGCCCCGTGCACCCCGACGCCCTCGGAGAGCCGCTCCGCACCCCGCTCGGACACCCGGTACACATGGACCTCGCCGGTCTCCGGCTCCGCCGCCTCCGCACCCGCCGACGCCGATACGAGGACGTCGTCCTCCCCGAGGCCGAGCACCGCCCGGACGTGCAGCGCCCCGTCCGTGAGGAGCCGCTCGCCGACGGCGAGAGCCCTGGCCCCGCTCTCGTCCGTGACCCGGACGAGCCGCCCGTCCGGAGACCACGCCGGCACCCCCGGCAGCAGCTCCAGCCACGCCGGGTCCTCCTCCGCCCGCACGGTCGAGGTCGCCCCGGACTCCGTGTCCACCGCCAGGTTCAGCTGGGACCGCTGGTCCCGCGCCTGGACGAGCAGCAGCGGCGCCCCGGCCGCCGACCAGTGCACCCGCGCGACGTACGGATACCGCTCGCGGTCCCACACCACCTCCGTGCGGGCCCCGTCGAGGCCCACGAGGAAGAGCCGCACCTCCGCGTTGGCCGTCCCCGCCGCCGGGTACCCGACCTCCTGCGGCGCCCGCCCGGGATGCGCCGGATCGGCGATCCACCAGCGGCGTACGGCCCGGTCGTCCGCGCGGGCGACCAGCAGCCGGTCGGAACCCGGGGACCACCAGTAACCCCTGTCCCGGCCCATCTCCTCCGAGGCGATGAATTCGGCCAATCCGTAGGAGATGTGACCGTCCTCCGGAACGGCGAGCCCCCGATCCCCGGAACCGTCCGCTCCGACCACCCGCAGCGCGCCCTCCGCCACATACGCGACGAGCCGCCCGTCCGGCGAGGGACGCGGGTCGATCACCGGCCCCGGCACCGCGAGCTCCCGCGCCGTCCCCGCCCGCAGCTCCGCCGCGAACAGCCGCCCCGACAGGGCGAACGCCGCCAGCTCCACGGCCGAGTCCACCGCGTACGCCACGATCCCGCCGGAGCCCTCCCGGCTCCGTTCCCGGCGCGCCCGCTCCTCCGGCGACAGCTCCTCCGCCGCGCCCGCGAGCAGCGTCTCCGGATCGGCGGCCACCCGCTCCACCGGCGGGCCCTCCGCCGGCAGGTCGAGGACCCACAGCCGGTGCGAACGGTCGGTCCCGGAAGCCGATCTGACGAAGACGACGCGCTCCCCGTCGGGGGAGACCGAGAAACCGCGCGGAACGCCCAGCGTGAACCGCTGGGTCCTGGCGTGCTGGCGGGGGAAGGAGAGCGCGGCCCGGGGTGCGGCCGACGGCTGTGGGGACGGCTGGCGGGACGGCTGTCGAGACGAGGTCATGCGGCTGAAACTAGTGCCGTGCGCCCCCCTCGTGCCTCCGTCCGCCGATCGATGCGATGGCACGGATAGTTATGATCCGTAGCGCTAGGTGGGTATGTACTCGCATGGCACATGCTCCCTGCCCGATCCGTTCGAATATCCGACCGAAGAAGTGTGGAGGTGGACCGCCGTGGCACTCTCGATTTCGGTGGTGGTGCTGCTGGCGATCGTCGTCTTCCTGCTGATCCGGAAATCCGGACTCAGGGCGGGACACGCGGCGATCTGCGCGCTCCTGGGCTTCTACCTGGCGAGCTCGTCCATCGCCCCGTCCATCAGCACCCTCACCACCAACGTGGCGAGCATGATCGGCGGCCTCAAGTTCTGACCCCGCCGTAGCGGGAGGGGTCTCGTAGGGTGGGGACATGACCGATCTCCCCGCCCGTCGTCTGCTCCTCGTGCACGCGCACCCGGACGACGAGTCGATCAACAACGGCGCCACCATGGCCAGGTACGCGGCCGAGGGCGCCCTTGTCACGCTGGTCACCTGCACGCTCGGCGAGGAGGGCGAGGTCATCCCGCCCGGGCTCGCCCATCTGGCACCCGACCGGGAGGACCGCCTCGGCCCGCACCGCGTCGGCGAACTCGCCGCCGCGATGACCGAGCTGGGCGTCACCGACCACCGCTTCCTCGGCGGCCCCGGCCGCTTCCGCGACTCCGGAATGATGGGCGCCGAGCAGAACAAGCGGGAGAACGCGTTCTGGAACACGGACGTCGACACCGCCGCGCCCCACCTCGTCGCCGTGATCCGCGAGACCCGCCCGCAGGTCCTCGTCACCTACGACCCCGACGGCGGCTACGGCCACCCCGACCACATCCAGGCCCACCGGGTCGCGACGCGCGCCGCCGAACTCGCCGCCGACCCGGCCTACCGCCCCGACCTCGGACCCGCCCACGCGATCGCCAAGATCTACTGGAACCGCGTGCCCCGCCCGGTCGCCGAGGCCGGATTCGCCCGGCTGCGCGCCGAGGGCTCCGCCTTCCCCGCCGTCGCCGCGATCGACGACGTCCCCGGCGTCGTCGACGAGGACCGGATCACCACCGAGATCGACGCCGGACCGGAGCACACGGCCCGCAAGAGCGCGGCGATGGCCGCGCACGTCACCCAAGTCGCCGTCGACGGCCCCTTCTTCGCCCTCTCCAACGACCTGGGCCAGCCGATCTTCACCACCGAGTACTACGAGTTGGTCCAGGGCACCCCGGGCGCCCCCGCGGGCGTCCGCGAGACGGACCTCTTCGCGGGGGTGACCGCGTGAGCGCCGCCTCCCGGGCCTCCTCGGGCCCCTCGCCCCGTCCGCCCGCCGCGACGGCCCCGGCCGCCCTCCCGACCTCCCGCGGCGCCCGGTACGCCTGGTACGGCGTCCTGGTCGTCCTCGGAGTCCTCGTCGGGACCGCCGGAGCGCTCGTCCAAGCCGCCTGGTTCCCCGGCGGCTTGCTTCTCGCGCTCCTCGCGACCGCCGCCGTCTTCTACGGCGGACTCCGCGCCACCGGCACCCAGGTCGGCGTCGTCGCCGCCGGCTGCGGCTGGCTCCTCGCCGTCGTCCTGCTCAGCTTCGGACGCCCCGAGGGCGACGGGGTGTTCGGCGGAGGCGGCGGCGAGCTGCTGTTCCTCTTCGGCGGCATGGCGGTCGCTGTGATCTGCGCCACGCTGTCCCGGCTGCCGCGACCGGCCCCGTGAACAGGACGACTTGATACCGGAGACGCCCTGACTTCGGCCGGATTGCCCGTCGTCCGCCGCCCATGGGTCGGGTATGCGGCGGCGCTGCCCAGTATGGTGGTGCGCGCCGCCGAACCGCCCGGGTTACACGAGCATCTGCAAGAGCGGGCGGTGGAGCCAACCGGGAGATCCTGCTTTGAGTCGTGAAACTGGTCGAGAGACTGACAGTTCGTCCTCCGGCGCCCAGGGGCGCGGTGGAGCCGCGTACCCCTCGGGTACACCGCCGTACGGATCCCGCCAGTATCCGTCGCTCCACCCCTCGCAGGACGCGCCGGAGGAGACCCCCGTCGCGCCCGCGCCGCCGGAGGAGCCCAAGACCGAGACGACGCTGACGACCCGCATCCGGATCAACATCCCGGGTTCGCGTCCGATCCCGCCGGTCGTGGTCCGTACGCCGGTCGCCGAGGCGCCCGCGGCGGAGAGGGAACCGGAGCCGAGGCGCGCACCAGCGCCCGTCGCGGAGCCGGTGCCCGCGCCGGTGCCCGAGCCGGTCGCGGCTCCGGAGCCGGTGGGCGCCGAGGAGGCGCCGAAGGCGAAGGAGACGAGCGACTGGTTCGCCCCGCGCAAGGCGTCGCCCGCCCCCGCCCCGACCCCGGCACCCGCGCTGCCGTCCGCCCCGGCGGCACCCGGCCCGCTCACCGCCGCGCCGGACGCCCCCGGCACGGGCTTCGCGGGCTCGGCGACCTCCGGCGTCCCGACGGTCGGCACGACCCCGTCGAGCCGCCCGGTGGCGTCGAACCCGGGCGCCGGCAACCCGCTCTACGAGAGCGGCACACCGGCGGGCGGCACGCCCCGGTACGAAGGGACCCCGGGCTACGACGCGACGCCGATGTACGACGGGACGCCCTCGGGCGGGACACCGATGTACGACGGCACCCCTTCGGGCGGGACGCCGGCGTACGACGGCACCCCGGCAGCGGGCACGCCCCTGTACGACGGGACGCCCTCGGGCGGCACGCCCGCGTACCGAGGCCCGGCCGGGGGCCCGACCGGCCCCACCACCGGCCCGGTCACCGGCATCGCCTCGCTCGGCGGCCCGGCACCGACGGCGCCGTTCCCCGGCACGCCCGGTGCGCCCGGTGCGCAGGGCGGGGCCCCGCGCATGTCCGACGACACGGCGATCCTGACCCCGCAGCCGCCCGCCCCGAAGCCCCCCCAGGGACAGGGCCAGGGCCCGGCCCAGGGACCGGGACCGATGCGCCCGCAGGCGCCCGGCCAGGGCATGGCGGCCGACGGCGCCGGCCACATCTCCGGCGACACCCTCACGAGCGGCATCCCGGTCGTCCCGCCGTCGGCGGCCCGCCCGAACCTCACCCCGCGCATCGAGGAGACCCCGGCCCAGGCCCCCGCGCCCGCCGCGCCCCGGCCCGCCCCGGCCCCGAGCCGCGCCCAGGCGAAGAAGGGCCGCTCCAAGCTGGTCCTCGTCGCCGTGGGCGTCGTCGGCCTCGCGGGCGTCGCCTACGGCGCCGGACTGCTCCTCAACCACTCCGACGTCCCCAAGGGCACCACGGTGCTCGGCGTGGACATCGGCGGCGGTACGAAGGAGGAGGGCGTCAACAAGCTGGAGGCCGCCCTCGGCAAGCGCGCCGCCGCGCCGCTCCAGCTCAGCATCGGCGGCAAGAAGGTCCAGATGCCGCCCGAGAAGGCGGGCCTGGCCCTCGACAGCCAGGAGACCGTCCGCGGGGCCGCCGGCAGCGACTACAACCCGGTCTCCGTCATCGGCTCCCTCTTCGGCGGCGAGCGGGTCGCCAAGCCGGTCTTCCCGGTCGACGAGGAGAAGCTCGCCGTCGCCCTGCGGGACCTGGCGGGCGCCTCCGCCTCCGCGACCGAGGCCACGATCCGCTTCGCGCCGAACAAGGTCACCCCCATCGAGGGCAAGCCCGGCGCCGGCATGGACGTCCAGCGCTCGATGATCTCCGTCCGGGACGCGTACCGCGCCCAGGTCGAGACGGGCCAGGGCAAGGTCGTCGACCTCCCCGTCACCACCCTCCGTCCGTCGGTCACGAAGGCCGAGCTGGACCGGGCGATGAGGGAGTTCGCCGAGCCGGCCATGTCCGACCGGATCACGATCATCGCGGGCGGCAAGCAGATCCAGTTCGGCCCCGCGCGCTCGCTGCCGCAGATCCTCTCCATGAAGGCCGTCGACGGCCGCCTGATCGAGGTCTACGACAAGAAGGCGATCGAGCGGCTCCTCGACGGCGCCTTCGACGGCGTCATGATCACCAAGGGCGACGGCGCCAAGCACCAGGTCTCCGCCGACGACGTGGCCTTCGTGATGCGCGACGCCCTGATGGGCAAGACGAAGGCCGAACGCACCAAGGTCATCAACCTGAGCGGCAACGGCTGACGTTCAGGGACCCCGGCACCCCCGTCCGACGACCGTCGGGCGGGGGTGTTCCGTTCACCGCGTCAAGGACTCCTCAGGCGCTCGGCATCGCCGTGAAGGCCGCCGAGGAGAGGGAGGTGGCCTCCTGTTCGCAGGTGGCGGCCGGGTGTCTCTTGCCGCCCAGGGAGACGACGACCACCAGGTTGCCCTTGCGGGCGTAGAGTGTGCAGGTGGTCTGTTCGTCGCTCGGGGCGCTCCAGAAGGCCTCGTCGGCGAAGGCGAGGCCGGGTGCCTGGCGTTCGCCCTCCGCGTCGTCGGCGAACTCGTTCTCCTGGCGGTCCGTGGCGTTCTCGTCGGTGCCCGCGCTGCGGCGCAGTTCCCAGCGGATCATGGCGTGGGAGTAGAAGTTCCAGCCGTCGGCCTGCGGCTCGTCCTTGTCGTTCCAGGAGCAGCTGGTCGTGGCCGTGTCCGAGTACTCGGTGTACGCGTCCCGGGCCGGGTTCCGTCCCGGGAGCGGGAGCTTCGGGGCCACGTCCGCGCAGACCGGCATCGTCACGTAGGCGTCCGGCGGGCCGTCCGCCAGTCCGCCGTCCTTCAGGGCCCACCACCCGCCGGCGCCGAGGACGCACAGGGCGACGGCTGCGGCGACGGCCATGGGGCCCCGGCGGCGGCGGACCGGCGGAGCGGCGGGGGAGAACTGGGTGACCGCGGCCGTCGGGGCCGTGTGGGCCCTTCCGGGCGGTACCACCATCGTGCGTTCGGGGTCCCCGTCGAGCGGGCTGAGCAGGTGGTCGACGGCCCGCTGCTGGTCGGTGATCATCGCGTGGACGGCCGGCGGCCACGGCCGGGCCGTCGGGGCCGCCGGGCCGAGCGCGGCGAGGAGCCGGCCGGGGGTGGGGCGGGCCGCCGGGTCCTTGGCCAGGCACCAGGCCAGGAGGCCGGTCAGCTCCGGCGGTACGGCGGCGAGGTCGGGTTCCGTGTGGACGACGTTGTAGAGGGACTGGAGCGTCGAAGGGCCCGCGAACGGGCTCGTACCCGTCGCGGCCATGGCCAGGACCGAGCCGAGCGAGAAGACGTCGCTCGCCGGGGTGAGCTCCTTCCCCTCGGCCTGTTCGGGCGACATGAACGCGGGCGAGCCGACGACCAGACCGGTCCCGGTCAGCTCGGTGACGTTCCCCGCCTCGGCGATCCGGGCGATGCCGAAGTCGATGACCCTGGCGCCGTCTCCCGAGAGCAGGACGTTCTCCGGCTTCAGGTCGCGGTGCACGATCCCCGCCCGGTGGATCTCCTCCAGGGCCGTCGCCAGCTGTACGGCCAGCCGCCGCACCGTCTCGGCGGGCAGGGTGCCGGACCGTTCCACCGCCGCTCCGAGCGAGGGGCCCGCGACGAACACGGAGGCCAGCCAGGGCACGGGGGCGTCCGCGTCGGCGGCCAGCACGGCCGCCGTGCAGGCGCCGGACACCTTCCGCGAGGCGTCGACCTCGCGCCGGAACCGGGCGCGGAAGTCCTCGTCGTGGGCGAACCGGGCGTGCACCTGCTTCACGGCGGCGAGCCGCCCGTCGGGCGCGGCGCCGAGGTAGACGCGGCCCATGCCGCCGCGTCCGAGCTCGGCGAGGAGCCGGTACGGCCCGGCCTCGCGGGGGTCGGTGGGGCCCAGGGGTCTCGTCACTGTGCCGCCGCCTTCGTCTTGACGAGCGCGAAGGCCTGCCTCGCGCTCTCCTCGGTCAGGGCCTCGCACGTGCCCAGCGGGTAGTTGGGGCCCTTCACCTGGACGAAGAGCTCCAGGTTGACGTCCCGGGCGTACAGCACGCAGTGGCCGTCGTGTTTGTACCAGAGGGCCTCCTCGGCGAAGTCGAGCGTGGAGACCCGCTCGGTGGCGCCGCGGATGTACATGCCCTCGTAGCGCTTCTTCGCGCCTTCGGCGCCGGTGGGGCCGCCCGGCTTGCTGCGGTAGAGGTCCCAGACCAGGACGATCTGGTCGCCGGAGCGGGTGTTCCAGGTGCACTGGTTCGACGTGGCGCCGTCGTACTGGGTGTGCGGGGGCCCGCCGTCCTGGACCCGCTGCTGGGTGAACCCGGCCGGCACCTTCACCTTCGGGCGCAGCTGTACGCAGGAGGGGAGGGGCCCCGCGTACGTGTCGGCCACCTGGCTCAGCGGGACGTTCCCCGGCGTCGGGACGGGCTCGTCCGCGAACGCGTAGTACACGTCGTCCGCCCAGCCGTTCACCGCGACCAGCGCCCCGGTGACCACCAGGACCCCCGCGGCGACGGCGGCGGCCGTCCAGAGCCGGCGGCGCCGGATCCGTACCCGAGGGAGGGGCGCGGGCGCCGGCGGCGCCACCGGCGCCGGTGCCGCGCCCACCAGCCGGTCGATCTCCGCCGACTGCTCCGCGATCCGCCGGTGCACGGCCTCCGGCCACGGCCGCGCCGACGGCGGCACCGGCCCGATGAGGGCGAGGATGTCCTGCGGGGACGGGCGCAGAGCGGGGTCCTTGGCGAGGCAGGCCGCGAGGAGCCCGCGCAGCCCCGGCGGTACGGCGCCGAGGTCGGGTTCCTCGTGGGCGATGCTGTACATCAGCGCGGGCGCAGAGGCGCCGTTGAACGGGGTCTTCCCCGTACAGGCCACGACCAGGGTCGCGCCGAGCGCGAAGACGTCGGCCGCGAGGGCCGGCGCCCCGCCCGTGATCTGCTCGGGCGCCATGAACGCGGGGGAGCCGATGAGCGCGCCCGTGTGCGTGAGCTTCGTCAGGTGGTCGCCCGCGCGGGCGATGCCGAAGTCGATCACCCGGACGCCGTCGCCGGTGAGCATCACGTTCGACGGCTTCAGGTCCCGGTGGACGAGGCCCACCCGGTGGATGTCGGCCAGCGCCTGGGCGAGGCCCGCGGCCAGCTGCCGTACCGCCTGCTCCGGCAGGAAGCCCTCCGCGAGGACGTCGCTCAGCGGGAGCCCGGGGAGGAAGAGCGACGCGAGCCACGGTGTCGGGGCGTCCGGGTCGGCGTCGACCACGGGTGCCGTGTAGGCACCGGACACCCGCCGCGAGGCGTCCACCTCGCGGCGGAACCGCGACCGGAAGCCCTCGTCGTCGGCCAGGTCGGCGTGCACCTGCTTGACGGCCACCAGGCTGCCGTTCGGCGCGACGCCGAGCAGCACCCGGCCCATCCCGCCCTGCCCGAGCACCGCGACCGTACGGAACGGCCCCACCTCTGTCGGGTCGTTCGGCGTCCAGGGACGCATGTGATCACCCTCCCCCGTGAATGCGGAAGGGATCCTAATCGGGGCGGCGGCGGATCACTCCGGATTCCCCGCGTGATCCACAAGACATCCACGAGCAGGGTCAGTTCAGGCGCGCTCTCGCCGCCAGGGCCCGGCGGCGGATGGTCGTCGCCGCCTCCGGGTCCACCGCGTCCATCACCCGCGCGTACGCCTCCATCTCCACCGCCCCCGCGAGGAACTCACCGCGCTGGACGAGCAGCTCCGCGCGCTCGTAGCGCAGCCGCGCCGGGTGGGAGGGCAGCAGCAGCGCGAGCTCCACGGCCCACAGGCCCACGTCGGAGCGCTCGGGGCGGGGGGCCGCCCAGGCGCGGATGTTGTTGAGGACCCGCAGCACGATCGCGCCGGGCTCGGCCGGCCGGAGCATGGAGCGGTCGAGGGACTCGCCCGTCGCGCTCGCCACGAGCAGCTCCGCGTCCGCGCCCGTCATCGCCCGGCCGCCGGCGAAGGGGTCGGCGAGGTTCAGGTCGGCGGGGTCGCCGAAGCCGACGACGAAGTGGCCGGGGAGGCCGAGTCCGTACACGGGGGCACCGGCCCGGCGGGCGACCTCCATCCACACGACGGAGAGCAGGATCGGCAGGCCCCGGCGGCGGCGCAGCACCTCGTGCAGGAGCGAGGACTCCAGACGCTGGTAGTCGGCGGGCACCCCCTCGAAGCCCTCGCGGTCACCGAGGAGCGCGGCGAGCTCGCCGGCCCAGTCGCCGGTGGTGCGGGTCGCGTAGGGGACGAGTCCGGCGAGGCGGTCCAGCTCGATCTCGGCCTCGTCGATGGCGTGCCGGGTGACGGTCGGGTCGGCGACCGCTCCGACGAGCAGACAGAGCCGGGCGAGGTCGGGCCGCTCGGCCCGGGCCTCCTCCGCGAATTCGCGCCGCCAGTCGGGCACGTCCTCCAGCGGTTCGTCGCCCGCCCCTTCGTCCGGTCCGTCGGACCCGGCTCCGTGCTCCGTCACGCCTCCGTCACGCCTCCGACCATCGGTAGTGGTGGTAGTGGTGGTGGACCGCGAAGCCCATCCGGTCGTACAACGCCAGGGCGCCGTCGTTGTCCGCCTCCACCTGGAGCCAGGCCGCCGACGCGCCCTCGTCGAGCGCCTGCCGGGCGAGTGCCGTCATGACGGTCGTCGCCAGGCCCTGCCGCCGGAGGGCGGGGTCGACCTCGACGGCCATGAAGCCCGCCCAGCGGCCGTCGACGACGCAGCGTCCGATCGCCGCCGGTACCTCTCCCGTGCCCGCCACGGACGCGAACCACACACTGGGGCCGGAGGTGAGGACGGGCCGCACCGCGGGGCTCGGTTCCCCGAAGCGCTGGTAGCGGCCCAGCCAGGCCTCGTCGACCGTGCGGGAGAGGCGTACGGCGGAGACGTCGGCGTCCAGGTCGCCGATCGGGGCGAGCGCTCCGATCCGGACCTGGGCGGAGACCTCGCGCCGCCAGCCGTGCCGGTCGAGCGCCGCGCACAGCAGCTCCTGGGTGCCCTCGGCGCCGGTCGCGGTCTGGATGTACGCGGGGAGTTTCCGGGCCGCGTACCAGTCCCGTACGCGGGTCAGCGCGTCCTCCACCGGGAGCCCCGGATCGCCGAGCGGCAGCGCGGAGTTGGCCCGGCGGGTGAATCCGTCGGCGGCCCGCAGTGTCCACTCGCCGAGCGGCTCGCTCTCGACCGGCTGCCAGGCGCGCGCGGTGGCCCGGGCCAGCTCCGGGAAGGTGGCCGACGGGCCCCTGCGGCGGGCCGGAGCGGGGGGTACGACCTTGCCCGCGACCAGAGCGGTTTCCGCGATCCGGACGGTTTCACCGCTCTTTCGTGTGATCAGCAGCACACCGGAATCCCATGATGTGAGAACTCCGACCGCGTCGGTGAACTTCTCGCCCGCTGCGGCCGAGTCTGTCACGTACCGAACGGAGACACGTTTTCCCACGTCAGCGCTGGTGATTCGCACCTCGACGAGTCCTCCGCCGATCAATTCCACAGCTTCTCCGCCCCTCCTGTTCGGATCGCCCCCAAGAACGGAGATACTAGGTGCGGGCATCGACGACGCCGCGCTCCCGCGCAGACCAGCCCTATCGAGGAGGAACGACAGCGTGACCTACGTCATCGCGCAGCCTTGTGTCGACGTGAAGGACAAGGCGTGCATCGAGGAGTGCCCCGTCGACTGCATCTACGAGGGCAAGCGGTCCTTGTACATCCACCCGGACGAATGCGTCGACTGCGGGGCCTGTGAGCCGGTCTGCCCGGTTGAGGCGATCTTCTACGAGGACGACACCCCGGAGGAGTGGAAGGACTACTACAAGGCGAACGTCGAGTTCTTCGACGAGCTCGGTTCGCCCGGTGGTGCCTCCAAGCTCGGCGAGATCGAGCGCGACCACCCCTTCATCGCCGCCCTGCCGCCGCAGAACGGCTGATCGACCGCATCCGGTCCCGTACGGCGTCGGTCGCCGTGCGGGACCGAGGCGTTTTCCCGTACGTACAGGAAGTGAGAGCCAACCCGTGAGCGCAGTCTCTTCGCGCCTGCCCGTCTTCCCCTGGGACAAGCTGGAGCCGTACAAGAAGACGGCCGTGGCGCACCCGGACGGAATCGTGGACCTCTCGGTCGGCACGCCCGTCGACCCGGTCCCCGCGCTGATCCAGGACGCCCTGGTCGCGGCGGCGGACTCGCCGGGCTATCCCACGGTGTGGGGGACGAAAGAGCTGCGGGACGCGCTCACCGGATGGTGCGAACGCCGTCTCGGCGCCGTGGACTTCGCCCACGAGAACGTCCTGCCGGTGGTCGGCTCCAAGGAGCTCGTCGCCTGGCTGCCGACGCAGCTCGGGCTCGGCGCCGGCGACCGGGTCGCGTACCCGCGCCTCGCCTACCCGACGTACGAGGTCGGCGCGCGGCTCTGCGGCGCGGAGCCGGTCGTCTACGACGACCCGACGGAGCTCGACCCGGCGGGTCTGAAGCTGCTCTGGCTGAACTCCCCGTCCAACCCGACCGGCAAGGTCCTGGGCAAGGACGAGCTGACCCGGATCGTGGCCTGGGCGCGCGAGCACGGCGTGCTCGTCTTCTCCGACGAGTGCTACCTGGAGCTGGGCTGGGAGGCCGACCCGGTCTCCGTCCTGCACCCGGACGTCTGCGGCGGTTCGTACGAGGGGATCGTCGCCGTCCACTCGCTCTCCAAGCGCTCCAACCTGGCCGGCTACCGCGCCGCGTTCATCGCGGGCGACGCGGCCGTGCTCGGCGAGCTGCTCCTGATCCGCAAGCACGGCGGCATGATGACCGCGGCCCCGGTGCAGGCGGCGACGGTCGCGGCGCTCGGCGACGACGCGCACGTGGCCGAGCAGCGGGCGCGGTACGCGGCCCGCCGGGCGTCGCTGCGGGCGGCCCTGGAGGCGCACGGCTTCCGGATCGAGCACAGCGAGGCGAGCCTGTACCTGTGGGCGACCCGGGACGAGCCGTGCTGGGAGACCGTGGCGTACCTGGCGGACAAGGGCATCCTCGTGGCGCCCGGCGACTTCTACGGCGAGGCCGGGGAGCGGTTCGTGCGGGTGGCGTTCACGGCGACGGACGAGCGGGTCGAGGCGGCGGTCAAGCGGCTCGGCTAGGGCCTGTCCGGCGGGACATGCGGGAGGGCCCGGGGAGCATCACCTGCTCCCCGGGCCCTCCCTCGTTTCTGCGTTCTCGCGTTCTCGCGTTCCTGCGTTCTCGCGTTCTCGCGTTTCCGTGCTTCCGTGCGGGATCAGCCGATCGGCAGGCCGCCCAGGGACGGGGCGGCCGGGAGGCCACCGCCCAGGGCGCCGGCGGCCGGGCCCTGCGCGCTCTCGCCGGCGGCGCCGGCGGTCTTGCCGACGACCTCTCCGGTGCTGCCGGCGGCCTCGCCGGCCAGCTCCTGCGCGGCCGGGGTGGCGGTCTTGCCCGCCGCGCCCGCGGTCTTGCCGACGGCCGGGACGGCCGTGCCGACGGCCTGGCTGCCGGTCGCGCCGACGACGCCGGTGGCGGCCTGCGCGCCGCTGTCGACGGCGTCGCCCGCACCGGCGGCGTCCAGGGCGGTGACGCCGCCGAGGGCGTTGGTCGGCGCGATGCCGTGGTCCAGGGCGCTCGCGGAACCGGCCGCACCGACCACGGGGGCTGCTCCGGCCGCGATGAGGAGGGCGGCGCGGGCGATCCGACGGGTCAGGGGGAGGGACATGGTGCTCCTTCGACGGGGTGCGACGAGTGGTGTTCGGACGCAGTGACAACCGGCTCCGGGGTGGGAGAGGTTGCGGCGGTCGAAGGTAAAGGATTGGCAATGCGTCGTATTGTCGGGTGGGGAGGAAAACGGACGAACGTCTCATTGTGTGGTCGCCTGCCGAACCGTCACTTCCCTTGCGCCACAAGGGAGTTGAGGTGTCACGGCCCGACGCGGAAATGCGCCCCCGAACTGCGCCCGAATTCCCCGGCATTCCGTCCGGGCGAATGCCACGAAGGAGTGAACGACCGTACGGGCGACCGGCTACCGAGCGAGCCGGAGACGGACCGAACCCGCATCGGACGAGGCGCCGGAAGCCCCGTCGGAGCCCGCCTCGGAGGCGCCCGACGAGGTCTTCTCCCAGCCGCCGGACGAGTCGCTCGCGCGCCACACCCGGCTTCCGTACGCGACCTCCGTGACGCGCAGCTCGTCCGCCCGCGCCACCGCCCACTGCGCCACTTCCCAGCCGCGCCGCTCGTCCGACCCGACCCCCGGGGCCTTGTCCGCGCCCGGCGCCGTCCGGACCGGCACCACGAGCACCGGCGGCTCCGCGGCCGACCGGCCCGCGCTCGCCCCGCCCGTGACCGCCTTCGGCGCCGCCTTCTCGCCGAAGGCCCGCACCAGCTCCGTACGCACCCGCTCCGGATCGCCCGGCGGGCCCTCCAGGTCGCTCGCCGTACAGGTCAGCGCGGCCGGCGCCCGGCCCGTCAGTGCCGCCGAGAGCAGGGTGGCGTCCGGTTCGTGCTTGGCGTACGCCTGCGGGAAACCGCTCCGCTGCACCTTCTGCGCCGCCACCGTCAGCGGCAGCCGCGAGTACCCCGGGACCTTCTCCAGACCCTCGTAGAACTTCCCCGCCGAGTACACCGGGTCCATGATCTGCGCCGGCGTCCCCCAGCCCTGCGAGGGCCGCTGCTGGAACAGGCCGAGCGAGTCCCGGTCACCGTGCTGGATGTTCCGCAGCGCCGACTCCTGGAGCGCCGTCGCGAGCGCGATCGTCACCGCCCGCTCCGGCAGCCCCCGGGTGGTGCCGACCGCCGAGATCGTCGCCGCGTTCGACGCCTGCTCCGGCGTGAACTCGTACCGGCTCTCGCCGGTGCCGACACTGCACCGAGGCGTGCCCTTGCTCCCTGTCACCTGGTGGAAGGCCACGTACGAGGCCAGGCCGAGGAGCGCGGCGAGGGTGGCCGCGGAACGGGCGAGACGGCCGCGGCGGGCGGGGCGGCCGCGACGTGCGGGGCGGGTGGGCTCGGACACGGGCCCACCGTACTGGAGGCCGGGTTAGGGTCGGCACATGGCTGACATCACTCCTCGCGAGACCCGGCTGGACCTCTCCCAGGACGGGGCCGCGCTCACCGCCGCCCTCGTCGACTTCCCGTCCGTGAGCGGGACGGAGCAGCCCCTCGCGGATGCCATCGAGGAGGCCCTGCGGGCCCTGCCGCACCTCACCGTCGACCGTTACGGCAACAACGTCGTCGCCCGGACGCGCCTCGGCCGCGCCGAGCGGGTCGTCCTCGCCGGCCACATCGACACCGTGCCGATCGCCGACAACGTCCCCTCGCGCCTCGACGAGGACGGCATCCTCTGGGGCTGCGGCACGAGCGACATGAAGTCCGGCGTCGCCGTCCAGCTCCGGATCGCCGCCACCGTGCCCGAGCCCAACCGCGACCTCACCTTCGTCTTCTACGACAACGAGGAGGTCGCCGCCGACCTCAACGGCCTCGGGAAGATCGCCGCCGCGCACCCCGACTGGCTGGAGGGCGACTTCGCCGTCCTCCTGGAGCCCTCCGACGCCCAGGTCGAGGGCGGCTGCCAGGGCACCCTGCGCGTCATCCTGCACACCGCGGGCGAGCGCGCCCACTCCGCGCGCTCCTGGATGGGCTCCAACGCCATCCACACCGCCGCCCCGATCCTCGCCCGCCTCGCCGCGTACGAGCCGCGCAAGCCGGTCATCGACGGCCTGGAGTACCACGAGGGCCTCAACGCGGTCGCGATCCAGGGCGGCGTCGCCACCAACGTCATCCCCGACGCGTGCACGGTCACCGTCAACTACCGGTACGCCCCCGACCGCTCCCCGGCCGAGGCGCTGGCGTACGTCCGTGAGTTCTTCGCCGACTGCGAGATCTCCGAGTTCGTCGTCGACGACGAGAGCCCCGGCGCGCTGCCCGGTCTCTCCCACCCGGCCGCCGAGGCCTTCATGAAGGCCGTCGGCGGCAGCGCCCAGCCCAAGTTCGGCTGGACCGACGTGTCGCGCTTCAGCGCCCTCGGAGTGCCCGCCGTCAACTACGGTCCCGGCGACCCGATCTACGCGCACAAGCGCGACGAGCACGTCCCCGTCGACAGGATCCACCACTGCGAGGCACGTCTCCGCGACTGGCTGACCGCCTGACTTCCGTAATTTCGCGTTTCGTCACCTCTGTCGTCCTACGCTGACCGGACCAAGAAGATCAGTGGATCGGCGGAGGGAGCAGGCCATGGGCATTCCCGAGGGAATGGCGAAGCCCGAGGAGCAGCGTCTGGGGCCGGTGCTGAGGCGCAGGGACCAGGTCCAGTCGGGCACCACGGACCAGCGGCTGCTCGACACCGAGGGCGACTCGGAGTGGGTGCACACGGACCCCTGGAGGGTCATGCGCATCCAGTCCGAGTTCGTCGAGGGCTTCGGAGCACTCGCCGAACTGCCGAGCGCGATCAGCGTCTTCGGCTCGGCCCGCACGAAGCCGGACTCGCCGGAGTACGAGGCGGGCGTGCGGATCGGCCGGGCGCTCGTCGAGGCCGGTTTCGCGGTCATCACGGGTGGCGGCCCGGGCGCCATGGAGGCGGCCAACAAGGGGGCCCGCGAGGCCAAGGGCGTCTCGGTGGGCCTCGGGATCGAGCTCCCCTTCGAGCAGGGGCTCAACCCGCACGTCGACATCGGCGTGAACTTCCGCTACTTCTTCGTCCGCAAGACGATGTTCGTGAAGTACGCGCAGGGCTTCGTCGTCCTGCCCGGCGGCCTCGGCACCCTCGACGAGCTCTTCGAGGCGCTGACCCTGGTCCAGACCCGCAAGGTCACCCGCTTCCCGATCGTCCTCTTCGGCACGGAGTACTGGAAGGGCCTCGTCGACTGGCTGCGCGACTCGGTCGTCGCGGGCGGCAAGGCCTCGGAGCGCGACCTGCTCCTCTTCCACGTCACGGACGACGTGGAAGAGGCGGTCGCGCTGGTGACCAAGGAGACCGGCAAGTAGGGAAACCCAGCCCGTCCGGGGGTCCCCCCGCGCCGTCCGGGCGTAGGGGGAGTTCGAGGACCGGGGCCCGGGGCAGAGCCCCGGTTTCGGGAAGGGGCGGGGTGGGGGAGAGCCCGCCGCAGGCGCCCCCACCCCCTCCCGCACCCGGCCCGCCTACGCCAGCCCGCGCCGCGCGACGGCCGGCGGCCGGTGCCCGGCGATGGACGCCACCATGTCGAGCACCTGGCGGGTCTCGGCGACCTCGTGCACCCGGTAGACCTGCGCCCCCAGCCACGCCGACACGGCCGTCGTCGCCAGCGTTCCGAGCACCCGCTCCTTGACCGGCCGGTCGAGCGTCTCGCCGACGAAGTCCTTGTTGGAAAGGGAAACCAGCACCGGCCAACCGGTCTCCGCCATCTCGCCGAGCCGCCGCGTCGCCTCCAGGCTGTGCCGGGTGTTCTTCCCGAAGTCGTGCCCCGGGTCGATCATGATCCCGTCGCGCCGCACCCCCAGGGCCACCGCCCGCTCCGCGAGCCCCACGGTCACCCGCAGGATGTCGGCCATCACGTCCTCGTACGCGACCCGGTGCGGCCGCGTCCGCGGCTCCGCGCCGCCCGCGTGCGTACAGACCAGCCCCGCGCCGTACTTGGCGGCCACCTCCGCGAGCCCGGGGTCGACCCCGCCCCACGCGTCGTTCAGGACGTCCGCCCCGGCCTCGCAGACCGCCGCGCCGACATCCGCCCGCCAGGTGTCCACGCTGATCACCACGTCGGGGTGACGCCTGCGGACCTCCGCGACGAAACCGACCGTCCGCCGGGCCTCCTCCTCGGCCGTGACCTCCTCGCCGGGGCCCGCCTTCACCCCGCCGATGTCGATGATCGCCGCGCCCTCGGCCACGGCCCGCTCCACGCGGGCGAGCGCCGGCTCGTCCCGGAAGGTGGCGCCCTGGTCGTAGAAAGAATCCGGGGTCCGGTTCACGATCGCCATGATCACCGGCTCGTGCGGCCCGAATTCACGCCGTCCCAAGCGCAGCATCCCTTTTGTCCTCCCTCGCGTACGTTCGCTGCGACCCTAACCGTCAGTGGCGCATGGCACGATCGGCACGGGACGAATTCCACTCCGGGAAGAGGCGCGCAGGTGTTCTGGTTTCTGCTCATCACGATGGTCGTGGTCGTGGCCGCGGTGACTCTGGCGGTGGTCGGCGGAGGCGACAGCGAGGTGCTGCCGGAGGTGGCGCCCGAGCAGCTCGTCGACCCCCTCCCGGCGGCCCGCCCGGTCGACCGCGCCGACGTCGAGGCGCTCCGCCTCCCCGTCGCGGTCCGCGGCTACCGGATGGCTGACGTGGACGACGTCCTCGTCCGCCTCGGCGCCGAACTCGCCGAGCGGGACTCCCGGATCGCCGAGCTGGAGGAGGCACTCGCGGGCGCGTCCGCCGGCGACGGAGAGGACGACCGCTCATGACGGACGGCGGACCGGTCCCGGGTCCCGACGGACGGCTGCGCTGCCCCTGGGGCCTGTCGGCCGAGGACTACGTGGCGTACCACGACGAGGAGTGGGGCCGCCCGGTCCACGGCGACGACGAGCTCTTCGAGCGGCTCTGCCTGGAGGCCTTCCAGTCGGGCCTGTCCTGGATCACGATCCTGCGCCGCCGCGAGGGCTTCCGGCGGGCCTTCGACGGCTTCCGCATCGCCTCCGTCGCCGGCTTCGGCGAGGCCGACCGGGAGCGCCTCCTCGCCGACGAGGGCATCATCCGCAACCGCGCCAAGGTCGACGCGACCCTGGCCAACGCCAAGCTGCTGGCCACCTGGTCCCCGGGCGAGCTCGACGCCCTGATCTGGTCCCACGCCCCCGACCCCGCCGGCCGCCCCGCCCCGCGCTCGGTCTCCGACGTCCCGGCGGTCACGGACGAGTCCACGGCCCTCGCCAAGGCCCTCAAGAAGCGCGGCATCCGCTTCGTCGGCCCCACCACGGCCTACGCCCTGATGCAGGCCTGCGGCCTGGTCGACGACCACGTGGAGGGCTGCGTGGCCCGGGGCGGCCGGTAGGCACCGGACCCTGCGCTTCCGGCCGCGTACCGGCTCAGAAGAGCCGGACGTAGTCGGACGTGTCGTCGTACGAGGTCTTGTACTCCGGGAGGCCGAGACCACCCGAGCCGTCGTTCGCGTAGACGTACAGCCACGACGGCTGGATGGTGCGCATGACGTCGCCGAGGCCGTCGCCGGTCACGTCCCCGGTCGCGATGAGGGGGGTGTCCGACGGCCAGGCGTACGGCATCCGGACGCGGGCGCCGAAGGTGCCCCGGCCGTTGCCCGGGTAGAGCCAGAGGGCCCGGGAGCCGTCCCGCGCGAGCAGGTCGGACCGCCCGTCCCGGTTCATGTCACCGGGTGCGGCGAGCGCGTTCATGCCGTTCCAGCCGCCGCCGACCCGCTGACGCGCGCCGAACCAGCCGTGGCCGTTGCCCGGATACGTCCACAGGACGCCGACCGTGTCGCGGGCGATCAGGTCCCGGCGGCCGTCGCCGGTGAGGTCGCCGACCGCCTCGATCTCCCTCATCGCGTTCCATCCGCCGCCGACCTTCAGGCGGGGCTTGAACCAGCCCCTGCCGTTGCCGGGGTAGAACCACAGCGCGCCGTCCCGGTCGCGGGCGTAGACGTCCTCGTGGCCGTCGCCGTCGTAGTCGCCGTGGCGGACGAGCTGGGTCATGCCGTTCCAGCCGCCGCCGATCAGGACGCCCTCCGTAGAACCGCGCTCGCCGCTGAGGAACCAGAGGCGGCCGTCGGCGGTGCGTTCCAGCAGGTCGGCGTTGCCGTCGGTGTCGAGGTCGCCGAACCGGGCCGCGGCGGGCAGGCCGGAAGGGCGCGGGGTGTCGCTGGAGATCCAGTCGATGGTCCCCGTGGTGCCGGCGGCCGACGCGGCGGGTGCGGGGAGCAACAGGGCGGTCAGGGAGGCCGTGGTGGTCACGGCGGCGGCCAGGGCACGCCGGAGTCCGGAGGTGCGCTTCATGGCACGGGGTCCGTTCATGAGGAGTGTCGGTAGGCGGACGGGTGTCGGGATCCTCGGGGTCAGAAGACGAAGGAACCGATGCGGATGTCGCCGAGGTCCACCGGGGCGCCCAGGCGGCCGTCGCCGACGCCGGGGTACAGGGTCAGGGCGTCGACGCCGTCCTGGTAGAGGTCGCCCGGGGTGTGCGCCACCAGGTCGGGGCGGCCGTCACCGGTGATGTCGCCGAGACCCGCCAGCTCTTGGTGGGTGTTCCAGCCGCCGGTGCCGATGAGCTTGCGCGTGGTGAACCAGCCGCGGCCGTTGCCGGGGTAGAGCCAGAGCTTGCCCGACGTGTCGCGGGCCACCAGGTCGGCCTTCCGGTCGGAGTTCATGTCCCCGGCGCCGACGAGCTCGTTCATGGCCCCCCAGCCGCCGCCGACCTTCTTGCGCGGGCTGAACCAGCCCTTGCCGTTGCCCGGGTACGTCCACAGGACACCGTCGGCGTCGGTGGCGAGAAGGTCGCCCTTGCCGTCACCGGTCAGGTCACCGACCGCTGCCAGGTCTCGCAGCGAGTTCCAGCCGCCGCCGACCAGACGGCGGGGCTTGAAGGCGCCCTTGCCGTCGCCGGGGTAGAGCCAGAGCGCGCCGTTCCGGTCGCGGGCGTAGACGTCCTCGTGGCCGTCGCCGTCCTGGTCGCCGTGGCGGACCAGCTTCGTCATGGCGTTCCAGCCGCTGCCCACGAGCGAACTGGGCTCCAGGCTCTTCCGGTGGTGGGCGGACCACAGCTGTCCGAAGGGGTTGCGAGCGAGGACGTCGGCGAATGCGTCGCGGTCGATGTCGCCGAAGGAGCCCGAGGCGGGCACCGTGTTCCGGGACTCCAGGGCCTCGTAGGCGAAGATCGGGTAGCGGCTCTCCCCGATGCACATGTCGTCCGCCGCGGGGCCGGTCTCCAGGGAGCTCACGACCCTGTCGAGTTCGGGGTACTCGCTCTCGTCGAAGGACCCCGAGTTGTACAACCAGCGGGATCCCTGGGGGTCGAGTCCGGGCTCGGGGTAGAAGCACACGGCGGTGACGTCCCACCGGTTGTTGACGAAGGACCGGATGCGGTTGTCCCAGGCCCCCAGCGACAGTATCGCCCCCTTGACGATCATCATGTCGCCCTCGTACAGGGGCTGGTCGAAGACGCACACCTCGCCCTCCGGGCAACGGGCAGCGCCGGTCTCCGCCGAAGCGGGCGAGGAGAGCGCGGTCGCGGACAGGCCGAGAGCCAGGCCCGCCGTGAGCGCTCCGCGAAGAAGGCGCGCCGAAGAGGAAGGACGCACGGAAACCCCCAGGTATGGACGCACGAACCCCCCAGGCAAGTGCGTACGAAACGGTGGGCGGATCTTATAGACGCGCCCACCGCTCGGTACGCAGGGGGTTCAGGAGTCCGTCACCTGCCCAGGTACTTCGGCTTCTCCTTGGCGATGAAGGCGCGGACGGCGATCGTGTGGTCCTCCGAGGCGCCCGCGAGGGACTGGAGTTCGTCCTCCTTCTCCAGGGCCTCGGCGAGGGAGTGGTCCGCGCCGTAGGCCAGGGACTCCTTCAGGGCCGCGTAGGCCACCGTGGGGCCCTCCGCGAGGGCGCGGGCGACCTTCGTGGCCTCGGCGGTGAGGTCGGCGGCCGGGACCAGGCGGTTCACGATGCCGAGCTCGTACGCCTCCTGGGCGGTGATCGAGCGCGGGAAGAGCAGCAGGTCCGACGCCCGGCTCGCGCCGATCAGCCGGGGCAGCGTCCAGGACATGCCCGAGTCCGAGGTGAGCGCGACGCCCGCGAAGGACGTGTTGAACGCGGCCGTGTCCGCGACGACCCGGTAGTCCGCCGCCAGCGCGAAGCCGAAGCCCGCCCCCGCCGCGACGCCGTTCACGCCCGCCACGACCGGCTTCCGCATGCCGGTGAGCGCCCTGACGATCGGGTTGTAGTGGTCCCGGACCGTGTTCATGGTGTCGCGCGTGCCGGACTCCTTGTCCGCCATCAGCAGACCCACGTGCTCCTTGAGGTCCTGGCCGACGCAGAACGCCCGGTCGCCCGCCGCCGTGAGCAGGACGGCCCGTACGGCGGTGTCCGCCGCGGCCGTTTCCACGGCGTCCCGGAGGGCGACCTTCGCCGCCACGTTCATCGCGTTCATGGCCTCGGGCCGGTTGAGCGTGATGGTGGCGAGCCCGTCGCTCACCTCGTACAGCACCGTGTCGGCCATGGGGTTCCCTTCGCCTCTTTGCGTGGTTGACCTGCTCAGCATGGCGGAGATCACCCGCACCGCACATGTGAGCTGCGTCAAACAATTCCGGCCGTCGAGGCGATCCGGGGCGGCGCAGTATCGCAGCCCGATCGCCGAAATGTGGGGTTTTGCGAGAGCGCGTTGCGCAAGCGATGCAGATCGATGTTGGTCATCGGGTCCTGCGATGCGGGATAATGACCTGGAAGCAATGTGTTCGAAGCCGGTGAAGCGTGCTCCGCATCAAAGAGCTGCCCGGCTGACGATGAGCTGGTTTCAGGAAGGGGAACAAGCATGGCGGCCATGAAGCCGCGGACGGGTGACGGCCCGCTCGAGGTGACCAAGGAGGGGCGGGGCATCGTCATGCGCGTTCCGCTCGAAGGCGGCGGTCGGCTTGTCGTCGAGCTGACCCCGGGTGAGGCCGAGGCGCTGGGCGACGCCCTGAAGAAGGTCGTCGGCTGACCTGACCCTCGACGATTCCTCGCCACTGCCCCGGGACGGTTTCACCGTGCCGGGGCAGCGGTGTGTCCGGGGGCGGGCGCCAGGGCCCTGAGGAGATGCCGGGCGTCAGGGGACGCGCGTCGGCGGATGCGAGGCGTCAGCCCCGGCGTACGGCGCAGAGCAGGCCGTCGCCCACCGGCAGCAGCGAGGGCAGCAGCTCCTGGCTCTCCCGCACCGTGCGCAGCAGCTCGCGGACCCGCAGGACCTCCGCCGGCTGGGCCGCCGAGTCGACCGTACGGCCGTCCGCGAAGACGCCCTCGAAGCAGACGAGACCGCCAGGTCGGAGCAGGCGCAACGATTCAGCGAGGTAGTCCAGGTACTCCAGACGGTCCCCGTCGCAGAAGACGAGGTCGTATCCGCCGTCCGCGAGACGCGGCAGGACGTCGAGGGCGCGGCCGGGGATGAACCGGGCCCGGTTGCCGGCGAAGCCCGCCGCGCGGAACGCCGTCTTCGCGAACTGCTGGCGCTCCGGCTGGAGGTCCACCGTGGTCAGGACACCGTCGGGCCGCATCCCGAGCAGCAGGTAGATGCCCGACACGCCCGTGCCGGTACCGATCTCCGCCACCGCCTTGGCGTCCGCCGTGGCCGCGAGCAGGCGCAGCGCGCCACCGGTGCCGGGCGACACCGAGGGCAGCCCTGCCTCCCGGGCCCGGTCCCGGGCCCAGCGCAGAGCTTCGTCCTCGGCGACAAAGGCGTCGGCGAACGACCAGCTCGTCTGCCGGTTGGCGGTAATGGCCCTCTCCTGTCCCCGTAGTTGACGCAACGGTGACTGTATCCGCTGTCAGCGGGAACCCGCAGATGGGACCGCGCGTTCACTGGAGGCAGGACGCGCCCGGCGGCAGTCGGGCGAGCCGGTTCCAAATTCGCGTAAAGATTCTTATCCGGAGCTAACGGGCGAGGTGGCTATGGTAGGGGCTCCACTGGACACCACCAGAGCCGACAGGGGAGGTGCGGCTGCGCCTGTGGATCGGGGAGGAGTGCTTCGGCGTCTTCTCAGGTCGGCGGGTGAGCCGAAATCCGTGACCGACACCGCTGACCGAATCCGCACCACCGACTCCGCTCCCACCACCGCGACCTTCGCATCGGATGCGGAATCGCAGGCGTGGACTCCGCCCACCTGGGAGGAGATCGTCAGCACGCACAGTGGCCGGGTCTACCGCCTCGCCTACCGCCTCACCGGCAACCAGCACGACGCCGAGGACCTCACCCAGGAGGTCTTCGTCCGCGTTTTCCGCTCGCTGTCGACGTACACGCCGGGCACCTTCGAGGGCTGGCTCCACCGCATCACCACCAATCTCTTCCTCGACATGGTCCGTCGCAAGCAGCGCATCCGTTTCGACGCGCTCGCCGACGACGCCGCCGAGCGGCTGCCCAGCCGTGAGCCGTCGCCGCAGCAGGTGTTCAACGACACCCACTTCGACGCCGACGTCCAGCAGGCCCTCGACACCCTCGCGCCCGAGTTCCGCGCCGCGGTCGTCCTCTGCGACATCGAAGGACTGTCGTACGAGGAGATCGCCGCGACCCTCGGCGTGAAGCTCGGCACCGTCCGCAGCCGGATCCACCGCGGGCGCTCCCACCTGCGCAAGGCGCTCAAGCACCGCTCGCCCGAGGCCCGGGCGGAGCGTGCGCTCGCCTCCGTCGGATGGGAGGCAGGGACAGCGTGAGCGGCACACGTCCCTCGTCGCCGACCCCCGCGGAACACCACCTCGGGGACCGGCTCGCCGCGCTCGTCGACGGCGAGCTCGGCCACGACGCCCGGGAGCGGGTGCTCGCGCACCTCGCGACCTGCGCGCGCTGCAAGGCCGAGGCCGACGCCCAGCGCACCGTCAAGAGCGTCTTCGCCTCCGCGGCGCCCCCGCCGCCCTCGGAGGGCTTCCTCGCCCGGCTCCAGGGGCTCCCCGGGGGACCAGGTGACCCCTCGGGCGGCTCCGGCGGGCCCGGAGCACCGCGAGGGCCCCTGGAGGAGCTGCTCGGCTCGGCGGCGCTGAAGTCCGACGGCTTCGCCACCGCCGCGGTCGTCACCCCGGGCTCCCCGCACCACGGCACCGGCTTCCGGATCCACGAGGTCGGCGACCGCACCTCCGGCACGTCCGGGCGCGGCCGGCGCTTCGCCTTCGCGGCGGCCAGCGCGGTCTCGTTCGCCGCGATCGCCCTCGGCGGCACCATGCCGATGGAGACCTCCGTGAGCGCGAGCGGACGCGGCGGACAGGGCACGGGCAGCGCGGTCACCCCGCTGCGCACCACGGCCACGGGCGGCGCCCCGGGTACGGGTGCCGTGCGCGGTACGCGCTCCGGGGAACGGACGGGCGCCCAGTCCGTCGCCGAGGAGCCGCTCACCCCGCTCACGCCCCTCGTGGCGCGTACGGACGGCCGGGCTCCCGCGGGCACCGTCCCCTCGGGTGCGGTTCCGCCGGACGCGGTGCGCTCCGGCGCGGCTCCGCTGGTGGCGGTGCGCCTCCAGAACCAGGCCACGCAGTCGTTCTTCGCCCTCTCGCCGTTCATACGCCCGACGGGCCCGGCCCTCGATCTGGCCTTCGCCCCCGGTCCCAGCCCGGCGGCGAGCCCGACGAACGCACCGCTCGGCTCCCACCGCTGACCCGCGACCTGGTTGAATCCAGGGACAGGGGCGCCCGAGCGGGGGCGCGGACGGGTCAGCGGTTGCGGGGAGAGCATGAACGACGGGAAGCCGAACTGGTGGAGCCGGCCTTCGACGGCACCGGAGGCGGCGCGGATACCCTCGCCGCCTCCGACCGACGGCGGTGACGACGGTGACGACGGTGACGGTGACTTCCCCCTGCCCGCGCCCCAGCCGCCGGTCGAGGCGGAGACCGAGGCCGTGGTCGTGGCCGAGGACGGGACCCGGGCCGGGGCCGAGGACGGGACCCGGGCCGGGGCCGAGGACGGGACCGCGGAGATCTCCGTCGTGTCCCAGCCCGAGCCCGAGCCCGAGCCCGAGCAACAGCCCGAGCCGGCACCCACCGTGCTGCTGACGAAGGACGAGCCGGCGGACGCTCCGGTGGCCGACGCCCCGGTGGCGGCCGCCCAGCCCGCCCCCCAGCCCCTGCACGCGCCCGACGAGTACCGGACGCCGCCCTACGGCGAGCCCGGCCCGTGGGCGCCCGCGCCGCCCGTGCAGCACCCGGCGGCCCCCGCGCCGCCGCAGGGCCCCGTACCGCCGCAGGCACAGGCCCCCGTGGCCCCCGTACCGCCTCAGCAGGCCGCCGTGCCCCCCGTACCGCCGCAGCAGGGCGGGACCGCCCCGTGGATGCAGTACGACCCCTGGGGCGGGGCCGTCGGCGGCGTAGGGGTCCTGCCGCCGCCCGCGAAGAAGTCCCGGAAGGGCCTCGCGCTCGCCGGGGCGCTGGTCTTCGCCCTCGTCACCGGCGTCATCGGCGGCGGCATCGGCGCCTACGTCGAGCGGAACGCCGGGCTCACCACCGTCGAGCTGCCCCAGGCCGATTCCGGGGACACCGACCGCGCCCCCGAGAGCGTGGCCGGGATCGCCGCCAGCGCGCTGCCCGGCGTCGTCACCCTGCACGTCAGCGGCGGCGGCTCCTCCGGCACCGGCACCGGCTTCGTCCTGGACACCAAGGGCCACATCCTCACCAACAACCACGTGGTCGACGCGGCCGAGTCCTCCGGGGACATCACCGTGACCTTCTCCAGCGGCGAGACCGCCCGCGCGAAGATCGTCGGCAAGGACACCGGCTACGACCTCGCCGTCGTCCAGGTCACCGGCGTCTCCGGCCTCAAGCCGCTGCCCCTCGGCAACTCCGACAACGTCCGCGTCGGCGACCCCGTCGTCGCCATCGGCGCCCCCTTCGACCTCTCCAACACCGTGACCTCCGGGATCATCAGCGCCAAGGAGCGCCCGATCACCGCCGGCGGCGAGAAGGGCGACGGCACCGACATCAGCTACGTCGACGCCCTCCAGACCGACGCCCCGATCAACCCCGGCAACTCCGGCGGACCGCTGCTCGACTCCAAGGCCCGGGTCATCGGCATCAACAGCGCGATCCGCTCCACCGGCGGTTCCGGCGACGGCGACGGAGGCGGCGCCGGCCAGCCCGGCTCCATCGGCCTCGGCTTCGCCATACCGATCAACCAGGGCAAGCGCGTCGCCGAGGAGCTCATCAACACCGGCAAGGCCACCCACCCCGTCATCGGTGTGAGCCTCGACATGCAGTTCAACGGCGACGGCGCCCGGGTCGGCGAGAAGGGCAAGGACGGCGCCGCCTCCGTCACCCCCGGTGGCCCGGCCGCCGCTGCGGGGCTCCGCCCCGGCGACGTCATCACCAAGGTCGACGGCCAGCGGGTGCACAACGGCGAGGAGTTGATCGTGAAGATCCGCGCCCACCGCCCCGGCGACAAACTGCGGCTCACCCTCACCCGCGGCGGCAAGGAACTGACGAAGACGCTGACACTTGGATCGTCGCAGGGCACATGAGTGCCATGTGGTGGACACCGGGAGGTACCCGTCCGACAGTTTCGGCGGGTACCGTGGACCGGGCCCTGGACCGGCGTGAAGGAGCTACTAGGTGTTCAGCGACATAGGCGCACTCGAGCTGGTGGCCCTCGTGGTCCTCGCCGTGCTCGTCTTCGGGCCTGACAAGCTCCCGAAGGTCATCCAGGACGTCTCGCGCTTCATCAAGAAGGTCCGTGACTTCTCGGACAGCGCGAAGGAGGACATCCGCAGCGAGCTGGGGCCGGAGTTCAAGGACTTCGAGTTCGAGGACCTCAACCCGAAGACGTTCCTCCGCAAGCAGATGGAGGGGAACGACGACCTCAAGGAGCTCAAGGAGCTGCGCGGCTCGTTCGACCTCAAGAAGGAGATGAACGACGTCGCCGACGCGGTCCACGGCCGTGAGCCGCAGCCCTCGGCGGTCAACGGTTCCGCCGGCGCGGGCACGCCCGACCTCCTCAAGAAGCAGGACAAGCCGGACAACAACGAGCGTCCGCCGTACGACTCCGACGCGACCTGACGACGGGCTGTCACCGACCCGACGCGTCCCGGTGGCTATCCTCCCTCTGTTGACGGAACGAGGAGGCGGCCGAGATGGAGACCACCAGTCGGGTGGAGGGCGTACCGACGGCCCGGCGTACGCCCGAGGGCTATCTGCGCGCGCCCTTCGCCTGGTACGGCCTCGACGAGGCCTTCACCGGGCCGCGCTGGCTGATGCAGGTCGGCACGGCGGCGGACGGCAGTGTGCAGCACGGTTCGACGGGGCACGGTGACGAGCCGTCCATAAAGTCGGACGCGCGGGCCGCGGAGAAGGAGCGTTTCGCCGTCGTGGTGACGGTCGCGGCGAGCCCGGTCCGGCGGACCGGCGACGGCACGGGCGTCCTCGACGCCACGACGGTCTCGTCCGCGGCCTGGCTGGCCGGCTCGGGGCTCCTGGTCCACACCTGGCCCGCGTCGCTCGACCACGGGCTGCGCGACAACTGGCTGGACCAGCAGACGGAGACGGCCTTCGAGCTCGCCGACGACCTCGACGGGCCCGCCTGGTCGACGCTCTCGCTCCCCGTGGACGGGGTGCCGATGCCCTTCCACTACCGCGAGTCCGAGTTCGGCTGGGTGCTCGCCGGGTCGGCCGCGGGGGTGCACCTCGGGGCGTACGGGCGGGGGATGAGCGCGTACGGGCTGGGGTTCTCGCAGATCCCCGACCTGGAGGCGTACGCCTAGGAACGGCGAAAGGGGCACCCCACGAGGGGTGCCCCTTTTCCGATGCTCAGAACTTGTTGCGGGGCGTGATGCCCAGGCTCATGCCCGACAGGCCGCGCTGACGGCCGCCCAGCTTGCCGGCGATCGCGCGCAGCGCCGCGCCCGCCGGGGAGTCCGGGTCGGAGAGGACGACGGGCTTGCCCTCGTCGCCGCCCTCGCGCAGCCGCACGTCGATCGGGATCGAGCCGAGGACCGGGACGTTCGTGCCCGTCGTCTGCGTCAGGCCGTCCGCGACCCGCTGGCCGCCGCCCGTGCCGAACACGTCGACGATCTCGTCGCAGTGCGGACACGGCAGGCCCGCCATGTTCTCGACGACGCCGACGATCTTCTGGTGCGTCTGCACGGCGATCGAGCCGGCCCGCTCGGCGACCTCGGCCGCCGCCTGCTGCGGGGTGGTGACGACGAGGATCTCCGCGTTCGGGACGAGCTGCGCGACCGAGATCGCGATGTCGCCGGTACCCGGGGGCAGGTCGAGCAGGAGGACGTCCAGGTCGCCCCAGTACACGTCCGCGAGGAACTGCTGGAGCGCGCGGTGCAGCATGGGGCCGCGCCACACCACCGGGGCGTTGCCCGGGGTGAACATGCCGATGGAGATGACCTTCACGCCGTTCGCCGACGGCGGCATGATCATGTTCTCGACCTGGGTCGGACGGCCGTCCGCGCCCAGCATCCGCGGCACGCTGTGGCCGTAGATGTCGGCGTCGACGACACCGACCTTCAGACCGTCCGCGGCCATCGCCGCGGCCAGGTTCACGGTCACGGAGGACTTGCCTACGCCGCCCTTGCCGGAGGCGACCGCGTACACCCGGGTCAGCGAGCCCGGCTTCGCGAACGGCACCTCGCGCTCCGCGCCCGTCCCGCGCAGCGCCGCGGCCAGCTCCTTGCGCTGCTCGTCGCTCATCACGTCGAGCGTGACGTCGACGGCGGTGACGCCCTCGACGCGGGAGACGGCCTCGGTCACGCGCTGCGTGATCGTGTCGCGCATCGGGCAGCCGGAGACGGTCAGGTAGACCGTGACGGCGACCCTGCCGTCCGGTTCGATCTCCACCGACTTGACCA
Organism: Streptomyces sp. NPDC056169; assembly: GCF_042268445.1. NCBI lineage: Bacteria > Bacillati > Actinomycetota > Actinomycetes > Kitasatosporales > Streptomycetaceae > Streptomyces > Streptomyces sp. NPDC056169. The sequence continues at coordinate 25,526 of NZ_JBHJUO010000031.1, read as the reverse complement.
TGCCGAGCTCAGTGATGGGCTTGTTGATCTCGGGGTCGTTCACCGTCGCCAGTGCTTCGAGCACCGCGTCTTCCATAGCCATACCGACGATGGTACGGCGCCGACCACCGGCGCATGAAAGGGCTGTCAACGGTCGGGTACGTCACTTCCGTGACCTTCGCCGGACGGGAATAGATCCCGGCGCTCCTCCAGCTCCCTGATCAGGTCCTGGAGCTCCGAGCGGATCCAGTCGCGCGTCGCGACCTCGCCGAGGCCCATGCGGAGCGCCGCGATCTCCCGGGTCAGGTATTCGGTGTCCGCGATCGACCGCTCGTTCTGCTTCCGGTCCTGTTCCAGGTTGACCCGGTCCCGGTCGTCCTGCCGGTTCTGGGCGAGCAGGATCAGCGGGGCCGCGTACGAGGCCTGGAGGGACAGGGCGAGCGTCAGGAAGATGAACGGGTACTCGTCGAACCTCAGCGTCGCCGGGGCGAAGATGTTCCACACGACCCAGACGATGATCGTCAGGGTCATCCAGACGAGGAAGCGCCCGGTGCCCAGGAAGCGGGCGATCCGCTCGGACATCCGCCCGAAGGCCTCCGGGTCGTACTCCGGCAGGAACCTGGGCCGGCGCTCGCGCGGCAGGTCGAGCCGGATGCGGGCCACCATCGGCCGGTCCCGTTCCCGCTCCCGTTCCCTCTCCTGCCCCCGCTCAGCGGCCATGCCCGGTCCCCTCCTCGTGGAACTCCGTCTCCCGCCAGTCCTCCGGCAGCAGATGGTCGAGCACGTCGTCGACGGTGACCGCGCCGAGCAGCGAACCGCTCTCGTCCACGACGGGCGCGGCGACCATGTTGTACGCGGCGAGATAGCTGGTGACGGCGGGCAGCGGGGTGTCCGGGCCGAGCGGCGGCAGGTCGCTGTCGACGAGCGAACTGACCAGTGTGAACGGCGGGTCCCGCAGCAGCCGCTGGAAGTGCACGGTCCCGAGGTACTTCCCGGTCGGCGTCTCGTCCGGCGGCCGGCACACGTACACCTGCGCGGCGAGCGCCGGCGACAGGTCCTGCTGGCGCACCCGGGCGAGCGCGTCCGCGACCGTGGCGTCCGGCCGCAGCACGATCGGCTCGGTCGTCATCAGACCGCCTGCCGTGCGCTCCTCGTACGACAGGAGGCGGCGTACGTCGGCGGCGTCGTCCGGCTGCATCAGGGTCAGCAGCCGCTCCTGGTCCTCCTCGGGCAGCTCGGACAGCAGGTCGGCCGCGTCGTCCGGGTCCATCGCCTCCAGGACGTCGGCCGCGCGCTCCTCCTTCAGCTTGCCGAGGATCTCGATCTGGTCGTCCTCCGGCAGCTCTTCGAGGACGTCGGCGAGCCGGTCGTCGTCGAGGGCCGCGGCGACCTCGGCGCGCCGCTTGGGGGAGAGGTGGTGCAGGACGTTGGCCAGGTCGGCTGGGCGCAGCTTCTCGAAGGTGGCGACCAGGCTCTCCGCGCCCTGTCCCTCCTCCTCCAGGGAGAAGCCGGTGACGGCCGACCACTCGACGGTCAGCGTCTCGCCCTTGCGGCTCAGCACCCCGCCCTTGCCCTTGCGGACGAAGACCTTGTCGATCTCCCAGTCGCGGCGGGCGGGCAGCTGCTGGATGGCGACGTCGAGGACGGTGACCTCCTCGCCCTCCTGCCCGCCGGGCCCGACGAGCCGGACGCGCCGGTCGAGGAGCTCGCCGAGGACGAGCCGCTCGGTGGGGCGCCGCTCGAAGCGGCGCATGTTGACGACGCCGGTGGTGATGACCTGGCCGGACTCGACGCCGGTGATGCGGGTCATCGGGACGAAGACCCGGCGGCGGCTCAGCACCTCGACGACCATGCCGAGCAGCCGGGGCGGTCGGCGGCCGACGCGGAGCATCGCGACGAGGTCGCTGACCCGGCCGACCTGGTCGCCGACGGGGTCGAAGACGGGGACTCCCGCGAGATGGGAGACGAAGATCCGGGGGGCGCCTGCCGCCATGCCACGCGCCTCCTCGGTGCCGCACGATTCGAGTCGTGGCAAGAACTTTGCCGGTGATTGCAGAGCTTTGCCTGGTTCAGGCTAGCCCGTGACGTTCCGCCCCGCTCCGGCAAGGACTCCGTACGGCTGCCTGCGGGGCGCGTCACCCGGCCCGGGTACGCTGCGGTCTGCCGTCCCCCCACTCGGCCCCGGCACCGGACCCGGTCATTCCACCGGTCCGGCCCACGGCCTCCGGCGGCGCCCCGTACGGGCCACGGCCCGGCGTACTCCCCCACGACACGAGAGGCAGCGCAGATGGCCGTTCGTACCCCGTCATCGCGTATCCGCAGGGCCGTCGTGCCCCTGGCGCTCTGCGCCGGGCTGACAGCCGGACTCACCGCCTGCGGCGCCGATCCGGACGAGGGGACCAACGGGGTCGGGAAGCTCTCCGCGCCCGAGATCGAGCGGAAGGCGCAGTCGGCGGCGGACACGGCGAAGGCGGTACGGCTCGCGGGCACGCTCGTCAGCAAGGGCGGCACCTTCAAGCTCAACATGCGGCTCAAGCAGGACGGCGCCGCCGGCTCGGTGACGACGAAGAACAGCACCTTCGAGCTGCTGCGGGTCGGCGACGCGCTCTATCTGAAGGCGGACGCGGGCTTCTGGGCGCACGACGACAAGGCGACCGAGGAGCCCACCGAGGCGGACACCGAGGCCGCCGACAAGCTCGACGACATGTACGTGAAGGTGCCGCAGGGCGACCCCTCGTACAAGCAGTTCCGCGGCTTCACCGACATGGACGTGCTCCTCGCCGGGCTGATCGGCCTGCACGGGGAGAAGGTCAAGGGCGACCGCGACCAGATCGGCGGGGTCCGCACGATCAAGGTCAAGGGCGGCGCGGAGGGCGAGGGCGGCACGCTCGACGTGGCCCTGGAGGGCTTCCCCTACCCGCTCCAGTTCGCGCGGGGCGGGGGAGCGGGCGTCGTGGTGCTCTCCGAGTGGAACAAGGACTTCCCGCTCGCGGAGCCGTCGAAGGAAGAGACCCTCGACTACGGCAAGCAGCTGCCGCGAAGGTAGCTACCGGTTCCTGCGGCGCTTCCCGAACAGCAGCTTCGGGAGCGCGGCCGGCACCGGCCGGCGGGTCGTGGCCTCCGAGGGCAGCGGTACGGCCGCCAGGGAGCCGTCCGGCAGCTCCGTCGTCGAGGAGCGGGGGTCGAGCCGCAGCACGCGGCACTCGCGCGCCCAGCGCCCCGGCATGGCCTCGCCGTCCGAGGCGTTGAGCCGCTTGCCCTTCAGCTCGGCGACCGCGGCCTCCCACTCGTCCGTGCCGGGGGAGAGCTCGCGTACCGCGGCCGTCCAGGAGACGAGCCGCCCGCCCTTGTCCTTGCTGCGGACCGTGACCTCGGCCGTCCCGCCGTCCGCGAGGCCCGGCAGGGGCTGCTCGCCGGGACCGTCGCCGACGACGTGCGCGGCGCCGTCGTGCCAGACGTGCCAGAGCGCGCGGGCGGGACCGGTCCCGCGCACCCAGACGAGGCCGGACTTCTTGGTGGCCTCCTCGACGAGGGCGGACCCGGGCAGCTCTTCAGTCATGGCCCGAAGCTTAGGGGACGTCCTGTCGGTCAGGCCGGGCTCGCGCCCTGCCTTCGTCCTCAGAGCCAGCCGTTGCGCTTGAGCATGCGGTGGATGCTGAAGCAGGCGGCGATGATGCCGGTGAGCACCATCGGGTAGCCGTACCGCCAGTGCAGCTCGGGCATGTGGTCGAAGTTCATGCCGTAGACGCCGCAGACCGCCGTGGGGACGGCGATGATCGCCGCCCACGAGGTGATCTTGCGCATGTCCTCGTTCTGCGCGACGGTCGCCTGCGCCAGGTTGGCCTGGAGGATCGAGTTGAGGAGCTCGTCGAAGCCGACGACCTGCTCCTGGACCCGGGCGAGGTGGTCGGCGACGTCCCGGAAGTACTTCTGGATGTCGGGGTCGACGAGCCGCATCGGGCGCTCGCTGAGCAGTGTCAGGGGGCGCAGGAGCGGGGTGACGGCCCGCTTGAACTCCAGTACCTCGCGCTTGAGCTGGTAGATCCGGCCGGTGTCCGTGCCGCGCGTGGAGCCCTTCGCGGTGGGCGAGAAGACGTCGATCTCCAGCTGGTCGATGTCCAGTTCGACGGCGTCGGCCACCGCGATGTAGCCGTCGACGACGTGGTCGGCGATGGCGTGCAGCACGGCCGAGGGGCCCTTGGCGAGGAGTTCGGGCTCGCCCTGGAGGCGGTGGCGGAGGTTGCGCAGGGAGCCCTGGCCGCCGTGCCGGACGGTGATGACGAAGTCGGGGCCGGTGAAGCACATGACCTCGCCGGTCTCGACGACCTCGCTGGTCGCGGTGAGCTCGGCGTGCTCGACGTAGTGGATCGTCTTGAAGACGGTGAAGAGGGTGTCGTCGTACCGCTCCAGCTTGGGTCGCTGGTGGGCGTGGACGGCGTCCTCGACGGCGAGCGGGTGCAGCCCGAACTCGGCGGCGATACCGGCGAATTCGGCCTCGGTCGGCTCGTGGAGCCCGATCCAGGCGAAGCCGCCGCTCTCCCGCACCTGGCTCATCGCGCCGCGGGGCGTGAGGCAGTCGCGGTCGTCGACCCGGCGCCCGTCGCGGTAGACGGCGCAGTCGACGACGGCGCTGGAGGCCGAGTGGTCGCGGGTGGGGTCGTACGAGGTGTACGTGGTGGGGGTCTTGCGCAGGGTGTGCCGCAGGCTCGGCCGGACGGCGGCGCGCAGGTCACGGATCATCGACATGGGCATGCTCCTCACGGAGAGGCCGTCGGTGCGATGCGTGGCACAGCCCGGAATGGGGACGTGGAGCTACGTCGTCCACAAAGCGGGCGGCACCGGGGAATCGCGGCGGCGGCGTTCGCTACAGACAGGCAAAGGCGAAATGCTCTTCCGTCGTGCGAGATGCCGGATGCCCGGTGCCGGAGAAGGCCGGTCCCGTACGGGACCTGGGATCACCGGAGAGTGAGACGCACCGGGCTCGGGTGCGGGGCGGAAGAGCGACTGGTACTGCCCGACCGACTTCGGTCCATCGCAGCCCCACCTCCTCCGGCCGGTCCCCCGTGGGGGATGACGTGTGACGAGTAATCAGGAGTTCGTGACTCCCGACCAGCGGCCAAGACTATCAGCCGACAGAGGGTCAATCCCTGACTTTGCCCGTTCCGTACGCGCTTTATGCTCAGCTCATGGGAGAAGTTCTTGCTCTGGTCGAGGCCCGGCTGCGGACGGCGCTCGGTGAACCGGACGCGCGGGCCGCGGTGACGTTCCTCGGCACCGACCGGATCGAGGTGCTCCGCTTCGTCGACGGCGACCTCGTGCGGTACGCGACCCTCGGGATGTCCGCCTCGCCGATGGCCGATCCGACCGCCGCCCTCGCGGACCCCGTGAAGGGCCCGCGCGCGGAGCTCGTCCTCACCGTGCGGGCCGGCCTCGCCGACACCGACAAGGTGCTGCGCCCGCTCGCCGTGCTCGCCGCCACCCCGCAGGTCGAGGGCCTCGTCGTGGCCCCCGGCGCCTCGCTCGACGTCGGCGAGCCCCTCTGGCCCGGCGCCGGCTTCAGCTCGGTCCTGGTCGCCGAGTCCGGCGGTCTGGTGGAGGACCTGGAGCTGGACGCGCCGCTCGACCCGGTCCGCTTCCTGCCGCTGCTCCCGATGACCTCGAACGAGGCGGCGTGGAAGCGGGTGCACGGGGCGCAGGCGCTGGAGGAGCGCTGGCTGGCCCGGGGGACGGATCTGCGCGATCCGCTGCGCAGGTCCGTGAGCCTGGACTGAGGGCCCGCCGGGGCCCGGATCGGGGGTCGGTTCGGTGGCGTGGCCGCGCACCCCGGGTGAACGGCCCGGGCCGGACGGGTGATCGTCGGCGGCCGTCCTTGACGCGGGGCCCGAGGGGTAGGACCGTTGAGCCCTATGAGGGGCGAACCCAGTTGTCCGAAGTGCGGTGGCAGGGTCAGAGCGCCCGGTCTCTTCGCCGACTCCTGGCAGTGTGACGTGCACGGCTCGGTGCACCCGCTCCAGCCCGTCATCCCCCCCAGCGTCGAGGCTCTCGGTGTCGTGGTGCACCGGTCCCAGGTGCCGGTGTGGATGCCGTGGCCCCTGCCCGTCGGCTGGCTCTTCACCGGTATCGCGTGCGCCGGCGACGATCGCAGCGGCGGCCGTGCGACGGCCGTCGCGTGCTCCGGTCCCGGCCCGCTCGGCGGGCTCGGCGAGCTGATCCTGGTCGCCGAGGAGCTCGGCGTCGGCCTCGGCGCGCGGTACGCCGGCATCGACGGCCTCGATCCCGGCTCCGGCATGGCCATCGAGAAGCCGCCCCAGACGAAGGTCCTCGCCGCCGGGCGTCCCACGCCGCTGTGGCACGTCACCGGCGCCCCGCAGGACCGGGCGGTCTTCGCGGGGGAGGCGCGCGGCCTCTGGCTCTGGGCGATCGTCTGGCCCGAGCAGTCCGGCCTCCTGATGTACGACGAGCTGGTCCTGACGGACCTCCGGGACGCGGGCGCCGAGGTCGAGCTCCTGCCGTGCGGCGCGCTCACCCCGAGGCTGCTGAAGTAACGGGCGACCGGGCGACCGGATCCGTACAGGACTGTTCGATTCGCCCGTTATGCTGAAGCGTCCCTCGTCCGTGTCGAGCCCCCGGAGTACCGCGTCGTGCGCATCGATCTGCACACCCACTCCACGGCGTCCGACGGCACGGACTCGCCGGCCGAACTCGTCAGGAACGCGGCCGCGGCCGGGCTCGACGTCGTCGCGCTGACGGACCACGACACCACCCGGGGCCACGCCGAGGCGATCGCCGCGCTGCCCGAGGGGCTGACCCTCGTCACCGGCGCCGAGCTGTCCTGCCGGCTCGACGGCGTCGGCCTGCACATGCTCGCCTACCTCTTCGATCCGGCGGAGCCCACGCTCCTCGCCGAGCGGGAGCTCGTCCGGGACGACCGCGTGCCGCGCGCCCGGGCCATGGTCGGCAAGCTCCAGGAGCTCGGCGTCCCCGTCACCTGGGACCAGGTCGCCCGGATCGCCGGCGACGGCTCCCTCGGCCGCCCGCACGTCGCCGAGGCACTCGTCGAGCTCGGGGTCGTACCGGACGTGTCCGGGGCCTTCACGCCCGACTGGCTCGCCGACGGCGGCCGCGCGTACGTCGGGAAGCACGAGCTGGATCCCGTCGAGGCGATCCGCCTGGTCAAGGCCGCCGGCGGGGTCACCGTCTTCGCGCACCCGCTCGCCGTCAAGCGCGGCGAGGTCGTGCCGGAGGCGGCGATAGCCCGGCTGGCCGACGCCGGACTCGACGGCATCGAGGTCGACCACATGGACCACGACGAGGCGACGCGCGCACGGCTGCGCGGGCTCGCGAAGGAGCTCGGGCTGCTCGCCACGGGCTCCAGCGACTACCACGGCAGCCGCAAGACCTGTCGCCTCGGCGACTGCACCACCGACCCCGAGATCTACGGCGAGATCATCCGCCGTGCCACAGGGGCCTTCGCGGTCCCCGGCACGGGGGGAGCCGTCTAGCCCCTGGGGGGCGGCCCGAGGCCCGAGGCGCGACGCCCGAGGCCCGACGCCCACGGCCCTTCGGCGGCCGTCCGGAGCGGACGGGACGGAGGGAGCCGCAGCGGCCGAACCGGCCGGGACGGACACCGCGATCCGCCGATCCGCACCCGTGCTCGTCCCGCGCGCGCAGGGCGGCAGGGAATCCTGCCGGTCTCCGTCGGCGGGACCGCACCCGTACGGCCCGCCCCCACCCGCATCCGTCCACGTCACCCCGCGCGGCTCCGCGCCGCGCGGGGGACGTACCCACGTCGGCCCGCTGGCGGAACTCCACATTCCGGCAGCGCGAGCCCACACCCCACCGTTCGACTCTCCCGCAAGGCACCCCACCGTGTTCGACGTCGCCGTCTTCGGCTCGCTGTTCCTGACCCTCTTCGTGATCATGGATCCCCCCGGGATCACGCCGATCTTCCTCGCCCTCACCTCCGGCCGCCCGGCCAAGGTCCAGCGCCGGATGGCCTGGCAGGCCGTCGCCGTGGCCTTCGGCGTCATCACCGTCTTCGGCATCCTGGGGCAGCAGATCCTCGCGTATCTGCACGTCTCCGTGCCCGCGCTGATGATCGCGGGCGGTCTGCTCCTGCTGCTCATCGCGCTCGACCTGCTCACCGGCAAGACCGACGAGCCGAAGCAGACCAAGGACGTGAACGTCGCCCTGGTGCCGCTCGGCATGCCGCTGCTCGCCGGGCCGGGTGCGATCGTCTCGGTCATCCTCGCGGTGCAGCACGCCGACAGCGCCGCCGCGCAGGTCTCCGTCTGGGCCGCCATCGTCGCCATGCACGTCGTGCTCTGGCTGACCATGCGCTACTCGCTGCTGATCATCCGGGTCATCAAGGACGGCGGCGTGGTCCTCGTGACCCGCCTCGCCGGCATGATGCTCTCCGCCATCGCGGTGCAGCAGATCATCAACGGCGTCACCCAGGTGATCCAGGGAGCTTGACCCTCAGAGGTGTCCTGCCGGCCTGGTGTCCAGGGCTCTGCAGTCCCGGCTCCGGACACCACTGCGCCCCCGTACGGATTCCGCTCTGCGAAGTCCGTGCGGGGGCGCGGTGCGTGGTGTGGACCTGACCTGTTACGAGGCCGAGGTCTCGGCGGGGCGGATCCAGATGCGCTGGCCGATCGCGGCGGCCTGCTGCACGATCCGATTGACGGAGGCGGCGTCCACGACCGTACGGTCGACGGGCGTTCCGTCGATGTCGTCGAGGCGCAGGATTTCGAAGCGCATGGGCTTCTCCCTTCGTCTGAGTTGATCCTCCTGAAGGAGAACTGGGTTACGTAGCTGTCCAACGAAGTGCATCCTGCAAACATTCCTTACGCTAAGGAAAATTTTCGGATGTCTAACTACCGGCGGGTAGGGGGGTGTGGCGGCACGGTCGCCGGCGGCGGAGAATGAGCCCCGTATGAACGACGCAGAGACCACCGACGCACCCACCGAAGCGCCCGCCGAAGCGAGCACGGACGCCGCCACCGAAGCGACCGCCGAAGCGAGCACGGACGCCGCCACCGAAGCCGACGCGCAGTCGCTCGACGCCCGCCTGAGCGCGCTCGACGCCCGCGTGGAGCGCACCAATGAGCTCCTCCAGCGGATGCTGGCCGAGGTAGCCAAAACCCCTTCCACCCACGCCATCTTCGTCGACGCAGGTTACGTCCATGCTGCGGCCGGGTTGCTGGTGACGGGCACCGAGGACCGGCGCTCCTTCGACCTCGACGCCGAGGGCCTGATCGAGGCCTTCATCGACAAGGCCCGCACGATCTTCGCGGACAGCAGACTGCTCCGCGTCTACTGGTACGACGGCGCCAGGCGCCGCATCCACACCCCCGAACAGCAGGCCATCGCCGAGCTCCCCGACGTCAAGGTGCGCCTCGGCAACCTCAACGCCAACAACCAGCAGAAGGGCGTCGACTCCCTGATCCGCACCGATCTGGAGTCCCTCGCCCGCCACCGCGCCATCAGCGACGCCGCCCTCGTCGGCGGCGACGAGGACCTCGTCTCGGCCGTCGAGGCGGCCCAGGGCTACGGCGCCCGCGTCCACCTCTGGGGCATCGAGGCCGCCGAGGGCCGCAACCAGGCCGAGGCGCTCCTCTGGGAGGTCGACAGCCAGCGCACCTTCGAGCTCGACTTCTGCCGCCCGTACGTCACCCGCCGCCCGGTCACGACGTACGAGAACGAGGGCGAGCCGCCGCCCTCCCGCGAGGAGGTCCGCTTCGTCGGCGCCCAGATCGCCGCGACCTGGCTCGCCGAGCGCGGCCGGGACCGGCTCGCCGAGCTCCTGCCCGGCGCGCCCTACCTCCCCGGGCCCGTCGACCAGGACCTGCTCGTCGAGGCGGAACGCCTGCTCAGCCGCTCCCTGCGCGGACACGCCGCCCTGCGGCGCGCCCTGCGGGACGGCTTCTGGCAGCACCTCAAGACGCAGTACTGACGGGCTCGCGGGGCTGCCGCGACCGACGGTCCTACGAGGCTGCCGCACCGGCCTCGCTGCCGGCGGCGACCCGCTCCCAGAAGCCGGTGAGCCGGTCCGCCAGCTCGCGCGGGTGCGACACGTTCGGAGAGTGACCCGCGCCCTCGACCACCGTGCGGTGCGCGCCGGTGCGGGCCGCCGCCGCGGCCAGCTCCGCCGGCGGCCAGACCATCTCGTCGGCCCCGTACGCGATGTGCAGCGGCATCCGCAGCCCACGCAGCTCCGGCGTGCCGTCCGGGTCGTTCAGGAGGAGCCGCCCGGCGCCCGCGAGCTGGGCGATCCGGGTCCGCATCCAGCGCCGCCGCAGGAAGCCCGCGAGGGCCGGAGCGTCGTCCGTGTCCGGTTCCTCGCCCCGGCTGTCCAGCCAGCACATCGCCTGCCAGACCCGCTCCTTCGGCAGCAGCGCCAGCGCGCCGCGCAGCACCCGGATCCGGATCCGCTGCGGTCGCGCGACCCGGCCGGGCCCCGAGGAGAGCAGGGTGAGCGAGCGGAAGGCGCCCGGCGCGAGCGTGGCCGCGGCGCGGGCCACGAGGCCGCCGAAGGAGTGGCCGAGCAGATGGACGGGTCCGTCGCCGAGGGCGGCGGCCTGAGCGACCGCGTCGAGCGCGAGCGGCCTGCGCCGGTAGGCGGCCCGGCCGCGGGGGCCCGGGGTCTCGTTCTGTCCCCGTCCGTCCACCGCCACGGCCCGGTAGCCGGCCTCGCTCAGCGGGCCGAGCAGCGCCAGGAAGTCCTCCTTGCTGCCGGTGTACCCGGGCAGCAGCAGCACCGTCCCGCGCCGCTCGCCCTCGGGTATCGCGTCGAGGACGGCGAAGTCGCCCCGCGCGGTCGTCAGGCGGCGGGCTCGGGTGCGGGGCGGCAGTGCGAGGGAACGGGGCTTGCTCATATCTGGACTGTAACGGCGTGAGCGGGGCCCGGCCCGGGGGCCTTGCCCCGACAGCCGTGCGGCCCGGTCCCTGGGGAGGGACCGGGCCGCACGGCTGTGTGACGGGGCGGGGATCAGCTCTCGGGCTGAGCCGCCGCCTTCTTCGTGGTGCGGCGACGCGGAGCCTTGGGGGCCTCCTCGACGGCCGGGGCGTCGACGGCCGGAGCCTCGGCGGCCGCGGCCTTCTTCGTCGTACGGCGACGCGTCGGCGTCTTCGGCTCCGAGGCGTCGGGCGCCTCGGCGGCGACCGCCTTCTTCGTGGCGCGGCGACGCGGAGCCTTCGGGGCCTCCTCGGCGACCGGAGCCTCGACGGCCTCGACGACGGCCTCGGCGGCCGCGGCCTTCTTGGTCGTACGGCGACGCGCGGGGGCCTTGGCGGCCTTGGGGGCTTCCTCGACGACCGGCTCGGCGGCCGGCTCGGCGACGGGGGCCTCGGCCACCGGCGTTTCGGCGGTGACCGGGGAGCCTGCGGGCCTGCGGGCGGTGCGGCGGGCGCGGGGGGCCTTGGGGGCTTCCTCGACGACCGGCTCGGCGACCGGGGCCTCGGCCACCGGTGCTTCGGCGGTCACCGGCGATCCGGCGGGCCTGCGGGCCGTGCGGCGGGCACGAGGGGCCTTGGGGGCCTCCTCGACGACCGGCTCGGCGACCGGCTCGGCGACGGGGGCCTCGGCCACCGGCGCCTCGGCGGTCACCGGCGATCCGGCGGGCCTGCGGGCCGTGCGGCGGGCACGAGGGGCCTTGGGGGCCTCCTCGACGACCGGCTCGGCGACCGGCTC
>NZ_JBHJUO010000031.1:0-13755 GCF_042268445.1 Streptomyces sp. NPDC056169 | reverse complement strand
GGCGACGGGGGCCTCGGCCACCGGCGCCTCGGCGGTCACCGGCGAACCGGTGGCCTTGCGGACCGCACGGCGACGGCGCGGGGCGGGAACCTCGGCCGCGACCTCGGTCGTGACCTCGGCCGTGACCTCGACGGTCTCGACCACGGGCGCGGCGACGGCCTCGACGACCTGCTCCGCGACGGCCTTCTTGGCCGTACGGCGGCGCGGGGCCTTCTTCGGCTCCGCCGGGGCCTCGACAGGGGCCTCGACGACCGGGGCGGCGGGCGCCTCGGCGACCGGAGCGTTCCGCAGGGCGGCCGCGGCGGTCTCGACCGTCTGGAAGGAGACGGTGTCCTCGACCGGACGCAGCACGCGGGGACGGCGACGGCGCGGTGCCGGGGCGGCCTCCTGGGCCACGGGGGCCGGGGCGAAGGGCGCGGCCGTCACGGCCTCCGGACGGGCGACACGGGCACGGCGACGGGGAGCCTTCGGCTCCTCGGCGACGGGCGCCGCGGCGGCCTGGAAGACCGGGGCGGTCTTGACGACCGGCGCGGCCTGGACAGCCGGAGCCGTCCGCACGACCGGAGCGGACTCCACGACCGGGGCCGCCTGGGCGACCGGCGCGGCGCCGGCGCCGCCCGGACGGGTACGGCGACGGCGACGCGGGGTGCGCGGGCCGGACTCGGCCGGGGCGTCCTCGGTCACCGCGGCGGCCGGAGCGGCCGACACGGCGGCGGCCGGAGCCGTCGACGCCGGGGCGTCACCGAACTCGCTGCCGCCACGGGTACGCCGGCGCTGACGCGGGGTCCGCGTACGGTCCGGACGCTCCTCGGCCTGCTCGGTCCGCTCGGTCCGCTCGGCGGTCTTCGGGCCGCGGCCACGGCGTCCGCCGGGCTCGCCCAGGTCCTCGAGCTCCTCCGCGCCGAGACCCGCACGGGTCCGCTCGGTGCGGGGCAGGATGCCCTTGGTGCCCGCCGGGATGTCCAGCTCCTCGTAGAGGTGCGGGGACGACGAGTACGTCTCGACCGGGTCGTGGAAGTCCAGCTCCAGCGCCTTGTTGATGAGCTGCCAGCGCGGGATGTCGTCCCAGTCGACCAGCGTCACGGCCGTGCCCTTCGCCCCCGCGCGGCCGGTGCGGCCCACGCGGTGGAGGAAGGTCTTCTCGTCTTCCGGCGACTGGTAGTTGATGACGTGGGTGACACCCTCGACGTCGATGCCGCGCGCGGCGACGTCGGTGCAGACGAGGACGTCGACCTTGCCGTTGCGGAAGGCGCGCAGCGCCTGCTCGCGGGCGCCCTGGCCGAGGTCGCCGTGGACCGCGCCGGACGCGAAGCCGCGCCGCTCCAGCTGCTCGGCGATGTCGGCCGCCGTGCGCTTCGTACGGCAGAAGATCATCGCGAGCCCGCGGCCGTTGGCCTGGAGGATGCGGGAGACCATCTCCGGCTTGTCCATGTTGTGCGCGCGGTAGACGTGCTGCTTGATGTTGGCGACGGTCACGCCCTCGCCGTCGGGCGAGGTGGCCCGGATGTGCGTGGGCTGCGACATGTAGCGGCGGGCCAGGCTGATGACCGCGCCCGGCATGGTCGCCGAGAACAGCATGGTCTGACGCTTGGCCGGAAGCATGTTCATGATCTTCTCGACGTCGGGCAGGAAGCCCAGGTCGAGCATCTCGTCGGCCTCGTCGAGGACGAGGACCTTGACGTGCGACAGGTCGAGCTTGCGCTGGCCGGCCAGGTCGAGCAGTCGGCCGGGGGTGCCGACGATGACGTCGACGCCCTTCTTGAGGGCCTCGACCTGGGGCTCGTACGCACGGCCGCCGTAGATGGCGAGCACGCGGACGTTGCGCACCTTGCCGGCGGTGAGGAGGTCGTTGGTGACCTGCTGGCACAGCTCGCGGGTGGGGACGACTACGAGCGCCTGGGGGGCGTCGGTCAGCTGCTCGGGCTTCGCCCGGCCGGCCTCGACGTCCGCGGGAACGGTCACGCGCTCCAGGATGGGAAGGCCGAAACCGAGGGTCTTGCCCGTGCCGGTCTTGGCCTGGCCGATGACGTCGGTGCCGGTGAGGGCGACCGGAAGGGTCATCTCCTGGATGGGGAAGGGGGTGACGATGCCGACGGCCTCAAGGGCTTCGGCCGTCTCGGGGAGGATTCCGAGTTCTCGGAAAGTCGTAGTCAGGGTGCTGCCTCTTCTGTGGACGCGGTACGAGGCGAACGATGGGGGTCGTACCGTGCCGGGACACCGGCCGGATCGGGAAGATCACAGCCGGGTGGCACGGGACCACTGCCGTCGCTCGAGCGTCGTACCGCTGAGGTGACCCTTCCGCGGGGTCCGCCGGAAGGGCTGTCGGGCCGGAGCCGATCGGGCCACCGACCGGGCATCCTCATTCATGAGTCGGCCCACCGGATACGTCCGAACGTGCAAAAGCATGTCCGCATACTCAGCAGGCGCTTTATCACTGTACCCCGGAATCGCGCATGTGTGTTGGGAGAAAACGTGATGAGGGCACGGTCACACTGACTGACCAGGGCCTTCCCGGCGGCGGGAGCGGGCTATTGTGCGCTCCATGGAGACGCCTGACAACGCCACACCGACCGGGATCGCCGCCGAGGACTGGGCCACGGCATCCGCCGAGCCGCAGTACCGCGCCGCCGTGATCGACCTCCTCGGCGCGCTGGCCTACGGAGAGCTGGCGGCCTTCGAGCGGCTCGCCGAGGACGCCAAGCTGGCGCCGACCCTCGCCGACAAGGCGGAGCTGGCGAAGATGGCCTCGGCCGAGTTCCACCACTTCGAGCAGCTGCGGGACCGGCTCGCCGCCGTGGACGCCGAGCCGACCGCCGCGATGGAGCCCTTCGCCAAGGCGCTCGACGACTTCCACCGCCAGACCGCGCCGTCGGACTGGCTGGAGGGTCTGGTCAAGGCGTACGTCGGCGACTCGATCGCCAGTGACTTCTACCGGGAGGTCGCGGCCCGGCTCGACTCCGACACCCGCGGGCTCGTCCTGTCGGTGCTCGACGACACCGGCCACGGCAACTTCGCCGTGGAGAAGGTCCGTGCGGCGATCGACGCCGACCCGCGCGTCGGCGGCCGGCTCGCGCTCTGGGCGCGCCGTCTGATGGGCGAGGCGCTCTCGCAGGCCCAGCGCGTGGTCGCCGAGCGCGACGCGCTGTCGACGATGCTGGTCGGCGGTGTCGCGGACGGTTTCGACCTCGCCGAGGTCGGCCGGATGTTCTCCCGGATCACCGAGGCGCACACCAAGCGGATGGCCGCACTCGGCCTGGCCGCTTAGGAACTTGGCGGTTCCTGGTCGTTCCAGGGGCGTGCGGCGCTGTTCACGCCGCCGCTGATCGTCGCAGTCGGCGCGAGGCCGGGCGGATCAGCAGGGAGAGCAGCACCGCCGCGACCGCCACGGCACCGATCAGGGTGGCGAGGGGATGCCCGGGGCCCAGCGCTCCGTGCGTGACGAGCGAGCCGAAGACGCCGCCCACCGCGCCGGTCATGAGGACGGTCCCCCGGGAGGGGAGGCGGTCGGCCAGCCGGTGCACGGCGACCCAGGCCAGGGCGAAGCCGAGCAGGGCGGAACCGAGGGCTTCCAGGAACACGGCGGATCACCTCGCGGGTGCTGCGGGGCGGGTGGTGCGGTCGTAGCCCTTCTACCCCCGGCGCCCGGACGGCAATCCTCCCCGTACCCCCTGACGTGGCCATACGGCCCGATGCCGGGGCGGACGACGGACAGACGAAAGGCCCGGCGGACCGTGACGGTCCGCCGGGCCTTTCCCGTAGATCCGGGACTCAGAGGGCGCCGAAGCCCACCCGACGCACGGCGGGCTCGCCGAGCTCCACGTACGCGATCTTCTCGGCCGGGATGAGGATCTTGCGGCCCTTCTCGTCCGACAGGCTGAGCAGCTGCGCCTTGCCGGCGAGTGCGTCGGCCACCGCGCGCTCCACCTCCTCGGCGGACTGCCCGCTCTCCAGAACGATCTCCCGGGGTGCGTGCTGCACGCCGATCTTGACCTCCACGGCTATGTCCCTCCGAACGGTCAGCGTTGCGCGAATTCCCGCGCCGTACGCTGCACACATTAGCCCGGTGAGGGGACGTGCACGGCTCAGCCGCAGCACGCCAGGAGCGAACAGCCCGCGGGAATGCCCCGGGCAGGGGCTCAGTGGCCCTCGGCGCTCAGCTGGCCGTCGACCGGGTGCAGCGGGAAGCCGGCGATGCCGCGCCAGGCGAGCGAGGTCAGCAGACCCACCGCCTTCTCGCGGGGGATCGCGGACTCGCTGGACAGCCAGTAGCGGGCCACGACCTGGGAGACGCCGCCGAGCCCCACGGCGAGCAGCATCGACTCGTCCTTGGAGAGACCGGTGTCCTCGGCGATGACGTCGGAGATCGCCTCGGCGCACTGCAGGCTGACGCGGTCCACGCGCTCGCGCACGGCCGGCTCGTTGGTCAGGTCGGACTCGAAGACCAGCCGGAAGGCGCCGCCCTCGTCCTCGACGTACGCGAAGTAGGCGTCCATCGTCGCCGCGACCCGGAGCTTGTTGTCCGTGGTGGAGGCCAGGGCCGTGCGCACCGACTGCAGGAGGGACTCGCAGTGCTGGTCGAGCAGGGCCAGGTACAGCTCCAGCTTTCCGGGGAAGTGCTGGTAGAGCACCGGCTTGCTGACGCCCGCCCGCTCGGCGATGTCGTCCATCGCGGCCGAGTGGTACCCCTGGGCGACGAAGACCTCCTGGGCCGCGCCGAGCAGCTGGTTCCGTCGGGCACGTCGCGGCAGGCGCGTGCCCCGAGGGCGTGCTGCCTCTGTCTGCTCGATGGCGCTCACGCGGCCTCCCAAGATTCGATCCATGCGCGCTGTCGCGCCGCGCCGCCATCGTACTTTTGGGTAACCCGGCTGTGCGCGGTGCGAACGCAGAATTTCACGGACCGGACGCCCTGGTCGACAGTCGATTCAAGATTAAACCGAACAAATCAGCGATAGTCGTCCTCGTCGAGGGCGACGACACGCGCCTGATCGGACGCGTCGGCCTCGTTCGCCGACTCGTGCTCGATATGCGTGGGGTGCTCGTCCTCGCGCTGCTGGACTTCGGTGTGCTGCTCGGCCGCGTCGGCCTCGGGGATTTCCTGGTCGAGCACGACGACCTCTTCCTCGGCGAATGTGTCCGGCTCGGTCGGATCGACAGTCATGCGGTTCCTTCCGGCGCGCGGGGTCCGCGGTCCGCTCCGATGGCCCTCTCTTCGAGCGTAGGAGCACACGCGCCCCGCCGCACACGCACTTGTGACGGCACCCACACGCGCCGCCGCGTGATCGTCTCGTAATATTGCGGCCATGTCCTCGACCGAGCTGCCGGAAACCCGGACCGCCGCCGCCCCGCAGGCGTCGCGGATCCGCACCGTACGGGTCGCCGACGGCGAGGAGCTCCGCTCCGTCGCCCTGCCCGGACTCACCCTTACCGTGCGCGCCCGCCCCGGCATCCGCACCGGTCTGCCGCCCGCGCTGTACGTCCACGGCCTCGGCGGCTCCTCGCAGAACTGGTCGGCGCTCATGCCGCTGCTCGCGGACCTGGTCGACGGCGAGGCCGTCGACCTGCCCGGCTTCGGCGACTCCCCGCCGCCCGACGACGGCAACTACTCGGTCACCGGGCACGCCCGCGCGGTCATCCGGCTCCTGGACGCCGGCGGGCGGGGACCGGTCCACCTCTTCGGCAATTCGCTGGGCGGCGCCGTCGCCACCCGCGTCGCCGCCGTCCGGCCCGACCTGGTCCGCACCCTCACCCTGATCTCCCCGGCCCTGCCCGAGCTGCGGGCCCAGCGCAGCGCCCTGCCCACCGCGCTGCTCGCGGTGCCCGGCGTCGCCTCGCTGTTCGCGAAGATCTCCCGGGACTGGACGCCGGAGCAGCGGGTCCGCGGGGTCCTCTCCCTCTGTTACGGCGATCCCGGCCGGGTCTCCGACGAGGGCCTCCGGCACGCCGTCGAGGAGATGGAGCGGCGCCTGGAGCTCCCCTACTTCTGGGACGCCATGGCCCGCTCCTCGCGCGGCATCGTCGACGCGTACACGCTCGGCGGGCAGCACGGGCTGTGGCGGCAGGCCGAGCGCGTGCTCGCCCCGACGCTCCTCGTCTACGGCGGGCGCGATCAGCTCGTCGCGTACCGGATGGCCCGGAAGGCGGCCGCCGCCTTCCGAGGCTCGCGCCTGCTGACCCTGCCGGAGGCGGGGCACGTGGCGATGATGGAGTACCCCGAGACGGTCGCCCAGGCCGCGCGGGAACTGATCGCCGAAGACGGCGGGAGCTGATCCGGGGCGTGGGACGACATAGTCGCAAGGGCTCCGTGCCCTCGGTGCCCGACACCGAACAGCAGCGCGCGGCGGCCGGACGGACGACCCGGACGACGGGGACGGCCGCGCCGGCCGCGGCCGGACCGCCGCGTACGGTGACGGGGCAGACCGGGGGAGCGACCGGGCAGGCCCCGGGGGCGACCGGGCAGGCCCCCTCGGGGACGGGGCGCCGCCGCAGGGCGCCGGGCGGCGGCGAGAGCGTCGCCGATACGCCGGGATACGGAACCCCGCAGTACGGAACCCCGCAGTACGGAACCCCGCAGTACGGGACGCCGCAGGCACCCCAGCGCGGGACACCCCCGTACGGGTCGGCGCCGTACGGAACGCAGACGTACGGGGGCGGGTCCTACGACACCCCCGCGCACGGGACCCCGGGAACCCCGGCGTACGGCATCCCCGCCTACGGGACCAGTCCCGTACGGGGCGGGCATCCGCAGCACGACGAGGGCGGCGGTCCGCGTCCTCCCGAGGGGTACGGCCGCCGGCGCGGCTCGCACCGGGCCGCCGCGCCCGGGCAGGACACGTTCGGACCGGACGCGTTCGGGCCGGATGCGTTCGAGTCGGACGCGTTCGGGCCCGACGCACCCGAGCAGCAGGACGCGGCCGGATCCGAGCGGGGCGCGTTCATCCCCGGGCCCCGGCGTGGGAGCCCGACCGACCCGGAGGCTCCGGCCGACGGATCGGGCGGCCGGGTCCTCAAGGGCCGCACCCTGACCGGTATCGCGGCCGCCGCCGTCACCACCGTCCTCGCCGTCGTCGTCGCCGGGCAGGTCGCCGACCGGGGGGACGCGCCGACCACCACCCGCGCCGCCGACGGGCAGGCGGACCGGGCCTCGGGCGACACCTCCGCCTCCCGCTCCGACGACCGGATCACCCCGTCGCGCCCGGCGACCGCCGCGCCCGCGGCCCCCTCGGCGTCCGCCTCGGCCCCGGCGCCGACGTACGAGCAGTTGATGACCCGCCAGTTCCCGATCGACCCGAAGCTGAAGGGCTCCGGCGAGTTCGAGGCCGTGCCGGGCTTCCAGAAGGCACCCGGCAAGGGGCGGCTCGTCCGCTACCGGATCGACGTCGAGAAGGGCATCGGGCTCGACCCCGCGCTCTTCGCCTCGGCCGTGCACAAGACGCTCAACGACGAGCGCAGCTGGGCCGGTCAAGGGGCGATGACCTTCGAGCGGATCTCCACCGGGGAACCCCAGTTCGTCATCACGCTCGCGAGCCCCGGCACCACCGGGGAGTGGTGCCGGAAGTCGGGGCTCGACACGACGGTCGACAACGTGTCCTGCGATTCCGCCAATACCGAGCGCGTGATGATCAATGCGTTCCGCTGGGCGCAGGGCTCTCAGACCTTCGGACCCAAAGCCATGTACGCCTATCGCCAGATGCTCATCAATCACGAGGTCGGACACCGGCTCGGGCACGGTCATGTGAGCTGCAGCACGCCCGGTGCGCTCGCCCCCGTGATGCAGCAGCAGACGAAGTCGCTGCGGATCGACGGAATCGCCTGCCGTCCCAACCCCTGGGTGTATCCCGGAAGTTGATGTTCCGCCTCTTCCGATGATGATCACATGGTGAGACGCGCGTCTCGGGAAACCCTCCCTGCGCGTTGACATCGCTCGTGCGTTCGTTCATATTTCTCGGCATGTCGCACCGTCACGTCGCCTTCGATCGCGCCGCCATTGAGCTGGCGCTCATCGGCGTGACCGGACACGCCGTGGCCGACATTCTCTGTAGCTGACGCCAGCCCGAGCGCTCGTCGGCCTTTCCGTCTTCGCGTACTGCCGACGCCTTTCCGCGCCCGGGTATTTCCCTCCCGCAGGCGCGGCTTTTCCCTGTGCTGTTCCGGTTCTCCGTCCCTTTCTCCGGACGTCGCCGCTCGCCGCTGCCTGCGCGGAATTCCCTTTTCCCCGCCCGCAGTTCTTCGAGAGGTCTTCTCCGATGCGTCAATCGTCCGTCATTTCGCGCCGCGTGGCAGCGGCCGCCGTCAGCATCGTCCTGGCCTCGGGCACCGCCGCCTGCGCGGGACCCGAGGACACCGGCGCCACGGGAGGCGCCGCCGGCAAGGCGGCCGCCGGCACCCCGCAGAAGGGCGGCACGCTCACCGTCCTCAACAGCGAGGCGCAGACCGACTTCGACCCCGCCCGCCTCTACACCTCCGGCGGCGGCAACGTCCCCTCCCTCGTCTTCCGTACGCTCACCACCCGCAACCGCGAGGCGGGCGCCGCCGGCAGCAAGGTCGTCCCCGACCTCGCCACCGACATCGGCCGCCCCAACAAGGACGCCACCGAGTGGACGTACACCCTCAAGGAGGGGCTGAAGTTCGAGGACGGCACGCCCATCACCAGCGCCGACGTCAAGTACGGCATCGAGCGCTCCTTCGCCGCCGAACTCTCCGGCGGCGCCCCCTACCTGCGTGACTGGCTCGTCGGCGGCGACACCTATCAGGGCCCCTACAAGGACAAGAAGGGCCTCGCGTCCGTCGTCACGCCCGACGACCGGACCATCGTCTTCAAGCTGAAGAAGCCCGAGGGCGAGTTCCCCTTCGTCGCCACGCAGACGCAGTTCACCCCGGTCCCGAAGGCCAAGGACCAGGGCGCGAAGTACGAGGAGCACCCCGTCTCCTCCGGCCCGTACAAGGTCGTCAAGAACGAGAACGACGGCGAGCGCCTCGTCCTGGAGCGCAACGAGCACTGGGACCCGAAGACCGACGAGGAGCGCAAGGCCTACCCGGACCGCATCGACGTCAGGTCCGGGCTCGACGAGGCCGTCATCAACCAGCGCCTCGCCACCTCCTCCGGAGCCGACTCCGCCGCCGTCACCACCGACACCAACCTCGGCCCGGCCGAACTCGCCCAGGTCGGCTCCGACAAGGCGCTCGCCGCCCGCGTCGGCACCGGACACTTCGGCTTCACCAACTACCTCGCCTTCAACCCGAAGGTGAAGCCCTTCGACAACCCCAAGGTCCGGCAGGCGATCTCGTACGCGGTCAACCGCACCAGCGTCGTCAACGCCGCCGGCGGCTCCGCGCTCGCCGAGCCCGCCACCACCTTCCTGCCCGAGCAGAAGTCCTTCGGCTTCACGCCGTACGACCACTTCCCGGCCGGGAAGACCGGCGACCCGGCCAAGGCCAAGCAGCTCCTGAAGGAGGCCGGGTTCCCGAACGGGCTCAGCGTCACCCTGCTGCACTCCACCGCCCAGAACCGCGCCACCAGCCCCGAGATCGCCACCGCCGTGCAGGAGGCCCTCGGCAAGGCCGGCATCACCGTGAAGCTCGACGGCCAGGAGCCCAACTCCTTCAACGAGAAGCGCTGGAGCGTCAAGGACGCGCCCGGTCTCTTCCTCTCCCGCTGGGGCGCCGACTGGCCGGCCGGCGGCCCGTTCCTCGCGCCGATCTTCGACGGCCGCCAGATCGTCGCCAACGGCTCCAACTACAACCACGCGCAGCTGAACGACCCGGCGGTCAACAAGGAGATCGACGAGATCAACAAGCTGACCGACCTCCAGGCCGCCGCCGCCCGCTGGGGCGCCCTCGACAAGAAGATCGGCGAGCAGGCGCTCGACGTGCCCCTCTTCCACCCGGTCTACAAGCGGCTCGTCGGCAAGGACATCAAGAACGTCGTCATCAGCGACTGGACCGGCGTCCTCGACATCTCGCAGGTCGCGGTCAAGTGACCGCACTGACCGGCACACCGCTCGCCGACCCGTCGGCGCCCGTGGCGGGCACCCCCGCCACGGGCGCCGCCCGGCAGGCCTGGCGGCGGCTCCGCACCCGCCCCGCCGCCCTCGTCTCCGCCGGGGTCCTCCTCCTGCTCGTCCTCCTCGCCGTCGCCGCGCCGCTGCTCGCCGCCCTGGAAGGGCAGGACGCGTACGCGTACCACGACGACCTCGTCGACTCGGCCCGCGGCGGCGTCCCGTACGGCTCCTTCGGCGGGGCGAGCGCCGACCACTGGCTCGGCGTCGAACCCGGCACCGGCCGCGACCTCTTCGTCCGCCTCCTGTACGGCGCCCGGATCTCGCTCCTCGTCGCCGTCGGCGCCACCGCCGTCCAGGTCGCCCTCGGCGTCGTCATCGGCCTCGCCGCCGGGCTCGGCAGCCGCTGGGTCGACGGCCTCCTCGGCCGGATCACCGACGTGCTCGTCGCCCTGCCCATGCTGGTCCTCGCCATCGCGCTGACCGCCGTCGTCCCCCGGGACTTCCCCCGCCCGCTGCTGCTGATCCTCGTCATCGGCCTGCTCGGCTGGGCGGGCACCTCCCGGATCGTGCGCGCCCAGACCCTCACCCTCAAGAGCCTCGACTTCGTCGCCGCCTCCCGCCTCGCGGGCTCCGGACGGTGGCGGACGGCCCGCCGCGAACTGCTGCCCGCGCTCGCCGCGCCCGTCATCACCTTCGCCGCGATCCTCGTCCCCACCAACATGGTCGTCGAGGCCTCCCTGTCCTTCCTCGGCGTGGGCGTCACCCCGCCCACCCCGTCCTGGGGGCAGATGCTGTCGACCGCGCAGACCTGGTTCCGCGCCGATCCCGCGTACGTCCTGCTGCCCGCCGGACTGCTCTTCGTCACCGTGCTCGCCTTCACCGTCCTCGGCGACGCGGTCCGCACGGCCCTCGACCCGCGCGAGGCGAGCCGGCTGCGCGTGGGCACCCGTAAGGAGAACTCCCGATGACCCGCTACGTCCTCAAGCGGCTCGCGGGTGCCGCGCTCGTCCTCCTGGCGCTCTCGGTCCTCGTGTACGCCCTCTTCTACGTGGCGCCCGGCGACCCCGCCCGGCTCGCCTGCGGGGAGCGCTGCAACCCCCAGCAGATCGCCCAGGTGCGCGAGCGGCTCGGCCTCGGCCAAGGCGTGGTCACGCAGTACCTGCACTTCCTCCAGGGGGTGTTCGTCGGCCGCGACTACTCCACCGGCACCTCCGTCACCCACTGCGACGCGCCCTGCCTCGGACTCTCGTACCAGAACGACCAGCAGGTCACCCGGCTCATCCTGGAGCGCCTCCCGGCCACCGCCTCGCTCGCCCTCGGCGCGCTCGTCGTCTGGCTCGTCGTCGGCGTCGGCACCGGACTGCTCTCGGCGCTGCGCCGGGGCGGCGCCACCGAACGCGTCCTGACCGTGCTCACCCTCGCCGCGACCGGCACGCCCGTCTTCATCCTCGGGCTGCTGCTCCTCATGGTCGTCTGCGCCTACCTCCAGTGGCTGCCCTTCCCGAGCTACGTCCCCCTCGGCGAGGACCCCGAGCAGTGGGCGTGGAACATGCTGCTGCCCTGGCTGACCCTCGGCTTCTTCGAATCCGCCAAATACGCGCGGCTCACGAGGAGTTCGACCCTGGAGACGCTCGCCGAGGACCACATCCGCACCTTCCGCGCCTACGGCGTGGGGGAGCGGGCCGTCGTCACCCGTCACGCCCTGCGCGGCGCCGTCCCGCCGGTCATCGCGGTCAGCGCCGTCGACCTCGGCTACATGTTCGGCGGGGCGGTCCTCACCGAGTCCCTCTTCGGCATCCCCGGACTCGGCAAGACCCTCCTCGACGGGGTGCGCTCGATCGACCTGCCGGTCGTGGTGGGCGTGGTCATGGTGATGGGCGTCGCCGTCGTCCTCGCCGGCGTCGTCGCCGACCTCCTGTACGCCGCCGCCGACCGAAGGGTGGTCCTGACGTGACCTCGCTCAACGAAGCCCCCCTGGTGGAAGTCCGGGACCTCACCGTCGAGTTCGACCGCGCCGGCGACCCCGTACGGGCCGTGGACGGGCTCTCCCTCACCCTCGGCGAAGGCCGCGCCCTGGCCCTAGTCGGCGAGTCCGGCAGCGGCAAGTCCACCGTCGCGAGCGCCCTCCTCGGCCTCCACCGGGGGACGGGCGCGCGGGTCACCGGCTCCGTACGGGTCGGCGGCATCGACGTCGCCACCGCCGGCCCGGCCGAGCTGCGGAGACTGCGCGGCGGGGTCGCCGCCATGGTCTTCCAGGACCCGCTGTCCGCCCTCGACCCCTACTACGCCGTCGGCGACCAGATCGCCGAGGTGTACCGGATCCACGCCGGGGGCTCCCGCCGGGACGCCCGCGCCCGCGCCGTCGAGGTCCTCGACCGGGTCGGCATCCCCGACGCGGCCCGCCGCTCCCGCTCCCGCCCGCACGAGTTCAGCGGCGGCATGCGCCAGCGCACCCTCCTCGCGATGGCCCTCGCCTGCGAACCCCGGCTCCTCGTCGCCGACGAGCCGACCACCGCCCTCGACGTCACCGTCCAGGCCCAGATCCTCGACCTGCTGCACGAACTCCGGCGCGAGACCGGAACGGCGCTGCTGCTCGTCACCCATGACGTGGGCGTCGCCGCCGAGAGCGTCGACGAAGTGCTCGTCATGCGCGGCGGCCGTGAGATCGAACGCGGGCCCGTCGACGGGGTGTTGGGCGCCCCCGTGGAGCCGTACACGCGCAGGCTGCTCACCGCCGTGCCCCGGCTCGACGGGCCGGTGCGGCCCGCCGCCGCGCCCGCCGGCGAGCCGCTCATCGAAGCGGTCGACCTGCGGCGGGAGTTCGGGCGCGGCAAGCGCGCGGTGACCGCCGTCGACGGCGTCTCCCTCACCGTCCACGCGGGCGAAACCCTGGGCGTCGTCGGGGAGTCCGGCAGCGGCAAGACCACCCTCGGCCGCATGCTGGTGCGGCTCCTCGATCCGACAGGCGGCCGGCTCCGTTACGGGGGTAAGGAGATCGGCGGCCTGTCGGAACGGGAGCTGCGCCCGTACCGCCGCGAGCTCCAGATGGTCTTCCAGGACCCCGTCGCCTCCCTCAACCCGCGCCGCTCCGTCGGCGAGTCGATCGCCGACCCGCTGCGCGCGGCGGGGGAGCGCGACGAGACCCGGATCCGCGGCCGGGTGCGGGAGCTGCTCGACCGGGTGGGCCTCGAACCCGACCGGTACGAGGCCTACCCGCACGAGTTCAGCGGCGGCCAGCGCCAGCGCGTCGGCATCGCCCGCGCGCTCGCCGCCGAGCCCCGGGTCGTCGTCTGCGACGAACCCGTCTCCGCGCTCGACGTCACCACCCAGGCCCAGGTGACCGCGCTGCTCGCCGAACTCCAGGCCGAACTCGGCCTCGGGCTCGTCTTCATCGCCCACGACCTCGCCGTCGTCCGGCAGGTCAGCGACCGCGTCGCCGTCATGCGCGGCGGCCGGATCGTCGAGCAGGGCACGGTCGAGGAGGTGTACGGCGCACCCCAGGACCCGTACACGCGGAGCCTCCTCGCCGCCGTTCCGTCCCTCGACCCGGCCCACGCGGCCGAACGCCGGGGACGCCGCAAGGAACTGGCCGCTGCCTGACACTCCGTAACCCTCCCGACGCGTACCGCGACAGAACGCGACCGGGGTGGGAAAGTTACGTGCATTCACCCCTTCCGGTGGTGGGGGGGGGCGCGCGGCGGGGGCGCCCCCGCCCGAACGCGGGGGGGTGTGCAGCCGGCGGGGGGGGGGCCCCCGC